>JAJDEG010000614.1 GCA_029259895.1 Planctomycetota bacterium
CATCCTCGTCCGCGGCGACGTCTCCACCGCCGAAGGCGTCGCCGACGTCGCCGCCGCCGTCAAGAAAAAGTTCGGCGACATCGACATCGTCGTCGCCAACGCCACGCCCGACCAGCCGGAGTTGCCCATCGAGGAGTACACCTGGAAGCACTACCAGACGATGATCGACTTCTTCATCAAAAGCCCGTACTTGCTCGCCCGCCAAATGCTCCCCGCCATGAAGGCGAAAAAGTGGGGCCGCTTCGTCAACATCTCCAGCGAAGTCTTTCAACGGTCGGTCGGCAATTTCAGTGCCTACGTTTCCGCAAAAGGCGGCCAAAACGGCTGGACGCGGAGCATGGCCACCGAGTTGGCCCCGTTCGGCATCACGGTCAATTCCGTCGCCCCTGGCTGGATTCCCGTCGAACGCCACGAGAACGACCCCGCCGAGAAGAAGGAAGGCTACCGCAAGCTGATCCCCGTCGGCCGCTGGGGAAAGCCCGACGATGTCGCCCACGCGGTCCATTATTTCGCCAGCGAGGAAGCCTCGTTCATCACCGGCCAGACGATTTGCGTCAACGGCGGCATGACGCCGTGGTAGGCAATCGCCAGCGCTACGCCTACAATCCAGATGCAACGACGTGCCATGCATGTCGACGTTCATGTAGGGTGGGTCGAATGGAGTGAGGCCCACCATGTGACTGAATTCAGGTGGGCCTCACTCCGTTCGACCCACCCTACGAGTCGGCGCGACGAATCCGCCCAGCGTCCAGCCCCCAGTCCCCGCTCTGCCATGCTCCGTTTGGTCAACGTCCGCAAGTCGTACGTCGAGCCGAACGGCAATGTCCTGCCGGTGATCGACATCGAGTCGTTCGCCCTCGCCGCCGCCGAGCAAATGGTCCTCGTCGGCCGCAGCGGCAGTGGCAAGTCGACGCTGCTGCACGTCATTGGCGGCATCACCCGCCCCGATTCTGGCGAGGTCATCGTCGACGGCCAGGACGTCGCCCACCTCTCCGAGCCGCAGCGCGACCGCCTCCGCGCCCAGAAGATTGGCTACGTTTTCCAGACGTTCAACCTGCTCCCCGCCTTTTCGGCCCTCGAAAACGTGCTCCTCGGCATGGCCTTCACCGGCCAACGGGCCGATCCCGCCCGCGCCACGGCATTGCTAGACCGCGTCGGCCTCTCGAAACGCCTATCGCACAAGCCCTCCATGCTCTCCGTTGGCGAGCAACAGCGCGTCGCCGTCGCCCGATCGCTCGCGAACCGCCCGAAGCTGCTCCTCGCCGACGAACCGACCGCCAACGTCGACGCCGGCAATCAACAAAACTTGATCGACCTCATCCGCCAGTCGTGTCACGATGAAGAAGTCGCCCTGATGCTCGTCACACACGCCACGGAAATCGCCGCCCAGTTCGATCGCGTCGAGCGGCTCGAGGAAATCAACCGCGTGGGAGCCGCCGTATGAACCTCTGGAAAATCGCCTGGCGCAGTCTCCAACAGCGGCCGCTCACCAGCACGCTCACCTGCCTCTCGATGGCCCTCGGCGTGGCCCTGGTCGTGGCCGTCATCACCACCTACGCCGTGGTCGAAGAATCGTTCAACCGCAACCGTTCTCTCGGCTATCACCTCATCGTCGGCGGCAAGAACGGCAGCAAGCTCGAGCTCGTCATGAGCACGGTCTTCCACATCGGCCGCCCCGAGGTGCCGATTCCGTTCAGTTACTACAAGGAATTCCTGCGAACGACCGACGCCGACGGCAAGCCGGTCGTGCCGGAGCGAGCCAAGTACGTCGAGGTCGCCGTCCCCATTTGCCTCGGCGACAATTACCAAGGATACCGCGTCGTCGCCACGCTGCCGGCGCTCTTCGATTTTGAGTACGCCCCTAACACAAAGTACGCATATTCCAAGGGCGAATGCTTCGCCGCCGACCAGTCCGGTTGGAACCAAGCCGTCGTCGGAGCCGAAGTCGCCCGCCGCACCGGCCTCGGCCTCGGCGACACCTTCGCCCCCACGCACGGCACCGGCGAAGAAGGCCAGGTCCACGAAGAGAACCAATTCAAGGTCGTCGGCATCCTCGCCCCCACCGGCACGCCGAACGACCGCGCTCTATTCATCCACATGGAAGGCTTCTTCCGCATCGAAGGCCACGCGCCCGAACCGGAAAAAAATGGTGCCGCCGCATCGCCGCCCACCGATAATCTCACCGATAAACCCGTCGACAACAAAGCCGACGACAAAGCCGAACCGCACGTTCAAGACATTCCCGACGACCTCAAACAAGTAACCGCCATCCTCGTCCGCTACGGTGGCGACGAGTTCAGCGTCTACCCGGCCAACGTGGCTCAAAGCATGGCCGACGCCGCCGCCGGCAACGAATTCCGCATCATCAACCGTTCCGACGTCGCCCAAGCGGCCCAGCCCGTCGAAATGGTCACTCGGGTCCTCGAACGCTTCGTCGCCCCGACCACCTACATTCTGATGGGCCTCACCGTACTCACCGTCATCGTCGCCGGCATCGGCGTGATGGTCGGCATCTACAACACGATGCTCGGCCGCCGCCACGAGATCGCCGTCATGCGTGCCCTCGGCGCCAGCCGCGCCACGGTCATGCTCGTCATCCTCTGCGAATCGATCCTCCTCTCGCTCATCGGCGGTGCGGCCGGCTTCGTCCTCGGCCACGCCATCGTCGCCGCCGCGGCCCCCTGGATCGTCGACTACACCGGCGTCACCGTCGGCCTACTCTCCTTCGACTGGCGCAGCCTAATCGTAGTCCCCGGCCTCGTCGTCCTAGCATCCGTAGTAGGCTACCTACCAGCCCTAAACGCCTACCGCACCGACGTAGTAAAAGGCCTGGCCGCTAGCGCGTAAGCTCCCCGACCGCCAGCCCCTTACCCCTGCTCCCTGCTCCCTGTTCCCGTGCGAATCCTCCACATCGGCGACATCGTCGGCAAACCCGGACGGCGAATCGTCGTCAAGGCTGTCCCTGCGCTCATCGAACGTGAACGCCTCGACTTGGTGATCGCCAACGCCGAGAACGCCGCCGGCGGCTCGGGCATCACGCCCGAAATCTACCGCGAACTGATCGAAGCCGGCGTCGACGGCATCACGCTCGGCGACCACATCTATCGCCGCCGCGAAATCTGCGGCATCCTCGAAAGCGAACCGAACATCGTCAAGCCGGCCAACTACCCGCCCAGTTCGCCCGGCCGCGAGTTCATGCTGCTCACCACGCGCGGCGGAGAAAAAGTCGCCGTCATCAGCCTGATGGGCCGCGTCTTCATGCGACCGGTCGATTGCCCGTTCAACGCCGCCGACCGCGTTCTGGCCGACGTCGTGGCCAGTCTGCCCGCCGACGAGTCCTCCAAGCTGGCCGCCATCATCGTCGACTTCCACGCCGAAGCCACCAGCGACAAGCAACTGATGGGCCGCCACCTCGACGGCCGCGTCTCGGCGGTCCTCGGCACCCACACGCACGTCGCCACGGCCGACGCCCAAATCTTCCCCGGCGGCACGGCCTTCCAATGCGACCTAGGCATGACCGGCCCCCACGAAAGCATCATCGGCCGTCGCATCGAACCGGTGATGGAAGTTACAAGAACGTTCTTCCCCGAACACTTCGACGTAGCCACCGCCGACGTAAGACTCAACGGCGCGATCGTAGAAATCGACCCCGCAACGCAACGGGCCACCAGCATCCAATCCCTCCGCCTGACCGAAGCGGAAGTCGACGAACTTCTCAACGGCCCGCGTAACGAAGCAGATTCGCCATCAAAAGATGTAATGAAATGACACCGGGGTGGCGATCATTATTCCTTTCGACGCCGACCCGCGAACTTTTCACGTAGAAGTCACTTCGTAATCTTGCTTGTCATTATTGAAGTTCCACCGTTGTTCAGACGGGTAATCATTCCCAATCTGCCTGAATAGCTCAATAATCTGTTCAACCGTGATGCAGTGAAGTCGATCGTTTCTATATCGGTCAGACGTGAAGTAGATTCCCTTCAGGCCGCCTTGCTCATCGAACAACGGACAAAACACGTAGCTGTGGACAAATTGATGGCACAGGAAGATCGTATCGACAGTCAGTGCCTGAATCGATTCAAAGTCGTAGAGTTCGTCTATCCTGTGCCAATTAAGTCTTGTAACGACCTTTCCCGACCAAGGAAACGCCGTAATCTGGATCTCCCGGCTGACGTTAACATTTGAGATCTTGGCTGCCTCCGCTAATTTCCGAATGGCGTAGAAGCCAAGCATGACGCTTTTTTCAAGGCGCGCGACCGATCCATCTGCCCAGGTTGCCTTTCTCCGCCGAGAACGTAACCATTTGGCCTGTCTCTTCAGGTCGTCCTTCCAGTAATGCGATTCCCAAATCATCATTCTCCTCCTTGTGTCATACCGCTCCGTGACACGGATCCTGGAATGAGGGTTCGCATCATTGTAGCCAAAAAAGGTCGTAGGTCAGGCACCCCTGTGCCTGACGAAACTGCCGTTCGGCACCACGTCGCCGCGACGGCAAAATCGAGGACGGGCGTCTTTCAATCGCCACGCTTTCGTCGTGCAACTGCCGGCCAACCGACCCCCGGCGTCAACTGGCCGCCAATTGCCAGGACACGCCGAAGCGAGCGGCGAGCCACGCAAACCGCTTGCTGAATGGATGTTCGTCCAGCGGCATCATCACCTCGCCGCCCTGCGACAGCACGTCGAAGTTGCGATTGATCTCGTCGACGTCATCGCAAGCGACGTAAAGCGATGTCGCCGGCGTGAAGCCGAACGCGTGCTCGACGGGGCTATCGATGCACATGATGCGTTGACCGCTGAGCGAAATCGTGGCGACTTTGACGGTGCCTTCCGCGCCGCCATCGTTCGCGCCGTACTTTTCGATGCTCACGACCTCGGAGTTCGCAAACAGACCGACGTACAGATTCATCGCTTCTTCGGCCTGACCCGAAAACATCAGAAACGGCGTGATCGAAAGAAGCATGGGCGAATCGGCCATTCGTACATCTCCCGTATTGGCAAAGCCTCGCTGTGCCCCCGCGATCGCGAGAATTCGCCGGCGCGCCGCAAGGCACCAGTCTACCGCCGAAAGTCCCCCGGGCGTCGCGAGCCGTCGCCTCGTTCGTCTTCAATGTACGTCACGTCGCGCGTGCCTCCGATGTTGAACAAACTCTGCGACCTCAGCGTGCCGGGAACGAGGTGCAGCATCACGAGAACGCACAGCGAGATCGTCAGGATAATCGACGCCGTCACGCGCTTCACCCGCGAATCGCACCGCAGATACGCGATGCTGCCGAGAAACAGGCACACGAATCCGGGCAGTTGCAGCCACGCGTACCAATAGCCGTTCGTGTCGCTGTCGATGCTCTGCGATAGGATGTCGCGATCGATGTCGCGTTCCCGTTCGAGCTTGTACAACCGCGACGCGCGTTGAATCTCAGCGAGTTTCTTGCTGCGAGCCCGTTCCGCCTTGGTGAGCGCATCCACCGCTCCCCGCAGCCTTTCGTCGTCCGCCGCCGCGCTGTTTTCCCGTTCCACGACGGCTTCACGCGCTTTGAGAACGCCTCGGTCCGCAGCGTTCAACTCGCCGATCAACGATTCGTTGTCGTCGCGAAACTCGAGTTCCAATTCCACAAGAGCGGCCCGCGCTCGGGCCACCGCCGCACCGTCGATGACGGATAGCATGTACGCAAACACCAACATCACCACGCCGACCGTGAACAGCGGCTCGAAATTCCAATCGCCGCCGCGCAATCGGGCGATCGTCTCGGCGATGCCGCCATTGCCTTCGTTCGCGTCCGTCGACGTTGAATCGCTGCGCATCATCGCCACGAAGTCGTTCATCGAGTCGGTCGGAGGTGGCGGCGCGTTCGATGGCGGGGCGGTCGAGGCCGCGACGGTGAATGTCGTGCCGCATTTCTTGCAGGCCAATGCCTGATTTGCCGCGACGCCTCCAATGTCGTAACGTGCTCCGCATTTCGGGCAATCAGCGAACAACGCCATAAACGAAATCTCCCTAAGTGGTAGGTTAGACGGCAGGCCGGCACCGACAACACCGCCGATCCACTTCGACATGAAGTGCCCGCAAACCAGCCGCCCCTCCATCATCGCGGCGTGCCACTGGCTCTGCCAGTGTGAACCGGGAACCATGCCGGCAAATACAATTGGCCATCGAAACTCCAAGCAAGCCGCCCGGCACTGCTCGCCCGCGACCGTCGCGTTTGCCGCGGATCGCACCACGGATCGACAGCCCGACGTTTGCGCAAGTCAAACTACGAACGAACCAATTGCGGATCGCGAGAAAAGCCGGCCACTCGCCCCAAGAAAGGCCAAAGCGGCGGCGCGGCGCTGAGGGCAATGAAAGAACTCGATTCGCGCCAGCAAAACCGACGGGATCGATGCGCCCAAGCGCTTCGCCGACAGGCGGGACTCGACGCACGGGCACCGCGCATCGCTCAGCGGGTCATCTCTCAGCAGGCGACTAGCGAACCTTGCGCCGTCGCCACATCGCCAGCCCTACCGCTGCGCCCAACAATGCCAACACGCCCGACGAAGGCTCCGGCACGTAGGTCAACTTGACGGCGTTGAGCCGCGATTGGGAGAGCGTGTTATTCTCGCGAACGAACAGGTCGTACGCGCTCGTCCCGTCGCTGATGAACTCGAACGAGATCGCCGCGTTGTTCGCGTCGGGCAACACGGAGTCGCTGATGATCGTCTCGACGGCGTTCGCGCGAAGACCTACGATCTGTGGGCCGAGGTCCGCTTCGGCGTCGAAGATGTAGGCGTCGACCCGCCATGTGCCGGCCGGCAAGCTGCCCGCGCCGCCGAAGAACAAGATCACGGCCTGATTGTCGCCGTCGTCGAAGATGAAGTCGCCCGTCAAAGCGTTGGGATTCGGATTGTTGCCGCCGTCGACGCGAATGCGCGATCCGTCGACGCTGCCGACGCTAAAGTTC
>JAJDEG010000615.1 GCA_029259895.1 Planctomycetota bacterium
AATTCGGTGAGTTGGAAAGGGAATGCAACGGCGAAGCTGTGGCCCGGTCGGGAGAGAGACCGGACACAACGCGAGGAAACTGGCCACAACTTTAGGAATCGGGCCACAGTTGAGCAGAAACGACAAGGCGGCCCGGCGCGATGCGTATCGTTTATAGCCCGAAGTACGACCTGCCGGCCCATTATCTTGGCCGGCGCGTGCATCCGTTCGATCTGCGCAAGTACAGCCGGGCGTATCGGCAGCTTGGCGCGTGGCTTGGGCCGCGGCTCGGTGAATTAACGGTCGCTCCGCCGCGGGAGATTGGCCGCGAAGAGTTGTTGTGGGTTCACACCGAGGCGTACTTGGAAATGCTGCGTACGCCGGCGTTTCTGGCGGCGGCGGTCGAAGTGCCGCTGGTGGCTAAGTTGCCGGCATGGCTGACCGATCGCATGGTGCTGCGGCCGATGCGGTGGGGGACGATGGGGACCGTCGTGGCGGCGCGCGAGGCGATTTCAACTGGCGTGGCCGTGAATCTCAGCGGCGGGTATCACCACGCCAAGCCGGCCGGCGCCGAGGGATTTTGCTTTTACGCCGACATTGCCATCGCCGTGGCGGACCTGCGACGCGAGGGACTGTTGGCCGAGAGCGACCGCATCGCATACATCGACCTCGACGCCCATCAGGGCAACGGCGTTAGCCACTGTTTCATGGTCGATTCGCGGTTGTTCCTGTTCGACGCCTACAACGTGGGGATTTATCCGGCCTACGATCGCGCGGCGCGGGAGCGAATCGACTGCGACGTGCCGCTCGCCGGCGGTTGCGGCGACGATACATATCTGGGGCTGTTACGCGATCGACTGCCGGGGTTCTTGGATTCCGTCGCGCGTGGCGAGCGCATCGGATTGGCCATCTACAACGCCGGAACGGACATCTTCGCCGGCGACGCGCTGGGCGGTTTGGCGGTGTCGGCCGAAGGCGTGCTGGCGCGCGATCTTTTCGTTGTCGGGCAATTGCGCGAACGGGGCATCGCGACGGCGATGTTGCTCAGCGGCGGATACAGCGACGCGAGCTATCGATTGGTGGCCGAGTCGGTGAAGTCGCTCGTCGAGGCGTTCGATTGAGTGCGTCTGGTGGGCCTCACTTCGTTCGACCCACCCTACGTTACGTCCATTGACGTCCTAGCGCTTCTCCGATGCGCATGCGTAGCGCCAGGAAGGCCGGCACGAGCACGGGGCGGACGACGCACGTATCTAGCATCACGCCCAGCGAGAGGGCGAAGCCGAGCTCGACCATGAACCGTAGCGAACCGGTGACCAACGAAATGAAGGTGCCGGACATGATGACGCCGCAACTGGTGATGATGCCGCCGGTGCGGACGATGGCGAATCGCAAGCCGTCTTTCGGTCCGCGGCGACGCTGCTCCTCGAAGACGCGGGTGGTGAGATAGACGTTGTAGTCCTGCCCAATGGCGACGAGCAACACGAACAGGAACACGGAAACCTTCCAATCGAGTCCGACGAACGTGTCGCCGTAGGCGGCGCGGAACACGAGTTCCGTCGTACCGATCGTGACGAGATACGTGCCGACGACGGTGAGGATGAGATAGGCGCAGACAACCGGTCGGCGGAGCAAGATGAGCAAGATCGCGGCGACGCCGGCGACGACGAGAATCTGTATTTTGCGTTCGTCGCGCTGCGTGACGGCCACGAGGTCGCGAATGCCGGCGACCGTACCGGCGTAGTAGAAATCCGCGCCGCGCCACGTGCCGAGGGCGGCGGCGTGCGCTTCGGTTGCCGATTTCGATGGCGATTCCGATGACGATTCGGAAGCGGGCGGTTCCCGATCGGTTTTCTCGCCGGTTCGTTCGCCGGCAATCGTTTCAAGTCGCCGTTCGATGGCATCGAGAACGGCGATGGCCTCGCGAGAGAACGGTGTATGCGAAAGGATCACGTCAAATCGCGCGATCTTGCCCTCGAAGTTTGCCGTTTGGCTGAGGTATTGCTCTCGCGCTTTGGCAAACGTACCGGCGGAGGGACGATCGTTGTCGAATAGCCGTGTGACTTTGATCGGTTCGCCCAACGGTCGCGGCAAACAGCGGACGCTGCGCACGCCCTCGATCTCGCGGAGTTCGTTCCACAGGGCGGGCATCGATTTCCAAACCGCGTCGGCTTCGTTGAGGCCGCCGGCTTCGACGTGGGCCAGAACGGCGAGCGGCGCGGTTTCGCCGGCGGAGAAGTGGCGTTCGAGCATTCGCGTGCCGACGACGCTGGTGCGCGTGCGGCCGAGTTCTTCGAGGATGTCGTAGGTTGGCTCGCTGCGAAGAACTCCGGCGATGCCGAGCGGCGCCATTAAGACGATCGCTGCAATCAGCACCGTGCCAGGCCGTTCGATCGTCGTCTCGGCGATACGATTCCACAGCCAGCCAAAGCGGCCTGCGCCGGCCACGGCTTCGTCTAGCGATTCGTCTTTGCGGATCCGCTGCAATCGCGACGGCCAAAAGACGCGCGGACCAATGGCGGCGAGCAGGGCGGGCGCGAGCGTCACACAGGCCAGCAGCGCGACACCGAGGCAAGTGGCGATCGACGGTCCGCTGTTACGGTATTTTCCGAACTCGGCGAAGATCATCGCAGCGAGGCCGATCATCGTGGTCAGCGCGCTTCCGGCGAGCGCCTCGCCGACGTTGCCCAGGGCGCGGATGATCGCCGAATCGGGTCCGCGACCGTGTTCGAGTTCCTCGCGATAGCGGCTGATGAGAAACAGGCAGAAGTCGGTGCCCGAACCGAACAGTACGACGATCAGGAACACGCGGGTCGTGGTGAACACCTTGAGGCTCCACCAATCGAAGCCAGGCACCAGGTTTAGCTGT
>JAJDEG010000616.1 GCA_029259895.1 Planctomycetota bacterium
AATCAAGTCCCATTGTTCATCCGAAAGCTGATGCCGTAACATGATCGTGCCCTCCGTGGCCTGGAAACAACCCAACCGAGCACACCAGTGTGCGCCAACCAGGCATCACGAGCCAAGAGCACATTTCCGACAAAGCCTAGCTAACCGCCCGGTATTAAATACTCTTCCCACTTCCGCGAAGCCTGTGGCGGGACGACGTCTGCCGCTTGCTTGCCGTCGGCGAGTTCGAAGGCGATGCCCAGCGGCGTTTTGCCGGGTCGCGGCTGGCCCGTGTATCGGCTTGTGCCCCAGTGATCGCCGAGCGCGACGACATTAAATTTCGTGATGGCAGTCGTCTTGCGGTCGACTTGAATACCACCTAGCAGCGCCACATCGTACCCGCGCTCGCCTCGTTGGACCTCGGCGGAGGTTGCCGGAATCTCGTCGGATGTCGAAAGCAGCACATTGCCATCGAGTCGTAGCTTGAGCACATCCGGTGTCGCCTCGACGACCGTGAGCGAGATTTCGTTCTTGCGCACGTGCTCGGCCTTCCACATGTCCGGCTCGCCGCGGGTGTTGTCGATCAAATGGTAGCGGGCGATTCGCATGGAGATCGCCTGTGGCATCGTGATCTTGTCGCCCGGCTTTGCTTCGCGCGGAATGAGCTTCCGCCATTCTTCGGCGGGAATCCACATATGGTCTAGCGACGAGAGCAGGCCGACCTTTGCCTTTGCATTGTTCGACTTGATTTCGCAAGCGCTGCATTTGCCATTTTCGTCGCGCTCGAGGGCCCGGGCAAATACGCGGACGGCGATCGCGCCCTCGGGCAGCTTGCGGGTAAACTGTTCGTCGACCTTCTTCTCGTCAAGCGGCGGAACCTTCACCGCGCCTGGCTCGCGCTCCTCGGCCGGCAGGCGGCGAAACGCGAAAACGGCCTGGCGATAGGCAGCAAGGTTCTGTCCAACATTGGCGGAGTTGCCGAACCAGAGCAGCTTACCCGAGGCGGTGAAACAGTAAACGCCCTGATTCGTGTCGTCGCTCGCGCCGCCGCGCGGTCCTTGCTTGGCGACCGCGCGAAAGAACTTGCCGACGGGGTCGTCACGCTGGCGCTGATACCAATCGTCGCCGGCCACGGGAATGAAATTCTCGTTGACGAACTTGATAACGTACTCGTTTGCGAATGTGGACACACGGCCCTCAATGCCGTTGTTTCACGTGCAACCGAGCGGATGCCCATCCATTTCCCAAAGCAAGATCGGCTTGCCCTCGGCCGCGGCTTTTTCGCGGGCTTTCCAGAGGTCCGTGTGCCAGTTGATCGAAAGCCAGGCCGATTCCTTTTCGCTAGGTTGAATGAGTTTGTGCAGTTCGGCGAAGTCCGTGGACTTGATCGCCTCGGCGGCGCGGCTCGCTGAGAGCGGCAGCGCACCGCATATCAAGCCTAAGACCGAAGCAAGAACACGCAATCGGTTGGTGCACACAGTGGCGTTATGCTTCGTGGACGACATGGCTATTCGTGATTGCGGTTTTTGCGGCGGAATGAGAAACCCATCCGTTGAGGGTTCCGTCCTTTACTGCAATCTTGTCCCAGATTCGTCGCCGTGTCCAGAAACTCAACTCGCAAAGGCCATTCTTCGAGCGACTACGGCCTTAAATATCCTCCGATTTCCCGCGAAGCTTGCGGCGGCACCGCATCGGCGGCTTGCTTGCCGTCGGCCAACTCGAACGCGATACCGAACGGCGTTCGCCCCGGCCGCGCCCCGCGCGTGTACGTCGACTCGCCCCAGTGGTCGCCGAGCGCGACGATGTCGAAACGTTGAACCGCGGGTTTGGCGCGGTCGAGTTCGATGTGGCCGAGGAGGCGGGCGTCGTAACCGCGTTTGGCTTTTTCGGCTTCCGCGTCGGTCGACAGCAGCACTTCGCCGTCGAGGCGGAGCTTGAGCGCGGTTGCGGTCGCCTCGATGACGGTGAGCGTCATGGCGTTCTTGCGTACTTCCTCGCGACGCCACATCGCCGGTTCGCCGCGCGTGTTGTCGATGAGGTGGTAGCGGGCGATTCGCTGGGCGACCGCGGCCGGTACGGCAAACTCGTCGCCGACTTTGGCGCCGCGCGGGGCGAGCGCACGCCATTCGTCGGGCATGATCCACAGGTGATCGAGCGACGACAGCAGCCCGTAGCTCGGCTTGCCGGACTCGGCGGCGCACGTCCGGCATTTGCCGTCGGCGTCGCGTTCGAGTGCTCGGGCGAACACGCGTACCGCAATCGCACCCGTGGGCAATTTGCGCGCGTAGCGCTGGTCGAGCTTGGCGTCGTCGAGCGGCGGGACTTCGACCGCGCCTGGCTCGCGATCTTCTGGCGGCAGCTTCGCGAACTTGTCGAGGGCGCGACGGAATTCGTCGAGCATGACGCCGGCGTCGTGGTGGTTGCGATAGGCGAGCAGCTTGCCCGAGGCGGTGAAGCAATAGATGCCTTGTCGCGTGTTGCCGCCTTCGCCCTTGCGTGGGCCTTGATTGGCAACGCCGACGAAAAACTTGCCGACGGCGTCGTCGCGACGGCGTTGATACCAATCGTCGGCGGCGACGGGCACGAAGCGCTCGTTGATGAGTTCGATGACTTCTTCGTTGGCAAAGATGGACTCACGGCCCACGACGCCGTTGTTTCACGTGCAGCCGAGCGGATGCCCGTCCATTTCCCAAAGCAGGATCGGCTTGCCGGCGGCGGCGGCTTGCTCTCGGGCCTGCCACAGGTCGGTCTGCCAGGGGATCGACAGCCACGCGGATTCTTCGGACTTTGGCTGGATCAACGTATGCAACGCGGCGAAGTCGGCCGGCTCGATCGGATCGGCGGCGAACGAAGCGGTGCAAGCTAGGAGCCATGCCAGGACGGTTCGGCTAGTGTGTGCGCGAAACATATCGAGTGTCCTTTTTGCGGTGTGTCGACGACGTTTTCGTTTGCGAGCAGTTCCTCGAACTATCTTGGCCGCGGGGCGCGTGCTTGTCCAGTAAAGTCAGTACGCCGTCGAGCGGGCCAGAGCCGCGGCTTCAGCTCGGATGGAGAGTTCGACTTCCCAGCCTTCGCGGCGGATTCGCAAGTCGAGATATCCGAGAAATCTCACGATGGCCAGGAACCAGACGGCGAGCCATAGGGCGATGGGAAGGAGGACCGTCAGCGTGGCACGGTCGGTTTGGATGGCGTTGAAGAATTCGGCGCGGAGATAGCAGAGCGTGAGCCAGATGCTGAGGGCGGCCATCGATCCGAGGATGCCTGCGCCGATTAGTTGGACGAAGGAATCGCCGCCGAAGCCGGCGTGCAGCGCGGCGTTTCGGCGGGCAGTCGTCATAGCGGTCGCACCGGTTGGGCGGCGCGGGTTGCGCTCGAGCAGGATGACTTCGTTGAGATAGGGCCTGACCCCGCGCGCGACGAGCGCCCAAAGGGCGACCGACCAGATGACGAACTCGGCGAAGGTGTTGCGGTCGTTCCAGTCGTTGAATGCCGCGGCCAGTAAGACGAAGAAACCGCCGCGGACGACGCCTTGATACCAGAGCAATTGCGCCGCCGAGCGGGCGAGTTCTCGGACCAACTGACGCGGCATTGCCTGCGTGCGGAACAAGACCTGGCCGAGATAGATGGTCATTAGCGACGTCGCCAACGGTGTCTGTATGAAGACGAGTAGCGTCATGTAGGTGACGTACTGAAACCTCGAATCGCCGTCGTAGCGATCAGAGGGAATATCGGAAAGCGCCCAGGCGTTGAAGGCGACGAATGGAGCCACGCCGAGAAGCAGCGCCGTGCATAGCGGCGCGAAGTGCCGCCGAGCGACGTGCAGGGCGAGATCGAACAGCTCGCGTTTGCCGCGTTCGCGAATCGAGATTTCGGTCTGGTCGATGAACATGGCGAGGGCGCGTTTCGTGCGGTTTCGTTAATCGGCTTCGTCGATCGGCAATTCGCCGGCCATCATGCTCTTGCCGATCGCGCCGAGGACGACGAAGTAAATCATCAGCACGAGGCTAGAGGCGACGCCAAACAGGGCTTTGACTTCGTAGGACATCGCCGATGGCGAGATGTAGCCTTCGATCAGGGCGGCTAGCAGGAACAGGATCATGGTCACGCCCATGGCGGGCATGGCGGCGCGTCCGGCGACGCGGGCGGAATCGCCGCGGGTCAATCCGCCGGTGAACAGCAAGGCGAATCCGAGGCGCATGCCGACGCCGGCGGCGAGGATGATCGCGGTCAACTCGAAGGGACCGTGGGCGGTGACGAACTGAAAAAAGTTTTCGCGGGGGCCGGGGACCGTGGTCATGTGGCCGAAGACCGCGCCGAGGTAGGCGGCGTTGCGAACCGTTTCGAGAATGCCACCGACGCCAAAGAGCAGGCCGTGAGCGAATACGCGCAGCCCGATCGTCGTGTTGTGGTTTTGGTAGAAGCCGGTCATGGCCGTGCCGCCGCCGAGGTCTCGATCCCAGACGGCCGTTTCGTACATCGACTCGAACATTCGCAAGTTTTCTTCGCCGACGAGTTGCGTGGAGAATTGGGGCATCGGCGAAGCGGCCGACGCGAGCCACATCGACATGCCAAATAGGCCCCAGAACAACACCGACGCGAGGCGAATGCAGCGGTCGTCGTAGAGCCGCGCGGGGACGGCGTAGAGCAGCTCGCTCGTCCAAGCGCGGAGGCGGAAACGGCGGCTGCGATAGAGTTGGTTGTGGGCGCGGCCGACGAGTTGATGGAGATAATCGACGGTGCTGGGCGGAAGTTGATACGACTCGGCCAGCGCCAAGTCGGCGCAAACGGCCCGGTACAGCGACGCGAACCGGGCGACGACCGGGGCGGGCAGGCGTCGCCACTGTTCGAGCTTGCGGCAAAGCTCGTCGAGCTGTCGCCAGTTGCCGCGGCGGGATTCTAGGAGTTCGGCGACTTTCATGAACGGCCGTGGGAGTTGGGAGACAGGAGATAGGAGTCAGGAGGCAGGAGTCGGGGGAAGACAATTAGACTCGGAATCGGGGCCCTTCTGTGATTGGGCGGTTAAGGTCTTGGAATTCTGCCGGTTCGCCCGTGCGCTGGTCTGTCTCCGTGGCGACGAACGTGCGGTGGTAGAGGGCGCAGAGGAGCGTGTCGTAGTTGGTCGACGGCGGCAGGCGAAGGCGCGCCGACAGGGGGACGGCCAAGTGGCGGGCGACTTCGGCGCGGCGCAGCGGGGAGAGGGCCAGGCGGCGTTCGGCGTACATCGACAGGGCTTTGCCGAGCGAACGTGTGACCTCGAAATCGACGGGGATTTCGGTCGCCAGCGCGAGCGCCGCGGAATCGGTGATCTTCACGACGCCGTGCAACCAGGCGCGGCGTTCGACGACCACCATCGTGCCGGCGGCCAGATCGCCGAGTCGTTGATAGCGGTCGGTGAGCGCCATCGAGATCAGGCCCACCCAATACAAGCCGACGAGTTGCAAATCGGGCACGATGAAACCGAACGCATAGGGCATGGTGTCGACGTCGCGGAGGATGTTGCGCAAGACGGCTTGCAACGCGTTGATCGGCCGGCCGTCGACCGTTAACACGCGCAGGCCGATGATGCGTTTGCCGGGCGTTTGGCCGTTCCAGAATGTCTCGAACAGGCCGCCGTAAAAATGAGTCAGCACGAAAAAGCCGATGGCGAGAAAGCCCATGCCAAAATCGAAGATGCCGATGCCGGAAACGGCCAACAGGGCGAGGGACATGAGGACGGCGATGAGGACGCGGATGGCGACGTCGATCAGGTACGCCGGCAACCGGCGAAACGGGCCGGCGACTTCATAGTGAAACGCCACGTTTTCGGGCGTCACGACGTTAATCTGGCCATCGATCGACGGCGCGTCGGGACGCCGAGAGTCTGGACTGGGCGCGTTGAGCCGCGGCGCTTCGATCGTTGGCGAGGGTGTTGCCATGTGTGGCGGCGGCGAGAGGGGATCGCGAGGGGGCGAGTCCGACGTGCGAGTCCGAGGGGCGGGTCCGATTATTCATGAAGGCCGCGGGGGGTGCAAGCTGACACGTTGCCGGCGGTGCCGCGCTGTGCTTCGCGGGGCGGGACGAAGTGCGATTGAAAGCCGCGGCGGATCGTGGTCAACTGGTGGGCTTGGCGAACCTGCCGGCACGGCGGGCGTGTCGCTGATTTCGGGCCTGCGCTGGCCCATCGTTCCGCATTTCTTACTCTTCACCGGCATCGCCCTGGCATGTTTCGCACCGTTGCTCCCAACGTTAGTTTTCCGCAACTTGAGACCGACACGGTCGCGTTTTGGCGCGAGCGCGGGATTTACGATAAGTCGCTTCGGCAGCGGCAGGCCCAGCACGAGACGGACCCTGACGGGCATCCGCGATTCGTGTTCTACGAAGGTCCGCCGACGGCCAACGGCATGCCGCACCCGGGGCACTGTCTCACCCGGGCGATCAAGGATCTGTTTCCGCGTTATCGCACGATGCGCGGCGAGTACTGCGAACGCAAAGCCGGCTGGGACACGCACGGCCTGCCGGTCGAGGTCGAGGTTTGCAAGGAACTCGGCATTCACTCGAAAGAGGAGATCGAGGCGTTCGGCATTGAGCCGTTCATTCAGAAATGCCAGCAAAGCGTCTGGCGGTACATGAAGGAATGGGAACGGCTCACCGAGCGGATCGGGTTTTGGATTCACCTCGACGAGGCTTACGTCACGTACCACCAAAGCTACGTGGAGAGCGTGTGGTGGTCGCTGAAGAACCTGTTCGACCGCGGGCTGTTGTATCAAGGGCACAAGATCGTTTGGTGGTGGGCACAAGGCGGAACGGCGCTGTCGGCGGGGGAAGTTGGGCAGGGTTATCGACAGGTGGCCGATCCGAGCGTGTACGTAAAGTTTCGGCTGCTCGACGACGACGGCAATGCCAAAGGCCCGCACTTGCTCGTCTGGACGACGACACCGTGGACGTTGCCGAGCAACCAATTTGTTGCCGTTCATCCCGATCTCGAATACAGCTTGGTCATCGATAGCGAAGGCGATTACATCTATGGATGGTATTGGGTCGCGTCCGCGCTCGTCGAACAGATCGCTAACAAGGTCAAACGCACGCTAACCGTAGAAGCAACTTGTAAGGGGGCCGACTTGATCGGCAGGCGATACAGGCCGCCGTTTTACAACTACTATGAAAAGCTTGGAGACAAGACCGGTACGTTGCTCGACGGGGCGACGGAACACGTCGCGTGGCGTGTCGTAGCGGCCGACTTCGTCACGACCGACTCAGGCACCGGCATCGTTCACCAAGCCCCTGCGTTTGGCGAAGTCGACTTTGACGTCTTGCTACGAGAGCAAGCTCGCTTCAAGCCTGGTGAAGGACCGCAGCTAATCTGTGCGGTCGGTCCCGATGGAAAGTTCACCGGCGAAGTACCGGAATACGCCGGCCGTTGGGTGAAAGACGCGGATAAGGATATTATCCGTGACATGAAGGCGCGTGGACCGTTGTATATCCACGACCAATATCTCCACGACTACCCATTCTGCTGGCGGGCCGAAAACGATCCGCTCATCCAATATCCGCGGCGGAGTTGGTTCATCAAAACCACCGCGTTCAAGGACGCGATGCTTGCTAACAACGCGAAGATCAACTGGCTGCCCGACCATATTCGGGACGGCCGGTTTGGGAATTTCTTGGAGTCGAACGTCGATTGGGC
>JAJDEG010000617.1 GCA_029259895.1 Planctomycetota bacterium
CTTTTACAATCGCCTCGACAAGCCGCTGGTACTGTGCATCGCGGTCGCGCAGGTAGCGTTGGAGGCGTTTTTCGGTTTCGAGATTGCGTCCGTCGCGGCGAGGCGCGTTACTGCCTTGAGGCGACGTGCCGGTGGCCGCAGTCTTGGCATCCGATGGCAGTTTCCCGTTGGCGTGTAGCATCTCAAACATCTTCCCGAAGGCCTCGGCGAATGCCTTCGCCCCCTCGGGCCAGTTGGCCACAGCGACCGTCGAGGGAACTGCATCGGGCTTGACCTTGTCAAACTTCACGAGCCGGCCGTGACCGCGCACCGGAGGCCGAAACGTCAGCGGCCAGCGGCGCAGGACGAAGTCGTAAACGGCGCGCTCGCGTCCCTCGGACAGATCCTTGCGAGCCTGCACACCGCTCGCCGTCAGTCGCCACTGGCTGGGTTCGACTCGCTCGCCGTGAAACGGTGGCACGTCCTTTGCGTCCCCCGCATGCCACGCCGCATACGCCGCCTGCCAATCCTCCCACACGGAAGCAACCAGCGGCGCAAGCGCCTCAACCGCTCCATATTCGCCGGTTGCGGTAAAAGTCGCCTCGACGACCAATGGTTGATTGAGCATCCGCAGTCGCACGCGACACCGCCGCTCGATCATTTCAGCGGCCACGAGCAGCAACAGCGCTTGCGACTCACGCTCGCTCAACTCGTCGATCGAGAACTCCGCCCAACGCTCCGGCGCGCGGCGAAGCAGTTTGGCAATCGGCTGTTCGAGATTAGTTCCATCGTCGTCTGGACGAGCGCCGTCCGCCGGCACCAAGTCAGTACTTGCCATCGTCGTGACCCCATTGCCACCGACGGCACGCGCGGAAGAGAATCGCGCGACTTTGCCGGCGATGGTAGATGACTCGCTCAACGCGAGCCAACGCGCCGGCCTACTCGGCCGACCGGAGGAGCCCGAAAGATCGCGGCACCCGATGCCATCCGGTCAGGATGGAGAAGATAGTGCTACGATACATCCGTATAGATTTCTGTCAAGAGTCGGCTGGCGACGGGAGACAGTATATATATAGGCGCCGGATCACAGCGACCGCCACGCAATCGACCTACCTATCAGGAGGGGGCTTGGCAAGTTGGCCGCATGTCGGACGGCACCACCGCGCCGTCGGCCCATTCACCGCTTGCGGCGTGCCTTTGGCCGACCATTGGCGACCTTGCCGGTCGCGGACGGCACTCCGGTCACGGCGTTAAAGCGTTCGATCATTCGCCGCATGATCCGCTGCTCGCTTTTATTCGCCGGCGCAACGAGAAGCCGATACCACTGGGCCAATTGGCGAACGCTCGCGGCCTCCACCTCGGCCATCGTGGGGAACGGAATGCGCCCGCTTGCATGTGGATCCATGTCGCATTGCTCCGTGTCGTCGCGCCAGTAGTCTAGCGCCATCGAATGACAGCAGTTACCGATGAGTACCTTCGCCATAGCAGCTTAAGTAGCCGTCGACGCTGAACTTGCGAGCTGTATTGGCGCTGCTCATGTAGCGAACCGTGCCGACGATGTGCCGTTCCGGCCCCCACGGACGGTCATAGCGACCGAGGCACCAGAAAATGCCCGAGTATGAATTCGGGTTGCGGCCATCGAGGGCATAGCGGTTGTTGAGTTCGATCATCACGTCCAAAGCATCGCGCGGCGACGCCGTCCATTCGAGTATCTTCTTACCCCAAAGCATTCGCATGTAGTTGTGGATGCGACCCTCGCGCAAAAGCTGTGTTTGTGCGGCGTTCCAGAGGGGATCGCGGGTCGACGCGGCGGAGAATTCGTCGAGCGAATAGACGTGCTCGCGACGGTCGCGAGCGTGTTTGTCGAGCGTTGCGCGCGCCCAATCCGGCAACGACTCGTAGCGCTCGTAGTCGTCGCGATGTGAGGCCATGTTGTAGCCGAGTTCGCGCCATGTGACGAATTGGTCGAGCCATGTCTCGGCGCCAGTACTCATGCCCCACCAACCCTCACGCTTACCGTTCGATTTCCTTGCGAGCCGCGCTGGCGACCAACACTCGCAAGACGTCAGTTCGTGAAACAGTTCGTGCGGCGAAATATGACCGAAGTGTAAATACGGCGACAATCCGCTACGTGCTTCTTCGTCCGGCTCATTCGCGGTTTCGGAGTAGTGTGCAAGGCGTCGCTCAAGGAATTGCTGCAGTCGCTGTCGAGCCGCCGTGGCACCACCACGCTGATCGACGACGCCAACCGAGTGATCAATCGAAAACGCCGCGAGTTCGGCTACGTCCCCCAACAACAACTCCTTGGAAACCGGCTTCCAGCGGCGGGTTATCGTGCCAGGCAGCGTTTTCATTGCTGGCAACTGTATCCGAGCGAGTGGGTTCGACTGCGGGAACTGAGCGAGATGCGGAGGAAGCTCTTGCTGCAAGTAGGAACGGAACGAAAACGCTGTGGTGAAGACACGATCAGTGGCTCGCAGCGGTAGCAATCCGTTCGCGTCCACCTGTTCCAGTTTCACGGGCAATCGCGTGGCTGTGGCCGCGACCATCTGCGGCAGAAAGAACGAAGGGAAATCATCGGTCACGACAACGCACGCTCGTTCGGCCAAAGCTGCGAGCAGACCGTTGCCAGAGCCCCTTTCCGGCTCGACATAAGGAAAGTACACCACACCGCGGTTCTTCATCGCGGCGATGCGGCTGGCGTTGTCCGCCATGCCGTCGACTACGAAGCGATGAAACCGGTCGCTGGCCCAACGGTATCCGACGCGTAGCGGCTCGAAGATCACGAGCGGCTTCCGAAGTTCGACCGCCCATTCAACAGCTCTCTGTAAACTGAAGTTCCATTCTGTCCGCCGGAAGGCGATCATCCAGTAGAGAACAAACTCGCCGTCAGCTCGAACGGGAGTGGAATTGCAGGTTTGAACGCGAGTCTTCGGGACCGCCTGTTGCAAAGCGGCGGTCTGTTGTCGAGGGCCAAAACAGGTCATTTTTTGAGCCAATCGTCTACAAGCCGCATGATGACGCTGATCGTGCCGCACAGGACGCAGCCCCAAGCGATGTCGGCCAAAGTCATGCGTAAGGTCCACTGTTCGAGCACGGCCAGATTAGTCAGATCGTACACGCCATACAGCACCAGCCCAAATGCCGCCCCCCAGCCAAACGCCTCCCAGGCCGTAGCGTTGCCTCCCAGTAGCGGTCGCACGAAAAGAACGATTCCACCGGGGATCAGCAAGTAGACCAACACTGCGGCGCCCCATCGCGGAGCAAGCGACGCTCCTTGCCGGCGTGCCAGTTCGCCAAGTTCTTGGCTGTAAAACCCTTTCATGACTACGCCCAGCCAGAGCAAGTCGATGAGCAGGAAAATGGGCAACACAATCGCGAACAGTTTCCAGTTTTGCATTCTAATTCCTCTTGGCACTCACGTCGAAGCACTTGACAAAGCAGAACGTCCGGCAAGGCAGCCGTTTTCTGGACGGTCGTCTGTGTTAGGTTCCAGCACAAGCAGTGATTGTGGCGGCAAGGCATCCATTCGTCCGTTTATCAATCCGCGTATCGTACGTACAAAGTGCGAATGCGTCTCGACGGTGCTTGCTCGCACCATCTGCAAGCCGCCGGGGGCGGCCATGGATCGAGCTTCGCGGTCAAGGTCGAACAGGACTTCCACGTGATCCGACACGAAGCCGAGCAGCAGGGGGCCCTCAACTCCAGGCTGGCTCATAGAACGGGGAAGGCCAACGGTCGTTTCGCACTAGGCCGCCGACGTAGTTCCGAATAATAGCGAAACTAACTCGGCTCTGCCGCAATCTTGTTCCATCGGCAAATATCGATTCTGATTCAGTTGAATTGGGAGTGTCAGTCGGTTGATGCCCAGTGTTGTAATTTCGAGTGGTTTCCAACGATCGACGACGGCTGTTTCAACAGATCACACGGCGTTGGTGCCGCTCTTTCAAAGAAACGATCGTCGGCTTTCCAATCTTCTCGCGTGTACTCAACGACCGACGTGTCCGTCTCGCGGATTTCCAACCGCCTCAAGCGGAAGCCCATCGCGTCAATCTCGCCGAAAAGCTGATGGGCTAAGTTCTCTACACTGGTCGGCCGGTCGAAGAGCTTGAGCTTCAGCTTTTCGCCTGTTCGCCGCATGTGATCGCACAAGGTCTCATAAAGGCTATCCCCAACGTGAATCAACATTCCGTGGTCGTATTGCGCCTTGATGAACGGTTCGATCCGGCGATCAAACTCACCGAACAACGTCGAGAAAGAGCCGGTACGATCCACTTCAAAGAAACACCGTATTCCATAGCGATGACCGTGGAGGTTAAAGCACTTATCGGACAGTTCCTCGTTGCGATGAGCCGCATAGAACTTATATTCTTTCTGAATCAACATGGTCAGCCTCAGTATTTTTGGCTAATCAGTGACAGGACTTCCGAACGACTCGAGGGATTCGTTTTGAAGACACCACGCAAGGCGCTAGTCACCGTCGAACTGCCGGGGTTTCTTACGCCGCGCATCGACATGCAGGAGTGTTCGGCCTGGATCAGCACCGCGGCTCCGCATGAACCGAGTTCGCGCTCGACGAGATCGGCGATCATGTGCGTCATGCGTTCCTGCACCTGCGGCCGTCGCGAAACTTCGTCCACGACGCGTGCCAGTTTGCTCAGGCCCGTTACGCGTCCATGCGGGATGTAAGCGACGTGAGCCACTCCAGTGAATGGGAGTAAGTGATGCTCGCACATGCTCGTGAACGTGATGTCGCGCACCAGCACCATTTCGTCGTAGTCCTCTGGAAAAGTGACCTGCAGATGTCGTGCGGGGTCTGCTTTCAAGCCGGCGAACATTTCAGCGTACATTTTTGCGACGCGCCGTGGAGTGTCGACCAACCCGGCGCGATCCGGATCTTCTCCAACGGCGGCCAGGATTGTTCGCACTGCCGACTCGATCGCCCCCAGATCAACTTCCCGTGACCCGGCTCCGCGATGTAGAGTCTCCGGCGAGGCGTCTATCGCTGGCTGCGAACCGTTGACGTTCGGATAGTAAACGCGATTTCGATGAGGCAAAGTAGTTGGCACAAATGTTCTCCGTAATGCTAGGAATCAAGTTCGAATCAACAGACGCGTTAGCAGCATTTTCGCGAAGCCGAACCAGAAACGTATCGTGTAGAGCCGTTCGAGCCACGTTCGGCGCGTTTAAGTTAGGAACGAGACGACCTCAGCGTAGCCAACCCGCCATCAACACCGAAAACCTGTCCGGTGACCCAATCGTTCTCTGGTTGCATCAGCCAATGAATCAGCGAGGCAACGTCCTTCGGCTCACCAAGCCGGCCGGCAGCATGCATCGATCGCGACGTCTCAAAGGATTTCGGATTCTTCCAAATGCTTGCAGTCAGGCTCGTCTGCACGAGCCCTGGAGCGATCGCGTTAAAGCGGATCCGCCGAGATGCGTAAGAGGCGGCCGCAGACTTTGTAAGGCCGATCACGCCGGCTTTGGCCGCCGCGACCGCTTCATGGTGAGAAAGCCCGATGCGCGCGGCCGCAGACGACAGCAGAACCACCGAGCCGCCGCTTGACCGCATCGTCTCGTACGCCGCCCGCACAGCGGCGAATGCCGATGTCAAGTTCGCGGCAATTGCCTCGTGCCATTCTTCTAGCGACGTGTGGTGGGCCGGTTTCAGAAGCAAAGAACCGACGCAGGACACGATGCCGTCGACGCCGCCGAGAATCCCTGCCGCGTGGCGCGCCGCGTCACTGACCGCCTTCACGGACCGGGCGTCAACGACTTGCCAGGGCGAATCGAGTTCAGCGCCCAGATTTGCGAGACGTTCTTGGTTTCGCGCCATCAGGTAATCCGCGTGGCCTGCTGTTCGCAGTCGCCGCGCTGTTTCGGAACCAATTCCTCCGGTTGCCCCGAGAATCAGAAATGAGTGCATCGTGCTGGACCTAAATATTGGACTCGGGGAGGCCGAAAAACGAGTGGCTTCGGCGCTCGGAGCTTGGGGAATACTGCCGCGACTCTTCCGACATCTACCGCAAAGCGGCCCTGGCCTTAACAGGCTCCGCCCTGGCGGGGAATTGCGCGACGTTGGACGTCATTCGATCCACCAGAAGTCGTTATCGAAGGGTTTCGACTGCGGTACAGTTGATTAACGGCTCAGGCTCGATTTTCGGTGCTACGCGACGCTTGACCTAGCACTCGAGTTCGCCAGCCTTCCGTCGACGCAGACTATCGTGGCGGAACTTGATACCACTTTCGTGCAGGGGTCACTAGGCGTCGGACGCGGCCGGAGAGAACCAAAATGATCGCACCGCTTGCTTCGTCCGAACGCGACGTCCCGGGCGCACCTGCCTGGGCGCGGCGTTGGTTGATTGCCGCAGGCATCTACAACTTGAGCTGGGGCTTGCTCGTTATCGCTTGGCCTCACCTTTTTTTTGACGCACTGGGCATCGCACGACTCAACTACCCGGCAATTTGGCAATGCGTCGGAATGATCGTCGGAGTCTATCGCATTGGCTATCTCCTCGCGGCAAACGACCCACGAACTCACTGGCCGATCGTGCTTGTCGGATTGCTGGGCAAGCTTTTTGGTCCGCTAGGGTTCGTCGCCGCTCTGCTGCGCGGGACTTTTCCGCCGCTCTTTGGGTTGACGATCCTGACCAACGATCTAATCTGGTGGATTCCGTTCGTCATGATCCTGTGGGATGCGGCAAGGCACCGTAGAGGCGATCAGCAGCCAGACACTGCGATGCGAATGCACTATTTCAAGGAAAGCAGAATCAATGCACCGCCGCAGGTTGTCTTTCGCTTTCACGAGGACCCGGAAGCGCTGCGAAAACTGATTCCCCCTTGGGAAAAGATGGAGGTCGCCGAATCGGCCGGTTCTCTCCTGCCGGGCAGTAAGGTCGTGTTGCACGGGCACCTGGGGTTGTTGCCGATTCGCTGGGTTGCCGTTCACACAGAATACGACCCGCCTCACTTGTTTGCTGATCGCCAAGAAACCGGCCCGTTTGCCTGGTGGTATCATCGCCATCGATTTCTCGATGATGGTGAGGGGGGAACTATCCTACGCGATGAGGTTGAGTACCAAGCTCCGTTGGGTCTGATCGGCAGTTGGCTGGGCGGTTGGCTGATTCGTCGGAAACTTGAGCGGATGTTTGCTTTTCGCCATGACTCGACGCGGCGGCTGATCGAGTCCGGGGAGTGGGGCGCGTCGAGAGTTCGCGCAACGATCAGCCGAGGGATAGAAAACCGTGACGCATAAAGTGGTGATTGTCGCTCCCTCGTACGGCCGGGGCGACGCGAGCCTTGTGTCGGCGATGGTACTGGGCATACCCGAGGACGAAGAGCGACTTCAGGTGCGCGAACAACTCGGGGACTGCTTCGGACTTACCGCTTGGGACTGGCATCACCTGCGGGCTTACCGCATTTCTTACGCTCTAGCGCAGCAGGCCCTGCCTGCGCTTGATGTGTCGGAAGGCCCGGTTCGCTGGCCGCCGGGAGTCTACGTTTGTTGGGATCATCAAGACAATGCGTCGATCATGGGGGCGATGGTCTCGGGACGACGGGCGGCGGACGCCGTGCTGGAAGGCATCTCGTGAGCGATTTACCCCCCGCTTGTTGCTTCTGTCGCACCTTTCGGTCACCCTGTTCATGGTGGGAGTCATCTGGTTCGTCCAGGTCGTCCATTACCCGCTCTTCGCCAAGACGGGAAGTGCGGATTTTCGTGTCTACGAGCAGCGGCACACGGCACTGGCCACGTGGGTCGTCGCACCGCCAATGATCTGGGAAGCGCTGACCTCCTTGCTATTGTTCTGGTTCAAACCAACGGGGGTCTCGACTGGGCAATTGGCGATCGGACTCGCTCTGCTGGCCGTCATCTGGCTATCGACCGCGCTGGTCCAAGGGCCGTGCCACAACTTGTTATTATCCAAGGGCTTCGATTCGGTCGTTCACCGGAAACTCGTCTCGACGAACTGGATTCGGACTACAGCCTGGAGCCTACGCGGACTGTTGTTCTTTTCGTTGGAAATGTCTTCACTCCGCTGAGGTAACAAGGATGTTGGAAATCGACCACGAACGCCACATGCGGCGAGCGATCGCATTGACTGCCAACACACCCCAGTTACCGTTCGGGGCCGTCATTGTCCACCGGGAAAGCGGCGAAACCGCGGCCGAAGGTTGGAACAAGTCGACGATCAACCCAACCTGGCACGGTGAGATCGATGCCATCGACGCGCTGTTCGGGTCCGGCCACAGGGTTGATGACAGTGAGTTGGCGCTTTACACCACCGCGGAGCCCTGCCCGATGTGCATGGCGGCGATTCTCTGGAGTGGCATCCAGACGGTCCTGTTCGGCACATCGATCCGGTTCCTTCAACAACACGGCTGGCGGCAGATCGACGTTCTCGCCGAGGAGATTGTCCGTCGCAGTCCAGGCTGGCAATGCACGATTGTCGAGGGGGTACTGCAGGAGGAATGCAACCGATTGTTTGCGGCGGGACCGCCTAACTTCTTTCCTCAACGCCCAGACAGCAGCGGTTGACCCCTCGGCAAGTTTTCGGCGGCATCGCTGGTGCAGTGGCTTGCCCACCATTTCTTCCAGGTGAGCATGCGGCTGCAAACCTCGCGTCTTTCTACTGACGCGATCGCCTTCTGGCACTTTGACGACTCCATTACGCCATTCGCCGTTTGGTGCGCCAACGGCGAACGAGCAATTCGCATCGATCGCTCCATCGTTCGTCAGCAGCGTCTGAACCCAGGAAAAAAAGCGTTCGTCCGCGCCTTGTACGCGGCATATTCCGGCCGACGGTCGGCGATTGTGCTTTCGAGCAGCGACACGCCGGACACTTTCATCAGCAACACAGACATCAGTATAGGACTGGCCGCGGTCCAAGCCGCGCCGCCCGCCGCGGCGATCAGGTACAGTCCCCACCACACACAAAAATCGCCGAAATAGTTCGGGTGCCGCGTGTACCGCCATAGGCCGCGATCCATCACCTTGCCGGCATTCGCTGCATCGGCCTTGAATCGGGCGAGTTGCCAATCGCCGACGGCTTCGAAGAAAAAACCGATTACCCATAGCGACGTCCCGATCGCGTCGAGCCAACTTAATTTACATGCCGAGTCAGCGGCCATTGCGGCTTGGATCGGCAGCGACACGAACCACAAAATGCCCGCTTGCAGCAGAAATACAGTGAACAGACTGACCCACCAGAATTTTCGCCCGTGGTACCGGCGCATCGCCGCGTAGCGTCGGTCTTCACCGTGGCCCCAGTTGCGCCAGGCGAGGAACGTCGACAGACGCAATCCCCACGCGGTGGTCAGCGCGACGAGCAGCCAAGCTCGCCAACTTGGCGCGTCGGTCATCTGGCAGGCCAGCCATGCGACAAGGACAAAGCCGGCGCCCCAAAACGGATCGACGATACTGGCGTCGCGGCGAATGAGGCTGACGATCCACAACAGAATCATCGCAGCAACGATCGAAGCGAGCGTGGTCAATAATGTCTGCGCCATAACATCTCACCGCTGATCGTGCGAGTACTTTTCGTGAAGGGCATTGCGGACTCAGCACTTAGTTCGCGTGCTCGAGCAAATAATGCGATACGAACCATTGCTCTCCGTCCGCGTAGCCGAACATCTCCGACACCGCGAGAAAAAAGACGCGCCAGCGATTGAGCCATCTTCGCGCGTCGACCGCACCATAGGCTCGCTCCAGAATTGCCGCGACGTCATCATGTCGCGCGTCGAGGCTGGCCAGCCACGCCTCGGCGGTGCGCTGGTAGTGCAGGCCGCTCCATTGCCATTCGCGCATCACGGCAAAGTCGCGGTCGAATCGCCGCAACAAGCTCGCGCTGGGCATGATCCCGCCGCTGAAGAAGTGGCGGCCCATCCAGTTCGCCGTGCCTTCGCTCTCGAATTCATACGCCAAACGGCGGTGGCAAAAAATATGGACAAACAGCTTGCCTTGCGGTCGCAGCCACGAGCCGATCCGCGCGAGGAGTTGCTCGTAGTTGCGCATGTGCTCGAACATTTCGATCGACACAACGCGATCGAAACGACCGTCGCCGGCATCCGCTGGCGGGGCGAAGGCGTTCATGTCGGCCGTGATGACGCGCAGGTTCCTCGCGCCGCGCGAAGCGGCAAGCGACTCGATGAATTGTCGCTGCACAGCGGAATTCGAGACGGCCGTGATGCGGCTGTGCGGGTATCGCTCGGCCATCCACAGCGACAGCGAACCCCAGCCGCAGCCAAGTTCGAGAATCTCTTGACCATCCGCGATCTCCGCCCGCCGGCACGTTTCGGCCAATGCCGCATCCTCGGCTTCGGCGAGCTGCGTCGTCGCCGCGGACCACAGGCAGCAACTATACTTCTTCCGCGGCCCGAGCACGGCGGCGAAGAACTCTGCCGGCAACTCGTAGTGCTGCTCGTTGGCCTTGTGCGGAATCGGCGCGATCGGGCCGCGACGCATCGCGCCGGCGAAGTCCTCTTCGCTGACGCTAACTTCGCCGAGCCGCTGCGTACACATCCGCCGAATCGCCAGCCGCGTTACCGCGTCGGGCATAAGGCCCCGTTCGACCGCGTCGATGCCGATGCGAAAGATGCTCATCGTGGCACTCCCTGGGAAATCCGAATTCGCCGCCCAAGTGTGATCTCCGGAGTGAAGCTTTTGGCCGCGCTGGGCTGTCCCGTTGCGGCGCGGTTGCCGATGTCGATCGGATCGCGGCGGCACATCGGCTTATCGAACTGAATCTGCACGACGCCGACGTGCCGTTCCTCGAACGCCGCTTCGCATTGGCACAGATAATAGTCCCACATGCGGATGAACTCGTGCGGGTAGCCCAATGCCCGCACATCGTCGAGCCGGTCGTGGAACGCGGTCCGCCACCGCCGCAGCGTTTCGGCGTAGTGCGGGGCAAAGTCTTCGGCATGCACGAACCGCAGATCCGTCGTCCGCGCCGCCGAAGCAAGCATCGTTCCCAGCGACGGCAGGCAGCCGCCCGGAAAAATGTACGTGCGCATGAAGTCGATCGTGTTGAGGTACTCGCCGTAATACCGGTCGGGCATCAAGATCGCCTGCAACACCAGCGAGCCGTCGGGGCGCAGGAGTTCACCGCATTTGCGAAAGAACGTATCGAGATATTTGTCGCCGACCGCCTCGATCATTTCGATCGAGACGAGCTTGTCGTACTTGCCCGTAAGATCGCGGTAATCGCGATCGAGCACGTCGACGCGGTCGGCGAGACCGGCGGCGTCGATGCATTCAAGGGCCGCCGAATGCTGCTCGCGAGAAATCGTCGTGGTGGTGACGCGGCAGCCGTATTCGCCGGCGGCGTGCAAGGCGAACCCACCCCAGCCGGTACCGATTTCGAGCACGCGGTCGCGCGGTTGCACGTCGAGCTTGCGGCAGATGCGATCGAACTTCTCGCGCGATGCTTCGGTGAGCGTTGCCGCTGGGTGCGGGAACACGCCGGCCGAATAGGCCATCGTCTCGTCAAGCCAGAGGCGGAAGAAGTCGTTGCCCAAGTCGTAATGTGCGCCGATGTTCTTGCGGCTGCGGCGGCGCGTGTTGGCGCGAAGCCAGTGGAGCGTGCGGTGGGCGAGGCCAGCCAGCCGGGCGACCCCGGAGTCGACGCGATAGGCCGCCTCACGGTTGCGGATGAAGATGCGGAACAGGCCGGTCAGGTCGTCGCAGTCCCAGTCGCCGCGTAAGTACGACTCGGCGACCGACATCGCACCGCCGACGATCGCGTCGCGAAAGAAACGGGGCCGGTTGACTCGCAGCGACACGTGGAGGTCGTCCGCCTGACCGACGCGCGACGTTCCGGCACCGTCGTGCAGCGTAATCTCACCGCGACGCAAATCGGCAAGGCGGCTCGTGACGATCCGTCGCGCCAAGCGATCGAGAAAACCGAAGTGTTCAGCGGCGAGGGCCGCCGGCGTGGCCGTCGTGTTCATCGCGTCGATTCCTGTAGTTGTTCGCGGTTTGTTGTTAATTCGGCGAATTCGCGGGACGCGGCGACGTCGCGTGCTCGCGACGTCTCAGCATCAACGGGTTCGATACGCGGGCCGGGATGAGTCACGAACGGCGCTCCCTGGAGCCGCAACCGCAACGCCTGCGAGTAGATGCCGGCGAACACTTTGAGCGTCATCAACGGATACCGCAGCAGCATTCGCGGTTTCTGCCAAGCCGTCATCGGCACTCTGCGTAGCAACAAGGTTGCGTCGAGTTGCTTCGCGGCGAAGTCGCCGGCCTTCATGTCGCAAACCTCGATCTGGACGGTCAGCCGCTCGCCCGGGGTGGTTAACCGCCAACGGTAGTTGAGATTCATGCCAAGGAACGGCGAAACGTGAAACGTTTTCGCGTGGGCCGCCGTCATTCGGCCATTGTCGGCGGGCTGGCGAACGTCGAGAACGTAGCAATGCCGCTCATTCCACGGCGTGTTGCTGACCTCGGCGACGATGGCCTCGACCGTTTCACTGGAGGCATCGAAGCAGTAGTACAGACTGACCGGATTCATCGCAAAACCGAAGTAGCGAAAGTTCGTCAGCAGCCGGATCGGCCCGGTCGGGCGAAACGCCACTTGCGACTCGACGAGATTGCGGACGCATTCGTCGAGCGGCGTCTGTGGGTCGCCTAAGTAATCGTCGCGTCGGAAGCGAGCGATCGATCCGCGACGCGTCGACCATAGGCCGAACTTGTTGAACAGCGGTTCGACTTCCGCCAGGTCGACGTAGGCCAGCATCACGCGATACGAGAACTGGTTGTCCACGTCGACGAAACGACGGTGCCGAACGGTTCCTTCGTAAAAACAACTATGCATCACTGCCGCCTCGAACTCCTGGGCGATGGCTTCAATTCAACGAGACCTGACGGGGATAGATCGCATCGTCTCGGTCACTCGAGACGATGTCAATCGTACATTCTTCGGTCGAGGTTAGCTTCCGGCACACCGCCAGGGCGCTGGCCACGCCGTCTTCGTGGAACCCGTTTCCCCAATAGGCGCCACAGAACGAAGTGCGGTTGCCGCCGATCAGCTCGTCGTGGCGAGCCTGCGCGGCTGCGCGCTGCGTCGTGAACACCGGGTGTGCGTATTGAAAGCGGCCCAACACGCGGGTCGGGTCGATTTCGTCTTCGCAATTGAGCGACACGCAGAACGTATGCTTCGAGCGGATGCGTTGCAAGATGTTCATGCAATACGTGACCGTGGCGCGCGGCTCGCCGGCCGGCGACAGGCGGTAGTTCCAACTCGACCAGGCGCGGCGGCGACGCGGAAGCAATCGCGCGTCGGTGTGTAGCACGGCGACGTTCCGCTCGTATGGAAATGCCGACAGGACTTCTCGCTCCGTCGCCGACGCATCGGCGAGCATGCGCAGCGCCTGGTCACTGTGGCAGGCGAGCACGACGTGATCGAAGCGCTCGGGCGGGCCACCGCGGGGAGTGATTTCGACGCCCGCGGACGAGCGCCGCACGCGAGCAATCGGCGTGCTGGCACGGACGCGGCCCGTGAACCGTCGCAGAATCGCGTCGACGTAAGTTCGCGAGCCACCCTCGATCGTGCGCCACGTCGGACGATGGACGAAATTCAGCAGGCCGTGATTCTGGTAGAACTCGACAATAAAGCGGATCGGAAAGCTGGCGAACTTGCCGGTCGGACACGACCAGATCGCGGAACCCATCGGCAGTAGATAACGGTCGGCAAACGTCTGAGAATAGCCCTCGCTCGCGAGAAACTCGCCGACCGTCGCGTCGCGATAGGCGGCCGACGCTGAGTCACCCAGCACTTGTCGCGCGGCGGTGCGGTTGAATCGCACGATGTCGGCCAGCATGCGAAAAAAGCTCGGCCGAATCGCATTAGTTCGGTTCGCGAATAGGCTGTTGAGCGAGGAACTGCCAAACTCGAATCCGCTCCGCGGGCAAGAGACGCTAAAACTCATTGCCGTCGGCTGGGACGGCACGTCAAGCTCGACCAGCAGCCGCACGAAGTTGCGATACGTCCAATCGTTGAACACGATGAAGCCGGTGTCGATTGCATGGCGCTCGCCATCGAATTTCACGTCGACCGTGTTGGTGTGTCCGCCGATGTAATCGTTGGCCTCGAAAAGCGCGACTTCATGTTCCGAATGCAAACGATAGGCAGCCGTCAAGCCGGAGATTCCACCGCCGATGATTGCGATCCTCATATATATTTTTTCAATCTGCGGTCAGGACATGCCTTGCGATTTGTGTCGCTTTCCAACGCTGCCCAAGCTTTTCGTTACGCCCCGGCGATCCGCCATCATACCGAAACGTCGAGCGTTCGATGCTTCACTTTTTCGGCTCGTCAGGGTGGTCGCTCGCGATGAGCGCGAAAAAGCCCGCCACCAACGTGATCGTAAACACGATACAACCGATGACGAATATCAAAAACGTTCGATCATCCATGTGACTTTCTTCCCAACATGAGAGTTCCAAAGCTCAGGATCGACGGCACCCAGAGTCCCACGAATACACCTTCGTCTCTGCTGCCCGAGAACCAGAGGTATACGGAGAACAGAAACGATGCTCCCGCCGCAGCCACGAATCCGGCCTTGGCCCATTTGATTTTGTTCATGGTCGTCTCTAATACTCGAGTTTCGCCTGGTCAGGCGGTAATTTGGTCACTGTTCCATCGAGCTTCGCGCCCGAACCAATACGGCGACTGCGAGCGGCCAACTATATCGAACACCGTCTTGCCGTCTCGTGGTTGCAACACATACGGTAAGTCCCTGCTGGCCACGGTCAGAACGGCGTTGTCAAAAAACGAGTTCGGCAGCGCCGCACCGCCAACGCCGCCGATCTCGATGGTGCCGTCACTACTTGGGAAGCAGAACGGTGTCGATGACGTGGATCACGCCGTTGGACGTATGAATGTCGGCCTTGACGACCTTGGCGTTATTGATCTTCACGCCGTCCGTCGCGTCGATAGC
>JAJDEG010000618.1 GCA_029259895.1 Planctomycetota bacterium
GCCGATGGCGAGAACTTCGACGTCTTCAAGCTATCGCTCAAACGAGGCCAGCGCGCGATCGTCGATTGTCAGGCGTATCGGCTCGATACGAAGCTCAACGGCACGCTGGTGTTGCTCGACGCCAACGAGAACGAACTCGCACGCGGCCGCGACAACGTCCGCCGCGATCCGGTGATCGATTTCACTGCCCCGGCCGACGGCGATTATTTCGTCAAACTGTTCGACCACACGTACCGCGGCGGCGCAGAGTATGCGTATCGACTGGCGATTACGACGGGGCCGATCGTCGACTTCGCGTTTCCGCCGTGCGGTATGCCCGGCACGAAGCAGCGCGTTACGTTGTTTGGGCGAAACCTGCCCGGCGGCTCGCCGGCCGAAGGCGTGGCGATTAAAGGGCGGCAGCTCGAAAAGCTCGACGTGGAGATCGACATCCCCGGCGACGCGACCGCCCTACAGAATCGAGCGGTCACCGGCTTGATCGAGTCGGAAGAGTCGAGCGTCGATGGATTCGCGTATCAACTGGCGACGCCGCAGGGTGCGGCCACGCCGGTGACGATCGGCTTCGCGACCGCGCCGCTTGTCGTCGAGCAAGAGCCGAACGACGAGACATCCGCCGCCCAGAAGGTATCGCTGCCGTGCGAGTTCGTCGGGCAGTTCTACCCGCGCGGTGACGTCGATCGCATTGCGTTCGAGGCCAGCAAGGGCGACGTGTACTGGATCGAAGTGCTCGCCCAACGCCTCGGCACGACCGCCGATCCTTACGTGCTCGTCGAGCGCGTGACGAAGAACGACAAGGGCGAAGAGCAAGTGTCCGTGCTGCAAGAGCTGGACGACGACGCCAGCAACATCGGCGGCAACAACTACCGGCGGTTCCGCACCAACAGCGGCGACGCGGCGTTTCGATTTGCCGTGCCAGAAGACGGAACGTATCGCGTGTTGATTCGCGATCTTTATTATCGCAACCGCGGTAATCCGCGATTCGTGTACCGCTTGGCAATTCGCCCTGAGCAGCCCGATTTCCGCCTGGCGGTGGTCTCGCTGCCGGACGAACCTCAGCAAGACCAGAATGCCGTGCCGGCTTCGCCGCCGCTGTTGCGCAAGGGCGGAGCGATCGCGCTGGAAGTGTTGGCGTTTCGCCGCGATGGGTTCGACGGCGAGATTGAATTGTCGGTTAGCGGTTTGCCCACCGGCGTGACGGCCGCGCCGGCGATGATTGGCGGCGGCGAATCGCTCGGCGTCGTGACGCTGGTCGCCGAAGAGTCGGCGGCCGATTGGGTGGGCGAGATTTCGATTTCCGGCAAAGCCAAGATCGGCGACGCGGAACTGGTGCGGATGGCCCGGCCTGGGGCGGTCGTGGTGCCCGCGCAGAACGGTAATGAAACGTCGCGTTCGCGATTGGCCCGCAGTCTGGTGCTGGCCGTAACGGCCGGCGAAACGGCTCCGGCGGTCGTCCGCGCTGGCGAGGGCAAAGTTTGGGAGACTTCGCGCGGCGGCAAGTTGCAGATTCCCGTGCAAGTCGCTCGCAACGGCGAGTTCAAGGGCCAGATCAACATGCAAGCCGACGGATTGCCGCAAACTTTGGGCAAGCCGAACGTGAACGTCAACGGCGATCAGGCGTCGGCGAATCTCGAAATGACGATCAACGCCAACGTCAAGCCCGGCGTGTACAGCTTCATCCTCAAGGGCCAGACGCAATGGCCGAACTATCGCCGCAATCCGGAAGCTGCCGAAGCGGCCAAGAAAGACAAGGAGGAAGTCGACAAGATCGCCGCGCAGATCGCGGAAGAAGCCAAACAAGCGCTGCAGCATAAACAGGAAGCGGAAAAGGCCGCCAACGAAGCCACGAACGCGGCCAAGCAGATGGCCGATGCGGCGGCGTCGGCCGATCGCGAGATGCAGCAAGCCCAGCAGCAGGCCGAACAAGCCGCGGCGGCCGCACAGAAAACAAACGACGAAGCGGCGGCCAAAGCGGACGATCAGAATCTCGTCAATGCGGCGGCCAACGCCCAAAAAGCGTCCGAAGAAGCGGCCGTAAAGTTGCAACAAGCGACTGAAAAAAAATCCACGGCGACACAAGCCGCCACCGACGCCGCGACCAAGGCCCAGCAAGCCGCCGAAGCCAAAACCGCCGCCGACAAAGCGGCGAACGATGCCGCGGAAATGTCGAAGCGGGCCGAGCAGGCCAAACAGGCGATCAACAAAGAGGCCGACGACCTCAACAAGCAGGCGAATCCTAAAAACGTCAACGTGGCGATCTATTCGACGCCGGTGATCGTGAAGATCGTCAACTCGCCGGTGACCGTTTCGTTCCCATCATCGGACGTGGCCGTCGACCAGGGCGGGATGGCGGAGCTGCCGGTGCGGATCGAGCGGAAGTACGACTTTGGCGACGAAGTCGAGCTAACGTTCGTTCGCGATAACGCCCAAGGCGTGGACGTGCAGACCGTCAAAATTCCCGCCGGGCAGGACGAGGCCAAGCTGATGGTGAAGGCCGACAACAACGCCGCACCGGGCGAGCGGGTACTGAACGTCGAGGCGCGGCTTAAGTTCAACGGCCAAAACGTGCAGGACCGAACGGAGTTTCGGCTGGTGGTGAACGAGAAGAAGGCTGAGGACAAGTAGCGTTCGCGTTGATCGAACCGCAAAGGCGCAGAGGCGCAAAGAAATCCGCGGACGGAACGATTCTTCGACAATACCTTTGCGCCTCTGTGCCTTTGCGGTTTAACACGATTGCAATTCAAAGTATTCGATTCTATTCGATCGGGGATACGCGATGCGACGATTATCGCTTGTAGTAGTTGCGGTTCAACTGTACGCATTCGGGCTGGCCGATTCTGGCCGCGCCGAAGACGACAAGGTTGCGCCGCTTCCGGTGGCTGAGCTAAAGCGCGACACGCCGGTCGACTTCGAGCAGGAAGTGCTGCCGATTTTCACGCGCAGTTGCCTGGCCTGCCACAACGCGACGGACGCCGAGTACGACGTGATCCTGGAAACGCCGCAGACGATCGCCAAGGGGGGCGCGGATGGGGAGATCGTTGCTCCCGGCAAGAGCGCCGACAGCCGGTTGTTTCAAGTTGCGGCCCATCTGGACGACGGGATCATGCCGCCGGCGGATAACAAAGTCGGCGCGAAGCCGCTCTCGCCGGAAGAATTGGCGTTGCTCAAGCTGTGGATCGAGCAGGGGGCAATAGGTGAAGTGAAAGGTCGCGGGCCGACGAAGTGGCAGCCGCTGCCCGAGGGTGTGAACCCGATATTCGCGACTGCCATCACCGGCGATGGGCAGATCGTCGCCGCTGGCCGCGCGAATCAGATATTCATGTACCACGCACCGTCGGGCCTGTCGCTCGGTCGGCTGACCGATCCGGCGCTGCTCGAAACCGGCATCTACACGCAGCCCGGCGTGGCCGACTTGGATTTGATTCAGTCGCTCGCGTTCAGTCCGGACGGCGAGCGATTGGCCTCTGGCGGATTTCGCACGGCGAAGCTCTGGCGGCGGCAGCACGACGTGCGATTGGGCGAGATCGCACTGGCCGGCGACGCGGCGCGGTGCATCGCCCAAAGCAGCGACGGCAAGTGGATCGCCGTCGGCGAGGTGAGTGGCAAGATCGAATGGATCGACGCGGCGGAGGGTAAGCCCGTGCGGACGCTCGAAGGACATGCCGCCGCCGTCACGGGCGTGGCCATCTCTGCCGACGCGACGACGCTGTACAGCGGCAGCGAGGACAAGACGGTCCGCGTTTGGAACGCTGCCGACGGCGCGCAGAAAGCGCAATGGGAAACGCCCGCGCCGATTACGGCGGTTGCCCTGGTGCTGGAAGGCAAGCAGTTGGCGACGGCCCACGCCGACAACGTGATTCGCCTGTGGGATATGAACGCCGAGATCACGGCCGATGCGCCGCCGATGCCGGTGAAAGAACTCAAAGGACACGGCGGTCCCGTCACGTCGCTGGCACTCGCCTCGGCCGACGGCAAGCAACTCGCCTCGGGCAGTCGCGACGGCACGTTGCGCGTTTGGAATGTCGAAGCGGGCAACCAACTTCGCAACGTCAATCACGGCGCGGCCGTGCTCGCGATCGCGGTCCGCAGCGACGGCAAGCGGCTGGCCACGGCCGGCGAGAACAACACCGTTCGCGTCTGGAACGCCGAGAACAACCAATCGCTCGGCGAATCGAAGGGCCATTTGTGGACGCAGATGCGGTTCGAGAAGTCAGGCCGCGTCGTGGCGGCGTCGAAGGCCCGCCTCGAAGAACGCAAACAGGCGGTGCCGCAGGCGGAAACGCTCGCTAAGAACGAAGCCGAAAGCGCCAAGAAGGCTGCTGAAAGCAAGACCGCGGCAGAAAAAGCGCTCGCCGAAAAGCAAGAGGCGCTGAAGAAACCGACGGAAGACAAGCAAGCGGCCGAGAAAGCGCTGACCGACGCGACGGCCGCGGTCGTCAAAGCAATGGCCGACAAAGAAGTGGCCGAAAAAGCCTTCGTCGACGCGCAAACGAATCTCGACAAAACGCAAGCCGCCAAGCAAGCCGCCGACAAAACGGCGAACGACGCCCAGACCGCGGCCAACAGCGCCAAGCAAGCCCGCAACAACGCCGAGCAAGCGGCCAAACAAGCGGCCGACGCCGCCAAACAGGC
>JAJDEG010000619.1 GCA_029259895.1 Planctomycetota bacterium
CCACGCCCGACAGGTCGACCAATCCGCCGCCGCTAGCCGTAACGCGATGCACGGTCCCAGTGCTGCTGTTGTCGTTGTACCCGTCGTTGAAGCTCGTCAGCGACGACAGATCCAGCACCGACGGACCCGTCGCCGTGAACAGGTTGTACGTGCCGTACCAAAGTGTCGAATCGGTCGATGCGTAGGCGCTGGCATTCACGTGGCCAAACGCCGTGCCGAATTGAGCCCCGTTCTCCGCCCGCAGCAACGTGTTGTTGATGTTCGTCAATCCCGTCTGGCTGTGAAACTGAAACGTCCGACCCGACGAAGCCGTCAACGTACTTCGCGTTAAAGTCACCATGTTCGGCGCGTTGATCGCGCCGCCTTCGGCGACGCCGTACACGCCACGGTCATGGCTGATCAAGTTGTCCAGGTCGAGCGTCGCCCCCTGTTGCACGTCGAACCGCACCGTGCCGATGCTGGCGCTGCTGATCGTCGTCAGGCCGGACAGGTCGATCGTCCCGGTCCCATCGACGACGATTTCCAGATAATCCTGCGCAAGTTGCGGACCGGTGATGCTCTCGACGCCGGACAGATTCAGCAATCCGCCGCCGCTGGCCGAGATCCGATGCAAGGTCACGCTGCCGTTGTTGCCATCGTTATACCCGTCGTTAATGCTCGTCAGAGACGACAGGTCCAGCACCGACGGACCCGTCGCCGTGAACAAGTTGTACGTGCCGTACCACAACGAAGAAGAAGTCGAAGCGTACGTGCCAGCATACGGAAACGACGCCATCCCGCCGGAAACGACTCGAAATCGCCCCTGATTGTTTTGAAATACGGACCCCGGCGACATCGACGTAAAACTCCCCGCGTCAGCGACAACCATGCCGGACACGCGTGCGTCGTCGAGCACACGAAACGCCTCGCTTGCGACGGTAAACGTTGCGCCCGTTCCCAGCGTCAGGTCGCGTACGTCGATCGGGCCGTCGAGGTCCATGACCAACGAAATGCCGTTGGGAATCGTGACGTTGTATTCGTTCGTCCCGTCGTTGACCGGCAACGCTCCCCCCAAATTCCAGTTGGCCGGGTTCGAGTAATTGCCGCTCGCCGGGCCGACCCAGGTCGCATTGACTTCCACCGCCGTTGCCGTTGTCGGCGGGCAAGCAATAGCGCAAATAAGCACCGCGGACGCGAGAATCGACCGCCATCGCCGGCCGCCTGACTCATAAACTCGTTGAACACAGCGCAAAGTCTCGCGTGGCATATCAAGAATCCCCCAAAAATGGGCCGCTGAATTGCCGTTGCCGGCAGCTCTCGGTCGCCGAAAATCTCGTTCTCCGCCGCCGCCGCCGTCCGCTGCAATCCCGGAAACGCTCCACTACAACGCTTGTATTCGCGGCAGGGTCTCCGAGTCGGTCGACCGCTCGGCCATGCCATCGCGCCAAACTTTCCTTCCAAGGAATCAAAATGCGTAAGAGTGGAAAATCAGGCGCGAAAAACCGCACTTTCGTGAAAGAATGACGAACATCGTTGCGAGCGCGGCGTTGGGGCAGCAGGAATCCGCCCGAAAGAATGGCCCTGAGGCAGGTGTGCGGCGCGTGGCGAACGGCTTTCGTGCTTGCTAAGATAACGCATTGCCCCTCTACGCCACGCCGGAGAGGGGCAAGTCGGGGAATTGGCCGATTTCGGCGAAAGTGGTGACCTCGTTCGTTTTTTGCGCCTCAACTCGTCTACGGAATCCGTTCAAATGATTGAGACCGTCGCGGCCGATGGTTCGCCAAGGCTTTTCGCGGCGTATTTGCGGCGAGCACGGCGGTCGCCGGAATTGCTGGGCCAACTGCTGGAAAAATACCGTCCCTTGCTGCTGCTCGACGCGAAGCGATACATCAATCCGTCGCTGGCACGGCGGGTCGATCCCGACGACGCCGTTCAGTTGGCGATGGTCGGGGCGGTTCGGCGGTTCGACAGTTTCAAAGGAGAGTCGGAGTCGGACTTGCGCGCTTGGCTGCGGGTATTAAATCGCAATGTGATCGCGGAGTCGTTTCGCCAGCACGTGGGCACCGGAAAACGCTCGGTTCGACGAGAAGTGCCGGCACCACTCGACAGCAGTCTGCCGGGCTACGTGGAGTTGGCGCTGGCGACGCAGTCGACGCCGAGCCAACGAACGCGATTCGACGAGCGCGACGCTCGCCTCATGGAACTGGTGAACGATTTGCCGGAGCTTCAACGTCGGGCGATCCTGTTGCGTTATTTGGGTGGATACGAAATGCGGCAATTGGCGGATGAATTGCAGCGGTCGGTTGTTGCCGTGACCGGCTTGCTCAAGCGTGGGCTGGCAAAGCTGCGTCAGCGGATGCACGAAGAGTCCTGGCTCGCGTGACCATGCCGTGGCAAGCGGCTGTCGTGGGTGTGCCATGAGCGATTCAAGCGATGACTCCCGGCACGACCCGCTCGACGACGTTCTCGCAGATTACCTCGTCCGCCTTGACGAAGGCCTGGCGGTCGACCGCGACCAGTTGATTGCGGATCATCCGACGCTGGCCGACGGATTGCGGCGATTCTTCGACGAATTCGATGTCGTCGGGGCGGCCTTTGGCGGTCGCCACGATCCGGACGCCGCCCGGTCGACGATGGATCGCGTTCTTTCAACGCCGAAAGTGTTCGGCAAATTCGAATTGCTTGAGCCCTTGGGCCGCGGCGCAACGGCGACAGTCTGGAGGGCATGGGACACGGAATTGGACCGTGCGGTGGCGCTTAAGATACCGCGGTCGGGTACGCTGACGCCGGAAGACGCCGAACAGTTTGTCCGCGAGGCTCGCACGGCCGCACAACTGAAACACCCGAACATCGCCGGCGTGTTCGAAGTTGGCCGCCACGGCGAGACAGTCTTCGTAGCCCGCGATCTCGTGGAAGGCACCTCCTTGTCGGCGTGGCGCGAAGCACAGTCTCCGACGTTCCAGCAATCGGCGCGGATGTGCTTGCGAATCGCCGACGCGCTGGATCATGCCCATACCGCCGGCGTCGTTCACCGCGACCTGAAACCGTCGAATATCGTCGTGGATGCCTCCGGCGAGCCGCACATCCTCGACTTCGGCCTCGCCAAGCGCGACAGCGGTGAGCTTTCCATGACGCTTCATGGGCAGTTGATTGGTACGCCGGCTTACATGTCCCCGGAGCAAGCGTCTGGCGACGTTATTGCCGTCGATGGTCGTGCCGACATTTATTCGCTGGGCGTTGTTCTATTTGAGTTGCTCACGGGCGTGCGTCCCTTCGATGCGGCCAACTCCGCCGCGTTGTTGCAGAAGATCCAAACCGAGGAACCACGAGGGCCACGGCAACTTGTGTCCGGCGTACCCCGCGATCTGAACACGATTTGCCTGAAGTGCTTGGAAAAAGCTCCCGCCGATCGGTTTGCGGCGGCTGCGGAATTGCGGGACGAATTGGGGCGCTTCCTGCGCGGCGAACCGGTGCATACACGACCGATTTCCCGCCTGCATCGAGCGGTCCGCTGGTGTCGCCGGCATCCCGCACTGTCGGTTTCGGGCCTACTGACTGTGGTCAGTATTGCGACGCTAATCGTGGGCATCACGTTGCATCGAGCTAGTACGGTCGCTGCCCGCGAACGAGAAACGTTATCGCTGATCGAAACCCTTTTGGTCGCGGAGCCTAGCGACGTACCCGATGCCGTCGCCAATTGCCGCCAGCGGCCCGAAGATTGTGATCCTCGGCTGCGTGCGCTGCTTGCGTCCGACGACCTGGCTTCAGCGCAGCGATGGCGGGTTGGCCTCGCGCTTCTCGAAGGCGATGAATCGCAAGTGCAGTTGCTGCGTGACGCCATGATGGAATCAGGACCGGAAGAACTCGTGGTTATCCGCGAGGCGCTGTATCCGTATCGAGAAAGCATGGTCCGCGACTTATGGCACCTATTGCAAGACGTGTCACGCTCGAATGAGCAGCGTCTTCGCGCCGCGGCGGTGCTCGCCACGTTCGACCTGCGACACGCGGGCTGGGAGATCGTTCACGGCGACGTGGCGAAAGCACTGATGGCGGCTCCGCCTGACGACATTGGCGGCTGGGCTGCTGCGCTGCGGCCCGTTCGCGGCCGGATGCTCACACACCTCGTTACCCGATTCCACGAGGACCAAGAGAACTTAGGTGTCGTGGAGACGTTGGCCGAATTCGCTGACGATCGACCGGAATTGCTCGTCGAATTGCTGCTGGCGGCTACCCCGGCGCAACTTGAGACAATTTGCAGCGCGACCATCAGGCACAGCAGCGCGGTCGTGGAACGATTGCAGGGTGAATTGACGGCTCCGTCGCTCGAACGCGAGGCACGCATTCAGCGTGACCACCAGGCTCGCCGACAAGCCAACGCGGTCATTGCCTCGTTTCGAATGGGAGACGAGAACGCGCTTTGGCCACGGCTAAAAAGTTCTCCCGAACCTTTGCTGCGAACGCAATTGATCGTGCGCATCCCGCAAGGTGGCGTGACCGTCGATGCCTTGGTAAACCGCCTCGACGTGGAAACCGATAGCTCGATTCGGCAAGCGCTGTTGCTTTGCCTGGGTTTGTGCGCCGACCGGCCGATGAGCGATGCGGACAAATCGCGATGCGTCCCGCGGATTCGTCGGATTCTTGTGGAAGATGTCGATGGCGGTGTTCATGGCGCGGCCGGATGGGCGCTGGGCCGTTTGGTAGGGCAAGACACACGGCGGAGCGAGGAACGCGCCCTGCAACAACGTCCGGCGGCCGGCCGCCGATGGTACGTAGCGAGCCAGGGCCACACGATGGCAGTTGTCGCCGGCCCGCGGGAATTCATCATGGGCACGCCCAAGGAAGAGCCAAAACGCCGTGGTGACGAACGGCTCCATCGTGTGCGAATTCCGCGGACTTTTGCGATTGCTGTCCACGAAGTAACCAGAGGGCAGCTTTTGGAGTTCAATCCCAAGTTTGCGCATCCCGATCGAGTACGCAGTCCGACGTCCGAGCATCCCATTCTCGGCGTAAGCTGGTACGAGGCTGCGGCATACTGCAATTGGCTGAGCCGTATCGAAGGGATTCCCAAAGAGCAATGGTGCTATCTGCCGAGTGAGCGCGGTGAGTACGCGGAGAAGATGCGCATTGCGCCCGACGCACTCAAGCGCACGGGCTATCGGCTGCCGACCGAGGCGGAATGGGAATGCGCCTGTCGGGCAGGAACAACGACGGCATGGTTTTTTGCAGACGTCCGGACGCTGGTGCGTCGGTACGCGCGCGTCAGCAGCGGCACGCCCTTGCGGACACCGCAGCCGGTTGGGCTTGCGATGCCGAACGACTTCGGGCTGTTTGATACGCTGGGAAACGTCAGCGAGTGGTGTCACGACGCCTACCGTCCTTATCCCGGCGATGCCGGCGTGACCGTCGCCGACGACGAAGAAGAAGAACATGGCTTGGTTGTCGACAATTCGGTCCACCGAGCGTATCGGGGCGGTGCCTATCCGCATGATCGACTGTCGATCCGCTGCGGCGCTCGCTACTCGGCTGTCCCCTCATTGCGGCATCGGGCAATCGGATTTCGCGTCGCGCGGACCATGCCGGATGGTGCGGGGGTGGAGGATGCGTCGCGTTAGACCCTGGTTGCCGCCCTGATAACGGCCTGTCGACGCGCGGCCGCACCGGCCACGGTCAAACCGGCGAGCGTCGCCAGGCAGGCCGAAGCCGGTTCCGGTACGGCGGCCAACGATCCCACCGGCGGCGAAAGCGTGCGGCCAAGATTGGCTTGCAGCATCGTCAAATCGGCGAGCGTCGTCGCATTGTCGTTGTCGAAGTCGCCCGTCGTCCAGGAGCTACCCGCAGCGCGGCCAAAGTGACCCGCGAACGCCGCCAAATCGGCGCGATCGACGACGGCGTTTAGGTCGATATCGCCGGGTAACAGGGCGAGGGAATGGTGCGTCACTTCCAGCGCGTATTCCAGCGGCGGTTGCGTCGGGTCATTGGGAAAAAGCGAATTATCCCCCCATTTCGTATCGCCGGCAGCCACCATCAGAAACCGCGCTCCATCGGGCACTTGCAGCATGATATGCGTCATGCCTTCGAAGTTGATGAAGAAGTCGTGGTCCGTGTCGTTGAGCGTTTCCACGAACTGGCCCGACGTCCCATCGTAGCGCAGTCGCGTATCGAGCCACGGCACGCCGGGGACGGGAATCGAATCGGGAACCCGGTCGCGAATCTCCTCCATCGTTTCCGCGTTGATCTTGAGAACGCCAGGCGTGAGCAGCGTATCGGTAGAACTGAACACGCCATACATGCTTTCTAGCGTGCCGTCTCCCCGTGGACCGCCGACTTGCGACGAGTTGAAGAAGAACGAACCCGTTCCCGTCAGTTCAATCAAGTCGCCGGGTCGGATCGGAAACCAGAAGTCCTGTTGCAGGTCGAAGACCGTGGCGACCTCGCCCAGCGGGTCGTTCATCTTGCGCAAGAACGTCCCTTTGGGATTGACCGGTAGCCGGTCGACAGCCGCGACGGTGACGTCTTGTCCCGTCACGCTACCGGGCATCGCACCGGCGTACACCACCAAACCAACACACACAGCGAAGCGGTTCATGGAATCTCCGTACCTTGCCAAGACGCCAGTGAAGGGCTCGCCACGACGGCGGCAGTCACGTTACGCCCACGTGACCGCGATGCGCAGCCATTTCCCCACGCCGCATGGTAGTTGCCGGCCGTTGGTCTGTCACGCCGATTCCCCGGCGAAACATCGTTCGCAAAACGGATCGCCAATCGCTCCTGCCCGGCCGACACGATGGGTCGACGGCGACAAGCGATGACCGCGGCTACGTGTCGCACGGGCGGCGCAACATTCCACTACCCGTTCGATTTCGATGCTGTGCCGGTCGTCGCCCGCGCCGACTCGTGGTGACGGTGATTGAAAAGCCGCAGCGATTCTTGGAGCCACGTGACAATTCCCCACCGAATTCGGTCATCGCGGTGCGCTGTTCGTCCCCGGCACAGAGAAGCGTCTGTGTTGGATTTCAAGGGGTGGCCAGAAGAATACGGGTTCCTCATCTCTGTTGCACTGACGGATGTGGAGTCCACGGTGTTCCGCTACGGACCAGGGTGTTGAGAATGGTGAGCAGTTTTCGCATGCAG
>JAJDEG010000620.1 GCA_029259895.1 Planctomycetota bacterium
CTTGACTCGTTTGAGTTTGTGCCGAACGTCGCCGCAGCCTTGACCACTTAGGGAATTCGCGCCGCCCGATTCGCATCTTGCTTCCGAGCGGCACGAGTGGTATCGGCCGCCGCAGAATTGCCGCTTGAACGCGCCCAACCCTTCCAAGCTATTTGGTTTACAACACCGATAGCGTTGACTTTGTCGAGCGTAACGGACGTAACGCGGGCCGAAAGCCTGACGGCGCAATTCACGCGCTGCTGACGCAATCTTTACTGATCGCACGCGAGTCTGCCGGCATAGCGCTGGGCCACCTGGTAAACGTTACCGATCAGCGGGAGATTGCGGTCACCGAAGAACGTGCGGCCTCAGCCCCACCGGGCTAACCAATCAGGGGTGACCTTGGCGAAGTCAGGCAGCCGGTGCGACACGCTTCACCCTATGCTTCCGCGTGAGAATCGCGGCGAACAATACGGCTAACACCGCCAAAACAGCGGAGCCTGGTTCGGGAACGGAACTCGTGGCGAGGGGCGTTTCGGTCGTCAAGTTCCGTTGCAAGGCGACAAGATCGAGTAGCCCAATCAGGCCGTCGCCGTTGAAGTCACCATCGCCAACCCCCACATCGCCCGAACGCCCGTAGTTTTTCACGAGCAGCGCAAGATCCGCGCGATCAACGACGCCATTCTCGTCTAGGTCGCCCTCAACGACGGGTGAGAGCAACACGGAGCCGTAAAAGAACGGCCGCGGATCACCCGGCGGCGGATCGAACTGTCCTTTTCCAACGATTTGATTTCGGTTATTGATGTCGTAAGCGAAAAACAGCTCCCATCCCGCATCGCTCTGAATCAGCAAATCATTGACATCGTTCATGCCGTCGTCTGGCGTCGATAGGAACATGTGGTCGCTGCCCTGGAAGCGATGGACATGGCCGACGGCAAGTCTGGCGTCGTTCATTGCATACAACTGAAAACTTGGCCGCGCACTCGGTATCGCATCGAGAACGGCCACGTCGCCTTCGAGTCCATTTGGCTCATCAGGAGACCACACGTAAGCGCGGCGTTGGGAGATGACGTCTTCCTCCTCGCACGCCACAACGACCTCCATGTTGCCGGCGAAGTCACCGCTCGAATTGATCGCGACGCCGTTTGTATAGAGTGTGTAGTAGGGGTCGCAGTGTTCAGGAAGCGTGGGCGAAACTCGAATCGACTGGCCACTGACTCCGTTGGTCACATCGGGCTTCCAAAGGAATGCGCCGTCGTACAAGTTGATCGTGCCGACGACCTCGCCCGCGTCGTTAATCGCAAGCGCTTCGCTTGAATATGGCTCCGGAAACTGGCTCGCGAGATCAATGTACGTGCCCGTCGAACCTCCTGGACTCGTGGGGTTCCAAAGATACGCACGCCTGCCGGGCGTTGGCAAGTGCCCGGTACCGGCGATTTGCCCATGATCGTTGATGCTCGACGCCGAGAATCGGACGGCCGGATTACCTGGGGGCGCGCTTAGGCCAATCCAATTGCCGGAGTTCCCGTTCGGCGTTGTAGGCGTCCATAAAAAGGGCGCGTCGCCGCCCCCGCCGGCGACGATTTGCCCCTGCGAGTTGATATCAATCGCAATAGAATCCGAACGTCCTGGAGCGACACCTAAGTCGATCATCGAACCGGAATCGCCGTTCGGCGCGTCTGGGTTCCAGAGGTACGCGCGATAGTTGAACTGCTCTTCGAACTGCATCACGCCCACGACTTGTCCGTGGTCGTTGATTGCACGCGGTGAGCCGCTGAAGTAACCTTCCGGCGTTCTAAGAGGCGTAACGCGATACTTTGGTGGACCTGCCCAAGTACATGGCGTCGAAAGCCACGCCACGATCAAGAAGGAAACTGCCCTTAAGTATTGGGCGGCCAACCCACCACACCCGCGACGTTCGTCAAATCGCATGACACTACCGCCCGAGGTTCATAGGTCGTGCAGTGAGTCTTTCACCGTTGCGAACGGGTCTGCCGCAACCTGACCGTTATGTATACACGTCCTCGACGATCCGCCCGCCTTCGGTCGTCGTGGCCGTTTCATCGAGGCCGTTGTGCAGATAGGTCAGCCCCTCGTGGTCCATTCCCATCAGATGCAGCACCGTGGCGTGCAGGTCGTGAACGTGGACGCGGTTTTCGATGGCGTGCAGGCCAACCTCATCGGTCTGCCCGATCGTGCGGCCCCCCTTCGCGCCGCCGCCAGCGAGCAGCATCGTGAAGCCGTACGGATTGTGATCGCGACCGTTGCCTTTTTCGCTCATCGGCGTGCGGCCGAACTCGCCGCCCCAGATGACCAGCGTTTCGTCGAGCATGCCGCGGCGTTTGAGATCGGCCAGCAGCGCGGCCACCGGCTGATCGCTCGCGCGGCACAGGCCGCTGTGGTTGCTTTCGAGATTGGCGTGGGCGTCCCATTTGCTGCCCGAACCGCAGTAGACCTGCACGAATCGCACGCCGCGCTCGACGAGCCGACGCGCTAGCAGGCAGCTTCGGCCCATTTCGGCGGTGGCCTTGTTGTCGAGTCCGTACAGCCGCTTCGTTTCGTCTGTTTCCTGCGCGAGTTCGACTGCCTCAGGCGCGGCCGCTTGCATACGATACGCTAGTTCATAGCTGGCGATGCGGGCTTCGAGTTCGTCGGCGTCTCGGCCGGCGGCGTGTTGGCGATTCAATTCGGCGAGCAGATCGAGCTTGCGTCGCTGCTGCTCTTGCGACACGCCCTTGGGCGTTGCCAGATGCAATATCGGTGCACCGTCGCTGCGGAGCCGCGTGCCTTGATACGTGGCCGGCATGAAGCCCGCGCCCCAATTTCGCGGACCGCCGGGCGGTTCGTCGGGCTTGTCGAGCAACACGGCGAACGCCGGCAAATCCTGGTTCTCGCTTCCCAAGCCATACGTCACCCACGCACCCAAGCTCGGACGACCGGCAAGAATCGAACCGGTGTTCATCTGGCACACCGAACCGACGTGGTTCAAGCCGTTGGCCCAGCAGGAGCGAATCACGCACAAGTCGTCCGCATGCTCGGCCATGCGCGGCAGCCAGTCGGACATCCACAGGCCACTGTCGCCGTGCCGCTTCCACTTACGCCGGCAGCCGAGGATGGGATTGTCCGACACACCCATCGGCGTAAAGGCCCGCTCGATGCCGGCCGGCAACGGCTGCCCGGCGAGCTTGTTGAGCAGCGGCTTGGGATCGAACAGGTCGATCTGACTCGGCCCGCCGTCGATGAAGATCCAAATGACGGCCTTGGCGGTCGCGTCGTAGTGGGGCTCCTGCGGCGCGAGCGGCGATATGGCCGCGTCGTCCGCGGCGGCGCGTGCTTTGCTCGCCCCGAGCATGCCCGCATCTCGCCCAAGCAGATAGGAAAGCGCCAGCGCCCCGCATCCGCCGCCGGCGCGAGTTAGGAATTCGCGGCGAGATTGTGCGTTCACGCGATGCGCGACTTGTCTCATCGAATCACGTTCCGTAATACTTGAACAGGAGCGAATCGAGCCGCAGCGACGATGGCATCGACCGCTGTATTGCCGGGCCGACGGGCCACGCGACCGTCACGTACCCCATACAACCTAAAACCGCCCAATCTGCATGTCAACGTTGACCGTAAAAAGGGGCACACAGCGGGCGGTGCGTTCGGACGGGAATCCGGTCGTTCAACCGCCAGTTGTCGGCACCGGTCGCGTCCGGCGGAACAGCCAGCTCACCGTTGCCCGCACGGCTTCCGGCGAGACGAACGCCAGGTTTCCGACCAACATAATAAGGCCGAACGTGATCATGCCCATGAAAAAGGCGATGCCGAGATGCAACGGCACGGCGATCAGCAGCATCCAGAGGCGCAGGGCGCGGGGCCAGATGAGCGCGCAATAGAACACTTCCCAGTACACGGTGAGGTGACGGAGAAACGCGCTGAGGTGCGGCCAGTAGGCCAGCCACGTGGCGTCGAGCGACTGGTATTCGAGATTGGCCACGCCTCCCCACAGGCCGGTGCCGTTCCACCAACTCGCGCCCACGAATTTTCCGATG
>JAJDEG010000063.1 GCA_029259895.1 Planctomycetota bacterium
CGAAGAATTTCAGGCCGCCAATGTCGGCTTCACGAAACTCGGCCCGCTTTCGGCCCGCCATGGCGCCTCCTCCGCCAAAACGGCAGTCAAACCACCCGCCGCTCACCCTGGCGCAAACCGCGTGCCAAACCAAAAGAAACCGATAAGCAACCCGAAAGAAAATTCCGCGCGAACAGGATTGGGGGGGCCCCAGGCGTTTGTTCACAAAATCAACGATCGGCGGCCGATTGTCGCTACGCCAGAGTGCGCAGGCTGCGTCGTTTGACGGCGCGGTAACGGCGCGCTCGAGGGTTCTTTCGACGTCGGCTGAGCAGTGTCGCGTCGATGTCGTTGCGGCGGCAGAGAATCTGCCGACGGCACAGGGCTGGACACGCCCGATCGTTACGCTGAGGCGGCTTGCTTAAGCCGCTTGATCCGAGCGGAGATACGGCTCTTGGTTCGCGCGGCCGTGTTGGCGTGTAGGACGCGTTTGGCGGCGGCCTGATCGATTTTCTTGCCGACGAGACGAAACTCCGCCTCGCTTTTCGCGATGTCGCCCGCCGCGACCGCTTCGTTTACACGACGGATGTACGTGCTGAGGCTTCGCTTGATGGAACGGTTCTGCGCACGGCGGGTTTCGCTCTGACGCAGACGTTTGGCGGCGCTTTTCGTGGTGGGCATGAGAAACCGGCACTCGGCAGGACACAAGGCGGGTGAAGGCCGCGCCAACGACGGCGCGGCACGCCACTGGGGCGAATCGCTAATTCTGCCCCATTTGCTGGAGCTTGTCCAGTAGAGCGGAGAGGTCTTTGTAGCTGAAATCCATGCCGGCTAGGGCATTGAGATGTTTGCCGGCCGCTTCCAAATCCTTCGTGCCGAGCAGGGCGACTTTGCCGGCCCAATAGAGGGCCTGTTTCTTCACTTCTTCGTCGCGATTGGAGAGCAATCCGAGCGCGGCCTCGTAGGCTCCGATCGAAAGCTGGTACTGCTTGATGAGCCGAAAGCACTCGCCGAGCTCAAAATTGGCCATTGCCTTGCGTTTGGGGTCGTTTTTCGCCTGTTGCAGGTACTTGATCGCCTCGCCGTAGTTCGCCGCCTTGCGCAATCGGACCCCCAATTCGTACCGGTAGCCTGTGTTGTTCGGATACCGCTCGCAGCGGGCGGCGAAAACCTCGGTTTCGCGGCGATTCACTTCGGCGAGCATCTGCTGGGCGAGGTTTCGCGACTTCTCGGTTTTGTCCTCTTTGGCCTGTCGCTGGGCAACGCGCGCTGACTCCTTGGCCCGGCGAATCTGCATGTCCTCGAGCACCTCGTGCGTTTTGACGTCGCCGCCGGACGCTTCGACGGCTTTGGTCAGCGTTTGCTCGGCTTCGTCCCAGCGGCTTTCGGTTTGGAGGATGTCGGCCAACTCGATGTAATTCATCACGTCGACCGGGTTCTTTTCGATCGCTTCGCGAAATTTTTGTTCCGGCGTGGTGCGGGCCGTCTCGCCGCGACGGGCGGACTGCTCGTCCTTGTCGGCCATCGTGTCGGTGGTCGATTCGGCGGCGTCGTATTTGCCTTTCTTGATCGTCTTGTCGACGGAGAGCTTGCCGATCATTTGATCGGCCTCCATGTCTTCGGGCTTGGCCTCCTTGACGCGCCGCCAACATTCGATGGCCTCGTCGAAGCGGCCGCACGCCGCCAGTACTTTTGCACAGGTGCGGTTTACGTCGGCGTTTTTGGGGCTGCCGTTGCGAGCGCCTTTGAGATAGGCCAATTGCGTATCGAGAAGGTGAAGCTTCTCGGCGGCCACGGCCATTTTGATAAACACATCGGAATCCCACGGATTGCTCTTGAGAATGCCGAGGCCAGCCTTGATGAGTCCGGGCCAATCTTTGGACGACTCGAATTTCTTGAGATTTCCGACGCCGCTCTTGCCGCCAAACCAACCGCCGAACTTGCTTTGCTTTTTCTTGCCGCCGAATTTCTTGTAGAGGTTGTCGATGAGCGCCTTGAAGTAGGTGATGTTGGCCAAGTCGCCGACGACGCAACCGACGTAGCTATCGTGGGCGTAGTCGAAGTTGCTCTTAACGCTATCCTTGAGCGCCTTTTCGGCGGTCTTGTTGGCGTGGTCGAACATTTGCTGCAACCGCTGGCGCTGTGCCGGCGAAATCGGTTGCGGTCCCTGAGTAGTATCGCTGGCCATCGGAGATGTCGACTTCTGGTCAGATTTTGCGGAGTTGAGCGGATGGAACGATTAGTATGGCGATGCGCCGCGGAGTTCCATCGTGCCAGTCGTGGCGGTGAACGCCACGCGGGCGGCGCACCGTTGGAACTCGCCGACGACCTGTGCCGATCTGTCGTGCGTGCGGATTCACGTGCGTGGGCCGCATTTCGACGTCGTCGCCATGCCGTCCTTGAATTTGCCCCCGTCGCCACGACTATTAGGGAAAGGCGTTCTCCTTTATTCTAACTCGTGGCCGAACCGACACAACACGACGCAACCGTCAGCTGCGTAAAGACTTCGAGCGGCGTCCGACCTCAAATGCCCCAAACCGCACGAAAGACCGCCGGCCGCGTTTATCTCGTCGGTGGCGGGCCGGGCGACCCCGGTTTGATTACGCTACGGGCGATCGAGTGCCTGCGGCGGGCAGACGCTGTGGTGTACGACTATTTGGTGAATCCTCGCGTACTCTCACACGCCCGCAGCGACGCGGAATTGGTGTGCCTGGGCCGGCACGGTCAGGACCAAGTCGCCGGGGAGCAAGTCGGTCGGGAAGCTGCGGGCGGTGGCCGGGCGCGTGGCCGGATCATGTCGCAGCCGGAGATTAACGAGACGCTCGTCGACCTGGCTGGTGCGGGAAAGACCGTCGTGCGGCTCAAGGGGGGCGACCCGGCCGTGTTTGGGCATTTGGCCGAAGAGGTTGCCGCGTTGGTCGAAGCGGGCATCGAATTTGAGATCGTGCCGGGCGTGACGGCGGCCTCGGCGGCGGCGAGCTATGCGGGTGTTCCGCTAACCGACCGCGACAGCGCATCGGCCGTGGCGTTCGTAACCGGTCATCAGCGCGGCGACGCCACGGCAGTCGATCTCGACGCGAAAGCGCTGGCGGCGTTTCCAGGAACGCTGGTCGTTTATATGGGCGTGACGACGGCGGCGACGTGGACGCGCGACCTGATCGCCGCCGGTAAGCCATCCGATACGCCCGCGGCAATCGTTCGCCGTGCGAGCCTGCCGGACCAACAGCGATGGATTTGCCGGCTCGACGAAGTCGCCGAACGATTGGCTGTGGGGCCGGTTCGTCCACCGGTGTTAGTCATCGTTGGCGACGTGGTTGGCGATGCCAGCGGCGGCGAGTCATCGCTCGACTGGTTCACACGGCGGCCGTTGTTCGGTCGCACGGTGCTCGTAACGCGGCCGCTCGGCCAGGCCGAAGATTTGTCGGCGGCGCTGTTGGAGTTGGGCGCAGATGTGTTGGCGCAACCGGCGATTGAGATTTCGCCGCCCCACGATGTGGCGGCTGTGGATCGTGCCGTCGAACGCCTCGCCGAGTTCGATTGGCTGGTATTTTCTAGCGCAAACGGCGTGAGGTATTTTTTCGAGCGGCTACTGGCGAACGGCGACCTGCGGGCGCTTGGCGGTGTTCGATTGGCGGCGATCGGTCCTGGAACGGCGGAAGCCTTGGCGCGGTTTCATTTGCGACCGGACGTATTGCCCGACACGTATCGGGCCGAGGCGCTGGCCGAGGCGCTTGTGCCGTTCGTGAACGGTCGCAGAATACTACTCATTCGAGCTAGCCGCGGCCGCGAGGTGCTGGCCGAACAACTGGCGGCCAGCGGCGGCGTCGTCGAGCAGGTCGTTGCGTATCGCAGCACCGACATCGCGACGGCCGACGCGGAAGTTACGATCGCCATCGACGCGGGGCGGATCGATTGGATCACGGTTACCAGTTCCGCGATCGCCCGCTCGTTGGCAAACATGTTCGGTCAGCGGCTGCGATCGAGCCGATTGGTGAGCATCAGTCCGCTGACGACCGAGACGCTCGGTGGCCTGGGGTACGCCGTGGCGGCCGAGGCCAGCCAGTACACGATGGCCGGCGTCGTCGGGGCGATCGTCCGCGCGGAATCGGCATCGCCCAAACGAGCAAAGACGTAGCGACGAGGATGTAGCGACGAGGACGTAGCGACGAGGACGTAGCGACGGGGACGTAGCGACGTTGACGCGGTCGGCCGAAACTGGTTCAGTAGGCCGACCCATTTGCAACTTGATGGAAACGTGTACTGACGACCGTGTACCGACGACGCCGTGTTGCACGACAGACTGCCAACGACCTAGGATTTTGCTAGCGACGCGCCCATGCTTTCACCGCAAGGTACGGAGACTCTCGCCCGCTTCGTCATCGTCGCGCTGTTGCTCGCGCCCGTGCTGCTGGCCGCTTGGGGACTTGCCCGAACGAAGCATACCAAGACGCAGGAGACGCTGATTTTTCTCAGTGCGCTACTTGCTCGCACGTTGTGGCGGGCGCGCGTCGTCGGCCGCATCGACATCCCCGAAGGACAAGGCGCGATCCTCGTCGCAAACCACACCAGCGGCGTCGATCCGTGGTTCACGAAATTGGCTACGACGCGCATTCTTCACTATCTCGTGGCGGCGGAATTCTTTCATCATCCGGCAATGCACTGGTTTTTCCGTCAGGTTGGGGCAATTCCGGTCAATCGCGGCGGTATCGACACGGCGGCCACGAAGCAAGCGATTCGTCTGGCCGAGCAAGGGCATGTGGTTGGCATCTTTCCGGAAGGACGGATCAATCCGACGCGGGCCGTGCTGTTGCCGGGGCGACCGGGGGCGCTGCTCGTCGCGCTCAAGGCCCGCGTGCCGGTGCAGATCTGTTACATCTTCAACGCACCGCAATCGAAAACGATCGGCGGCACATTCCACACGCCGTCGAAGACGCGAATTGTCGTCGGGCCGCTGCTGGATATCTCCGAATACTACGGCCGCGAAAAGGAAGACGGCGTGCTGGCGGAATTGACGCTACGCGTACTCAAAGAGATTGCGACTCTCGCGGGTCAGCCGGACTTTGAGCCTAAGTTGGCCGGCAAGAATTGGAAGCCGCGGGATGACGAGTAGGCCGAGTCGGTCGGGTGCCGTCGACGCTTGCGCGGGTTCGCGCAATGCCTTGCAGGCGAAACTTGGTTTTGACAGACTGAGGGCCTAGCAGGCCGTTGAAAAACTCGTTCCGCCGGCTACGATGTGGCGGGCGGTTTTTTGGGCGACGGCAAACGGGAGGCCGGGCGATGGCGATGGGCAAGTGGGCGACGGAGCGGCAGCAGGATTTGTTCATTACGCACGA
>JAJDEG010000621.1 GCA_029259895.1 Planctomycetota bacterium
GATCAAGCCGAGGACGTCCGCGACAGCGAACGCTACTTCCTCAACATGGTCCTCGCGCCCACCGGGTTCGCGAACCGCTTCAACGTCGATTGGGCCAGCGACGGTCAACTCGAAGACGGTATCAATTTCGACAAATACGACTGGGTCTTCCTCTGCAACATGTATCGCGTGCCGGAGGAGCAAATCGCCAGTCTCGACAAATGGGTCCGCGGCGGCGGCGGTCTCGTGCTCGCGCTCGGCAACCGCATCGACGAGCAGTACTACAACGAAAAGCTTTACCAGGACGGCGCAGGCCTAATGGCCGCACGCCTCGCCGGTCGCCACGGCGACGAGCAAGAACAATCCTGGGCGGCGCTGGCGATCGACGCGCGCGAACACCCGATGTGGACCTACCTCGCGCAATCGAAAGACGCTCGGCCGGAACTATCGACGAAAATCTTCCAGTGGTGGCGCGCCGAAGTCCCCAAGGAAAACGCCGACAAGTCCGTCGTCGTCACGGCCCGCATCACCGATCCCGACGTCGCCGGCGGTTCGGCCGCGATCGTAGAGAAGACGCTCGGCCTCGGTCGCACGGTGACGATCGCCATTCCGCTCGACGCCGACTGGTCCGACTGGCCCGAAGACGGCAGTTACGCCATTGCCATGCACAACCTCGGCAGTTGGATGGCCCGCAAGCCGCGCGACGACGGCGCGCTGGCCGTCGGTCAGCCGATTGAAATGCGGCTCGACGCGCAGCGCTTTCGCCGCGACGTGAAGATTAGCTTCATCCCGCCGCCCCCGCGCGACGCATCCGCCGCCGATGCTTCCGACAAACCGGCCGTCAAGGACGTCAAGACCGAGCAAGCCACGCCCGACGAAACGGGCCGCACGCTCGAGGTCAAGTTCGTCGACACCACGGCCACGGGGTACTATGAATTAGAGCTTTCGCGGCTCGACGGCGACGTCGTCCGCACGCTGTACGCCGCCAACGTCGATCCGAGCGAAGGCAACCTCGCCCGCGTCGACCGCGCGCAACTGCAAACTCAACTCGGCGACGCCGCCACGCTCATCGCCGGCGGTCCGGCCTTCGGCAACGGCAGCGAGGGCGCGAAACGCGAGTATTCGTTCCACGTCCTGTTCGCCATCCTCGGCGTACTCGGCGTCGAACAATTCCTGGCGTGGTGGTTTGGGAAGAAACGCGGATGAGGATTCGCGCAACCGATAAAACGAGTTCGACGAATACGTAACCGACACGCAAACGTTCCTGGTGGAGGCCGGCCATGCGTCGTCAACGCAAAACATCGATCGACGTTCGTTCCAAGCGAATAACGTGCGTCGTCGCGGCATTGATCGTCGCGGCGGTCACTTGGCCGCTTTGGCGTGCCTCGGCGCAAGTCATCGAAGGCGGCGGCGGGCTCCGCGCCCGCCCAGCAATTGCCGTCGCGGAAACTGATGATGCCGCCGCCGATGGCGAGATCGATCCCGATGGGCACTTCGTCGAAAGCGCGATGCTCAAAACCGATCCCGACATCGACCGTCTCATGCGCCGCGCGCACGAGCTGACCGACGAACAACGGTTCGACGTCGCCGCCACGCTCTGGCAGCAGGTTCTCGACCGCTCGGGCAGCGAACTGACCACGCGGCCCGATTGGATCAACAAACGCGACGAGTTCGACGAATCCGACTGGCTGCAAACGTACAAGTCCGTCCGCGCCGAGGTCGAACGGCTGCTGGCGACGATGCCGCCCGAAGGGCTCTCGCAATACCGCATCGTGGCCGACGCCCCCGCGCGAACGCTGTTCGCCGCCGCGCAAGGAGACCGCGAAGAGCCGTCGCTCGAAGAGGTCGTCCGCCGTTACTTCGTCAGTTCGGTCGGCGACGACGCCGCCTGGCGGCTCGGCTGCCTACTTCTCGACCGCCACGACTTCACCGGTGCCGGCCGACTGTTCGAGAAAATCCTGCTGATCCATCCCGATCCGACCATGCCGCGCGAGGAGGTCATGCTGCGGCTGGCCGTTTGCCAGGCTCGTAGCGGCAACCGCGTCGCGGCGGACGCGACCTACGATAACCTCGGCAAAGTCCTCCAGGCCCGTCCGTCGGCCGTTTCGAGGGAAGCCTTCCAACTCGTCGGCGTCGACGTCGAAAAGAATCACACGCTGGTGGCCGATACCTACCGCGCCTCTGGCAATTGGCCGATGACCCTCGGCGCTCCGGCCCGCGACGGTCACATGGCCGCGTTGGACGCCGACTCAATCGCCGGCGACCTGCACGAGTCGTGGTCGCACCGCACGGAAGTATTCGACAGTGATTCCTTTCGAGCCGCGACGAGCGCCGCACCGTCGACGAACAACCAGCAGCGTTTGGCGATCCGCCGCGGCGGCATCATGGTCGGCAATGCCGTCCAAACTGTAGCAACGCCCAGCCGCGATGTGCTGATCCGAAACTGGAAAGACCACTTCTGGACGCCCACGGCCAAGGCGCTGCTGGTCGATGGCAAGATCATCTTCCGCACGCCGACCCGGCTGGCCTGCTACGACGCCGCGGCGGTTGGCGAATCGCGGCTGCTGTGGATGGCCCCGCCCGACGGTTCGCTCTCCCCCGACGGCAAGTCG
>JAJDEG010000622.1 GCA_029259895.1 Planctomycetota bacterium
CAGGATCAGGCGTTTCGCTGTAAGGAGATCACCGAGAAGCTGCTCGACTTCTCGCGGATGGGCGAAGTGAAGCGGTGCGCGACCGACCTGCGCGAGTTGGTGCAGTCGGTGCTGGGTATGGTGCAGCATCTGGGCAAGTACAAGGACAAGCGCGTCGTGCTCGCCGACGGCGAACCCGTGGTGGCGGCCGTGAACGCGCAGCAGTTGAAGCAAGTGGTGTTGAATCTAGTGACCAATGCGCTCGATAGCGTCGACGTTGGCGGAACCGTGACGATCGACCTTTCGCGAAGCGGAGAGCAGGCGGAGATTCGCGTTGCCGACGATGGCTGCGGAATGACGGAGGAAGTGCTCGAACACTTGTTCGAGCCGTTTTTCACGCGCAGTCGCTGTGGCCAAGGAACCGGCCTGGGGCTGTCGATCGTGTACAGCATTGTTTCGGATCACGACGGACAGATCGAAGCGACGAGCGGCGGCCCCGGCCGCGGCTCGACGTTTTGCGTGATGTTGCCAATTGCCGCGCGGGCGAAACAGCCCGGCGGCGCTGCCGAGAAGGAGCTCGACCATCGCTACCAAGCCGCGTAAATCGCTCAAGCTGTTGTTCGCCGACGACGAGCGGGCACTGCAAGAGTTGATGAGCCTCGAACTGCCCGCCATGGGGCATCAGGTGACGATCTGTCCCGACGGCAGCACGGCCGTCGCGGCCCTGGAGAGGAACAGCTACGACTGCGTGCTGCTCGATCTCGACATGCCGGGCTACAGCGGCATCGAGGTGCTGCACAAAACGCGCGAGCTTTCGCCCGACACGGACGCAATCATCATGACGGGAAAGGCGTCGCTGGACACAGCGATTTCGGCGCTGCGCGACGGGGCGTTCGACTATTTGACGAAGCCGTGCAAGCTGGCGGAGCTTGAAGCACTGCTGGTGCGCGTGGCCGAGAAACGTGAACTGACGCAAAAGTACCGGGCGCTCAAGCGGCGATTGGAACACGTCGAGGGGCCGGCCAACATGGTCGGCGAAAGCCCGGCGATGCGGAAGGTCGAAAAGCTGATCGCCAAGGTCGCGCCGACGAACTCGACCGTGTTGGTGCTGGGCGAGACCGGCTCGGGTAAGGAGTTGGTCGCCCGCGCGCTGCACGAGCAGAGTCACCGGGCGGAAATGCCGTTCGTGGCAGTGAATTGCGGAGCGCTCCCGGAGACGCTGATCGAGAGCGAGTTGTTTGGTCATCGCAAAGGAAGCTTCACTGGCGCGGAAGAACACCGCGTCGGCCTGTTTGAAGTGGCGCACAACGGGACGCTGTTTCTGGACGAGATCGGCGAACTGCCCAAGGCCATGCAAGCGAAGCTGCTGCGGGTGATGGAAAGCGGAGAGATTCGGCGAGTCGGCGACAACGAGGCGAAAACTGTCGACGTGCGGGTCGTGTGTGCGACGCATCGGAACTTGGAGGAGATGGTTCACGAGGGCGAGTTTCGCGAAGACTTGATGTTTCGTGTGAACGCGTTCGAGATTCATTTGCCGACATTGCGAGAGCGGATCGACGACGTGCCGGCGCTGGCGCGGCACCTGCTCGCGCGGTTTCGACCGGTGCCGCGCGAGGGAGACGCGGGGTTTTCGGACGAGGCGGTCGAGTTGCTTAAAACGCACTCGTGGCCGGGTAACGTGCGCGAATTGGCGAACGTGGTCGAGCACGCGACGATTCTTTGCGACGAGTTGCCGATTCAGGCGGAGCATTTGCCGGCAAACTTTCGGCAGCGACAACTGCGCCAGCCGCTCAAGACGCTCGGAGCACGCACGCTGGCGGAGCTCGAGGTGCAGGCGATTCACGAAGCGCTGGAACGAAACGAGAACAACAAGACGCGCGCGGCGGAAGAGTTGGGCATCAGCCTCAAGACGCTATACAACAAGTTGAATCAGATGTCGGCGCTCGATCGGACGGCGTGAGCGAAGGAACTCTTCTTTTCGCTAGCCCCATTTTTCTGCGGGCGCGTTCCGCTCGACTCGAGTCGCCGCGCAGTTGGCGACCGGCGAAAGCGGATTCCAGCAAAATGGTCGCGCTGTCCGCGTAATGGTAAGATGTCAAGCACGAAGCTGGCAGAGGCGATCGGCTACGCGCTGAATCGCCGCACCGAACTTACGCGGTTCGTCGACGACGGCCGGTTCCAACTGGACGCCAGGCATCAAGGAGCTCGATCCGACCCGTGGCAATCGGCCGGAAGAATCACCGCTTCTTCGGCAGTCTGCGCGGACGTCAAGCGGCCGCGACACTGGACTCCGTCGTGCAAAGCGTGCGGCTGTATCACCTCGACGCCGTGGCGTATCTCACTGACGTACTCCGCGGCCTGCCGGTGATCGCGCCGACGGACACCGCCGCCATCGGCCCACTGCTGCTCGACCGCTGGGCAGTTGCCCATCAAGAACACGTCCACGCTTCTCGCGACCAAGAACTCCAGCCTGCCAGCTGCCTCCGCCGCCAAATCCGAGCCCGCCGAAGGGCGATGGCGAATCGTTGACGGTTACGCACAGTTGACGCAATGATCGTCCTCACCTAAAATTTGATTCGTCGTAAGTCATTTATGCAATGCACGTTAGAGATACGGGGCGTGGCGCAGCCTGGATAGCGCGTTTGACTGGGGGTCAAAAGGTCGCAGGTTCAAATCCTGTCGCCCCGATTCGTCCGAAGTATTGCCGAAGTAAGAAGTTACGATACCTGCCGACGGTCGGCAGTGCGGCGTTTTCCCTGACGCAAAAACGGTACATACCGTTTTGCGCCTTACCACGGGAGGCGTTCGCCATGCCGAAGCTATCGAAGAATCTACCCAAGTACCGACGCCACAAGAGAAGTGGGCAGGCGGTCGTTACGCTCGCCGGGCGCGACCACTATCTCGGTCCCTACGGGACCAAAGCGAGCCGGTCGGAATACGACCGCGTGCTCGCCGAGTGGATCGCCACGGGACGCCCCGACGCCGCCGAGCCGCACGTCGGCGACGCGACCGTCAACGAATTGCTCGCCGCCTATCTGCGATTCGCCAAGGGGTACTTCACCCGCGACGGAAAGCTGACAAGTGAATTCGCGTGTATCCGCTACGCGATGAAGCCGCTCAAAGAACTGTACGGCCGCACGTTCGTTAAAGACTTCGGACCGCTGGCGCTCAAAGCGGTGCGTCAAAAGATGATTGACGCGGGCTGGGTCCGCACGAGCGTAAACCATCAAGTCGGCAGGGTCCGCCGCATCTTCAAATGGGGCGTCGAAAACGAGTTGGTTCCGTCGTCGGTGCTCCACGGGCTGCAAGCCGTGGCGGGGCTGCAATACGGTCGCACCGAGGCGAAGGAAAGCGAACCGGTCAAGCCCGTCCCCAAAGCGTTCGTCGACGCCGTGCTACCGCACGTCGCCCGTCCCGTGGCGGCGATGATTGAATTGCAACGACTCACCGGCATGCGCAGCGGCGAGGCGGTCGTCATGCGGGGCTGCGACATCGACGCGACGGGCAGCGTTTGGATATACCGCCCGGCGACGCACAAAAACCGCTGGCGTGGACACGAGCGGTGCGTCTATCTCGGTCCGCAGGCGCAAGCCATCGTCAAGGCGTTTCTCAAGCCGAGCATCGAGGCGTTCCTATTCTCGCCCGCCGATGCCGTGGCGGAAATGTACGCCGAACGGAATCGCCAGCGAACGACGCCCGTGGGCTACGGCAACCGTCCCGGCACGAATCGCAAGGCGAAGCCCGTGCGGTCCGCCGGCGAGCGGTACACGCCGGACACGTACCGCCGAGCCATCGAGCGGGGCTGCAAAACGGCGAACGTCCCGACGTGGTTTCCGCATCAACTCCGCCACCATCACGCGACCGTCGTGCGGCGAGAGTTCGGCATTCAATGCGCCCAAGTCATGCTAGGGCACAAGTCGATCGACGTGACGGAACTGTATGCCGAGGTCGACCGGGAGAAGGGAATCGAGATTGCCGCGAAGATAGGATAAACTTCATCAATCGCCGGGTCGCGGGTCGCTCCCGCATAGGCATATCGTTGTCGTGGTCGACACCATCCGCCACGGCGACGGTTTGCCGCCCGGCATCGTCAAAGGATGGTGAACGATGGAACAAGTCGAATCGTATCGCCCCGACGTTTTTTTCTGTGACGGCCCTGCTTTTGCCGAGCTAGCACGTTTGGCAATTCAATTGGCCGAGTCTCACGAGTTGGGGCTAACGTCGTCGCAGATGCGCGGAGGAACGCCGCTTGTCATCGCCGAGACAATCGCCGCGATTGAGAACGTGCGCAATCCGCATCGCCATTCATTCGACGATGAGCGGCGGCAATTATTCGGCAACAGCGGCAGTTGGCGCGCACTCGACGCGATCGAGTCGCTTTGGTCGATTCACGACCGCTTACTCGTGCGCTATGAATGGCAGTCGATTTGCGAGGCACCGCCGAACGAACGTAGCGATGATGTTGCAATTTGGACGCTGTGGAAACATTTTGACGAGAATTTTACGGCGGACCGCACGGGCATCGAAAAGGATATCATTGACCTGCGACGAACCGCCGGCGTGCTCGATAGCATCGCAAACGATTTGAGGAACGGCGACGGCGGCAAACAAGCGGGCCGAACGCCGCCGCATCCGCCAGCATCCATAGAGGTCGACTTGGCGGCGAACAAAGTCACCATCGAGGGCAAACGGTTCACCATAGAACCGCATCACGCCCGATTCGTCGCCAAACTTATCAAAGAGCGGGCGAGCGGCGAATGGTACGTGACCGGCAAGACGGCAACGATGACGCTACCCGGCTGGCGAGGCAAGAACGTGACCCGCGAAGTGCGAAGCCTCAAAGCTGCTGTGCCGCCGCTCGACGCACTCATAACATCGAACCAAAAGGGCTACCGACTCACACAATAGCGCCCCGAAAAACTGTCCGCGCTTGTCCGCGCTTGTCCGCATCGAATACAGACGCATCCCCGGTAGGATCGGAGCATACGCTTCGGTCTTTTTCTTTTTGGGGGATGCAATGATCGAACTTTCGCACGAGACGGCAATCGCCGTCAACAAGTCACCCGCCCATATCCCCGGTCGCCCGCACGTCTCGACGGTCTGGCGCTGGGTTCTTAACGGCGTGCGCGGCGTGAAACTCGAAACCGTCGTCGTCGGCTGCCAGCGTTTCACAACGAAGGAAGCTATTGAGCGGTTTATTGCCGCCACAACCGCGAAGGCAAACGGCGAGCCGGCACCGATACGCACGCCAAGGCAGCGGCAAAAAGCCGTCGAGGCGGCGGAGCGGGAATTGGCGGACGCGGGCATCTAAGGCGCACGAAAAAACCCGCACGACGCTGGCGAGCGAAACCGTGCGGGCAAAGGAGACTCACACGATGAATTATAGAGCACGGAAGCAACTATTCGACCCCGCCAAGGTCAAGCAGGCGGTCGAAAAACTCGTCGAGACGGGAGCGGTTTTCGAGTTTCGCGCCGTCGCCGCCACGCTCAACGGCGACCGTCGCCCGGGCATCGTATACGGCTATTTTGATAACGTCGATGCGCTGCTCAAAGAGCTATCGGGGATTCGCTCGGCGAAGGGTTTTTACATCACCATCAATCCGGTCGACCCGAGGTTGCATTCTCGCGCCTATAACGTCCTCAAGCGCGGCGGCGAAACGGACACGACAACGGATAAGAACATCATCCGCCGGCGTTGGCTCATCGTCGATTGCGACGTCGAGCGACCGACCGACATCTCATCGAGCGACGTCGAGCACGAGGCGGCGCTCAATCGGGCAGCAAAGATTCGTGGCGAACTATCCGCCGAGGGCTGGCCCGAGCCGCTCTACGGGAGCAGTGGCAACGGCGGTCGACTGAACTATCGCATCGAGTTGCCCACCGACGACGACGGACTCATTAAGCGCGTGCTGCTCGGTCTGAATGAGCGATTCGGCGATGACGCCATCTCGGTGGACGCCAAGGTATTCAACCCGGCACGTATCGACAAACTGCCCGGCACGTTAGTTTGCAAAGGTGACGATACGCCCGAGCGACCGCACCGCATTGCGGCGCTTATCGACGTCCCACAGGTTGTCGACGTCGTGCCCGTTGAACTGCTCGCCACAATTGCGGCTGAAGCGCCAGCCGAAGGGACGAACGCCAGCGGCAACACGAACGGCAAGCTGACGAAGCCGCTATTCGGCAACGCTGGTCCCGATGTCGTCGAACGTGCCCGGCGATACGCCGCCAAGTGCCCGCCGGCGATTCAAGGGAGCGACGGCAGCAAGGCGGCGTACAACGTCGCTCGGTACCTTGTCGTCGGATTCGGTCTATCGCGTGCGGATGCGCTGTCCGTCATGCGCGAATACAACAAGCAATGCCAGCCCGAATGGAATGAACACGAATTAGAGCACAAGGTCGATGATGCGGCGAAGCTGTCCGGCGAACGTGGCGGCAAGTTGAACGAGAGCAAGGCGGAAGCTGCCGAAACGCCCGCAAAGCCGCCGAAGAAAAAACGGTTCGCCGAGGTCACGCCCTACGTACCGCCGCCGGTCGATGTGCTGCCCGAGCCGGTCTGCGGCTTCGTCAAGGCGGCTGCGATGGCACTCGGCTGCGACATCGCCTATATCCTGTTGCCGCTCATCATCGCGCTTGCCGCAGCGGTGGGCACGACGCGACGCATCCGGCTCAAGCGCACTTGGCACGAGCCGCTCGTTGCGTGGGGCGGCGTCGTGGCCGAATCGGGCACGCTCAAAAGCCCCGCCCTCGATATGGCAACGGCGACGCTGGAGCGCAAGCAGGAGGACGCCTTCGCACGCTACGCCGACGACCTGGAAATCTACAAACGCGACTTGCAGCTACACGAAGCCGACTTGTTGACGTGGAAGAAAAACGGACGCAAGGCGGGCGAGCCACCGCCAGAGAAACCACAAGAGCCGCAGCCGGCTCGATTCATCATCGACGACATCACCACCGAGGCGGTCGTCGACCGATTGCAGCACGCCCCGCGTGGTCTGCTTGCCAAGCGCGACGAGTTGGCGGGTTGGGTGCTGGGGCTGAATCAATACAAAGGCGGTAAGGGCGGCGACGCTGCGGTCTGGCTGAAAATGCACGGTGCTCGTGCCGTGACGAACGACCGCAAGACGGGGGCAACGAAACTGATATACGTGCCGCGAGCGGGAACGTGGGTTGTGGGCGGAATTCAACCCGGCATCCTAAGGCGGATTCTCACGCCGGAACATTTTGAGAGCGGTCTGTCTGCTCGCCTGCTGCTCGCCATGCCGCCCGTGCAGCCGAAACGGTGGACCGAGGCGACCGTCGACGAAGCTACCGAGGACGCCCTCGACTTCATCTTCGAGCGGTTGCTCGCCCTCGACTTCGATGTCGATGACGATGGCAAAGCGAAGCCAGTCGACTTGGCATTGACCGCCGAGGGCAAGGCGGTCTGGATTCGCTTCTATAACGAGCATGCGCTTGAGCAGGCGGACTTGACCGGCGACCTGGCGGCGGCGTGGTCGAAGCTGGAAGGCTACGCCGCCCGGTTCGCCTTGCTCGTTCACCTGCTGCGATGGGCGGCGGATGACACGCTCGAAAACAAGAACAAGGTCGACGACAGAAGCGTCGAGGCGGGGGCAGCGCTGGCTCGTTGGTTCGGAGCGGAGGCACGCCGCATCTACGGCGTGATGGGCGACGACCCCGACGCCGCTGAACTACGGCGGACCGTCGACCTGATTCGCCGCAAGGACGGCACAATCACCGTGCGGGAATTGGAAAAGAGCGACCGCCGTTTTCGCGGCAGGACGGATGACGCCGAGGCGGAGCTAAACAAGCTGACGGTGGCAGGGCTGGGGGCGTGGGAAGTCGTGCCGCCCGGTCCGAAGGGCGGGGCATCAAAGCGCGTGTTTCGATTGTCGGCAGTGTCGGCAGTCGGCGGAACCCTCGAAAACCCCGTAGAAAACGCCGGTTGTGGTGACGCCGACAACGCCGACAAGCCCGTCGACGCATGCGACGTGGACGCCGTCAACGGCATGCTCGCCGAGGCGGCGGAGGATGCAGGGGAGGAAACATGGACGTTTTGACGCTACTGGCTGAGGCACGGGCGGCGGGGCTGCGAATTACCGCCGAGCGCGACCGGTTGGTCGTCACCGGACCACGCACCGCCGCCGCTATGGTCCGCCTGCTGGCTGAGCACAAAAACGACGTGCTGGCAGCGCTAAGTGTGTCGGCAGTCGGCACAACCCCCGCGAACACCGAAAAAAACGGTAGTTCCGCCGATGCCGACGACGAATGCGAGGCGTTCGCGTGCGAAAGCTGCGGGGCGGCAATCGGCTGGCGGACCGGAGCGGGTACGGTCGCGTGCTGGGGCTGCTCACCGCCGCCAGAGAACGCCGTCAAACTACTGCTGCTCGACATCGCCGAGGGTCGGCGCTGGGTCGACTACGCCGCCGAGGGCAACGTCGAGGACATCGAGCCGGACTCGTGGGAAGCCGCCGACGATTGGACCGACGCCACGCCCTGCTGCTCGACGTGCTGCTCGTGCGCCGGCTGGGTGGACCTGCTCGACGGCTGGCATTGCCTAAGCTGCTCTCCGCCACGGCGAGCGGAGCGGGTGCTCGAAAGGCGTGAGGAAATCTTGCGGCGATGCGATGCGTCGACATCGCCGCCCCAGCGTCAACATACGAGGAATTAGCAATCCAGGCACACATCGAGCCGTGGCGGCTCACGCTCGCGCCGGTATTTGTCCTCCGCCGGCGCGAGCGACTTAATCACGAGGGCAATCGGAGAACAAACTATGGCGACCCTCATCGAACGATTGATAAGCGGCACACGCCGCAAAGAGGAACTGGCGGGGCAAACCTTTGGCGGGCTGGTCGTGACGCTCGCCGATGGTGCTAACGCCGACGAAGGCGAGGTCGAGAAGATTCTCGACGCATCGAAACGCACGCCCGACGAATTGCTGCAAGCGGTGGCTGTGCTCAAACGACGGCGTGAAGTTGCAAGCGTGCTGGCGCAATGCAATGCGAAAGCCAACGAAGCCGCAGAACATCGCCAGCAAAGAGATGCGCTAGTTGTCGAGGCGAGAAAATCCGCCGCCGAATTCAAGCGCAGAATCGTGCTTGCCGACCAACAGGCGAGCGCGTCCGAGGCGTTCGTTTTCTCTCACGAATCCGCGGCGAGGCGAGAATTGGAAGCGACGGCATCGGACCGCATCAAAAGCCGCATGGCGGAAATTGCCGAGGAACGGGGACAACTCGCCAAGAAACGCAAAGCCGAGGCGGAGCGGCGAAGCGAGGTATCCGAAGTTCTGGCACACAACGAACGCATTTTGGCACGCAATGCCGAGCATGGATTCAAGCTCGACCCCGTCGACAAGAAGAACGAAGCCACGCAGCGGCAGCGGGTCGAGTTGGCGCAACGAATCATCGCCGAGTGCGACGCTGCGTTGTTGGAACTGGACGCCGAGCAATCGAAGTTGAACGCGGAGATACTGCAACCGTGAACGATGAAAACGCTCGTATCCTAAGTCACGCCGAGGGGCTGCTCCGCGCCATCGAGCCGGTCGAATTGGGCGACGGTCCGGTTTACCTGCTCGATGCCGCCTCGGCGGCGTGGTTCGATTCGTCGACCTGCATTGGCGCGACGCACCCGTCGTTTGACCTGCTCCTAAGGCCAATACTCGAATCGCAAGGGCGCTGGCGTGGTCGTGGTTTCGCCTGCCTGCTCGACGTTGAGTGGTTCGCGGCGAATGCCAAGCCTTGGGGCTGGCGGCTGAAAGCGGTTTGCCGGACGACGATTCACGAGTTGGCGCACCGGGTCTGCTTTCCATTGTCGATGCTCGACTCCGATGTCACCGAGGCGTTCACCGTTGCGGCAATGTCAACCGACGTCGCGGTCGACGACGTGGTCGGGCATGGCGGGACATGGCTGCGAGCGCTTTGTCATTTGGCTTGGCGAGCGAACGCGACGCCGTGGCCCTATCGACTGCAATGCAAAGCCGACGACCTGGGCGACCACGGAGCGTATCGGTTGAGTCAATTCCGCGACTACGCCGACACGTTGCGGCGGGAAATTGTACGGCACCACGAGACGCCGCTCCGCGAAGTGCTCGCGACCGAGCCGCCAGCGGCATTCGTCGAGTTGCTGGCGAACGAATCCGACGATTCTGGCAGGGTCCTCCGACGGGGGTACCCGCCTAATTCGGGTCTTTGATTTGCAAGGTTTTTGCGCCTACGAACTAGAAAATCTGGACCCCCAAGGGCGAGCCGATGGGCACGAGGCGACCGACGTTGCGAGAGATTGCCGAACACCTGGGGCTAGCCGACCACAAGAGCGTGCGGCGGCACCGCGACAACGGGATGCCGGTTCATAGCCTCGATGCGGCGGCGGAATGGTTCGTTCGCAACATCGGCGGCAGGGCACCACGCGACCGGCTGCTCGACGCGGGCATCGCTTTCGTCGAGAACGTGCAACCCGTCATCGCCGAGTTGCCGCTCGATGCCGAGCAGCACGACCGAGTGCTCTTGGGCATCGTCGAGGCGTGGCACGTTGCCGCCGGCATGAAGGGGCTGGGCTGGGCGAACGAAATATTCGACGCCGTTGGGCTGGCGGAAACGCGAAACCGACTAATCGACGCCGATAACCGCGATTGACGGCACCGTCGGCGACAAACGACGCACGACGTTCACGCCTAACGCACGTTCGGCAGCGTCGGCGGGTTGCGAGTCGTCGGGACGGCGGACGCGGGAGACGCGACGTGAGGCGATTGGCGAATTCGTCGCGAACAAAAACACCCCGCATCGCGTCGAACGTGATTCCCGTTCACGAAATGCGGGGTGTGACCTGCCCCTTGGCGTGCTCGGCTAGGCTGGGTCAGAGCTTCCCAGTCAATTGCATCGGCGAGCCGGCATGGCGGAGTTTACTTGATATCGGGAAGGTAGCGGTGCTAGCAATTAACCGATGGCTCGGGCGTTGTCCATTCAAGCATCGCGAAAACCATCCCGTCATCGTGCGCTTCGACACGCCGAACGATTGCGGGCATCGCGAGTTTATCGCAGACGACGCACACGGTTTCACACATCATCAAGCCGATGTTGCTATCCAACCATAGGGCAATGCCACGGATGGATTCAACTTCCACTGTGGCCACCGTCGATTCTCCGGATTCTCTGCGCAACGTCACGCATACTGCCCGCGATGGAAAGCGGGTGAATTCCCTGCGGTCGAGGACAACCGTTTTCGGCGTGTCCGTGTTCGATTCGGTTTGTGTCGTCACGCGCCGGCCATTTCTCTGTGTTGTTTCCATCCGATATCGCAACGATATGTCGCGGGCGGTGCGCTTACCCGCACAGCGAACAACATATTTGGAACACGCAGGCAACCGCCGTCGCTTCGACCGTTACGAAAGGAAGAATCGTTTTGCCGACTGCGGCTGCCCGGCGCGGACTGCGATGCGTTCGGGAGATTCAGCGCAATGAAAACCCGGCGCGCGGCAGAGGGGCTACTCGCCGCACACCGGGTCTACCCCGAAGGGCATACGCGACAGCGTTTCGGTATTCAATCGGCGGGAAAGCTTTTCCATTCGAGACCAACAAAGCTACTACCGTCTATGCGTTCGTCAATCTTTCGCACGATAGCTGGCATCGCCGCGCCGTTGTACTCGATGCTCAGCTGTTGACCGACACGTACCTTGGTTTTCGCGTCGACGACCACCCCGATGCCGCCCCACGATTCGTCGATTACGTGGGCGGTGGCGCAAAAGCAAAGCTGTACGGTTTCGACCTGCGCCGGAAATCGTATCGACTGCCGGCGTTCGCCAGTAGCGATGGTGGTGGATTCGCTTTCGTGCATAAAGGGTGTACCGCTCGACGTATGGTGTAATGGCAAGTTGGGGGCGGACAGCGCATTCGCACCGCCGCCGTGTATATGCATCGGCGTTTGGCGGATGACGGTTCGTTCGATTTTGGCGGAATGCGTCCGCGCCGCCGAGGCGCGCCGAGAACCTATGCCGAATCGAGCGACCAAGCGCACGCTAATGCGACCGACCGTCGACCGCCTGAGGGGCTGAGAAAAGCCGCCGACGTCACCGAGGGGCTGTGCGACGTTGCCGTCGTCATGCGATTAAACCGACGACCGCCTCGGTTCGCCAAAGCGGTATGTACCGTTTTGCGCTCCCCCGACTGGCGAGAATACCGCGTATTCTTCGGCAAATATGCGTATGCGTGAGAATGCTTGCAAAGCCCCCGTATTCGTGGCAAAATGTCGTTTTCCTCGGGGAAAACGCACTTTCTCGGTGACATTCTGAGGCGTCTGGGGGTCAAAAGGTCGCAGGTTCAAATCCTGTCGCCCCGACTGTCGTGACAATTGAGCCCTTCGGCGAAAACGTCGAAGGGCTTTCTTATTGTGGGGAAAAGAGTTACGTCGACGAGCGTGCAGTTCAAACACACGATTTCGAGGATACGACGTTTTGTCGCGTAATCGACCGTAAGCCATTGCTGCCGCAAGGTTTGCGAAATTTCAAACACCTTAACGGCTAGCTCCGCCGTTTCGTCTCGCGAGCGGTCCAAAACGTCGATTTGCAGCTTGATCGACGCCGTGCGGTCGCGAAGTTCGGTGTGCTTGGCGGCGAACGTATCCTCGTCGATTTGATCGCCGAGCCGCATATTCAATAGGCGGTCTTGTTGGTTCGCCAGTAGCGTGAGTTGTCGCATCAATTCTCCGCGCTGGGCACGAGTTTCCGCCTGATCGTCGAGGGTTTGCGATTGAAGGACGGCCCGAAACCACTCGCGGACGCCGTCATCTTCGATCCGCATCCGGTCGAATAGCGTCAGCACTTGCCGGTCAAGAGCGGCTTCGGTGATGCGTGTTCGCGGATGGCCGGGCACGTTGTAGTACGTGCAGCGATAGTAGACGTACTCGCGTTCGCCATTCTTCGTCTGTTTGGTTTTTCGTTCGCCGGTGATCGGATGGCCGCAATGTCCACAAGTAATTGCCTTGCCCGCGTAGGTCATCTCGTGTGACCGATAGACGTGTTGGCCGATAATCGCTTGCACGCGATTCCAGGTCTCGCGGTCGACAATCGGCTCCTGCTAGCCCGCATACCACTGGCCGCGGAAGTTGACTTCGCCGCTGTCCGAAAGTCCTGGGTTATCGCGATACTTGTAACCGACTTTTCGACCCGCAACGGTAATCATGTCCGTCGCGAAGCAAGAGCCGTAACCAACGGCCAGCGGTTCGATCTGTTTGGCCCTTAAGACAAAACCTTTATCAGTCATTCGTTCCTCATTCACTTACCGCCCGAACAACTCCGTGTAGTGCGCGTTATGCACGCCCAACCCGATCCGGTTGTGATTACCGAGCATGTTCTTGTGGTGCCCCGGGCTGTGGAACCAGCCTAGGTTGGCGGCGTTGCCGTCGGCGTAGCCCATCGCGATGTTCTCGCCCGAAGCGCTGGTGCCGAAGTTTTGGGCGCGGTCCCACGGCGTCGTCTTGCCGGGCACGGGCGATTCGTGGGCAAAGAAACCGAGCGTCGCCATGTCCTTGGAATGATCGCGCGCTGCCTCGCATAGTTTCAAATCGATCTTCAGCACGGACAGCCCCAGCAGTTGCCGCATCAGGTTGCAGGCGAGAATAGCCCTGGCTTCTTCCGTTTCGATCTGGCCGATCAGCTTGCCGTTCTCGGCCAGCGCGGCCCTGGCGGCGTCGTCCATCGGCATGACCATTTTGGCGGCTAGTTCTTCTTCGCCGGCGAGGTAGCGCTCGAAATTCGGCGGTGGCGGCGGCTCGCTGGCTTCGGCCGCGTCGGCGGCGGCGTCGGGTTCAGGTCGACCACGACCGCCGCGAGCTTTCGCCTTGGCTTCTTCCTCCTGCATGGCGGCGATTAGATATTGCGACGCCCGCTCCCATTGCCGGCCCAGGGCCAGCAGTTTTCCGCGTTCGTCGCGTAGTCTTGCCGAACGTTCGAGTACCATCTGCGGTTGAACGACCAGCATCTCGGTCAATTGTGCCATCGCCGGATCGCCCTGCTGGACGATCATGTCCTTGGTCAAGTTCGGCATTTCTTTCAGCGCCAGCACCTGCGCTCTCAGCCGATCGACTTCGGCTACATTCGCTCCGCCGCGGCTGGCTTGCACCGACGCCGCTTGCTGCGTGAATGCTTCGCCGTAGCGCCGCAATTGCGGCTGCAACTGCTTGTTTACCTCCAGTAGCAACTGCGAAACCGCCGGACCGCCGATGGTGAGCAGCTTGTTGGCGGTCGATTCCAGCCGGCTGGGGTTACCCGCCGCGCGGCGGAAATCGGCGAGCAATTGCTGCACGCGGCCGCGCTGTGTGGGGCTAAGCTTGCCCGTCGACTCGGGCAGTTCGGCGTCCAAGCCAAGTTCGACATTCACGCCGGTCAACGCGGCAAACTTGTCGATCATTTCAAGCCGAGCGCGAAGCTGTTCCTGTTCCGCGATATCGAGGGAGCGTCGCATCTGGTCGTACCAATGCCGAGCGCGCAACATGACTTGCGCCTTGGCGATGCCGTTTTGGCGGCCGGCGACGAGCCACCAGGCATCGGCGACGGCCTTTTGCGCGTCCGGTTCGGTCGGCGCGGCGAGGTCCAATCCAGCCGCTTTTTTCGCCGACGCGTCCTCGCCCTTGGCGAGATACGGCAGGCCCTCATCCCATTTGCCTTGCAAGTAGCACAAGTAACCGCCGACTCCGGAATTAGCCGCGCCCGCTTCCGCGTCGGCGGCGAGGGCCTCGCGCGCGGCGGTCGCCCGCCGGTGGGCCGACTCGAATTGCGTTACCTTGCGCCTGGCCTTCGTAGCCTCGGCGGCCAA
>JAJDEG010000623.1 GCA_029259895.1 Planctomycetota bacterium
GCAGACGCGACTCGTGCAAAAGGCCAACGCCGAAGGGCAAGGCCTCGCCAGCAACGCCGCCATTGCTGCCACGCCGTTCTTCGTCATCTTCAACGGCGGCAACCCGCACGAAGTCACCGTCGACGCCGGCACGTACGCCACGACCGCCGCCTGGCTCAACGAACTCAATAACGACGCGCTGGCCAGCGTTCCCTACGCCGGATTTCTCGATCTCTCCGACGTGCTCGTCGCCAAGGACGACGACAGCGACGGCAGGCTCGAGTTCGAGACGGCGAACGAAGGTTTCGCCCAATCGCTCACCATCACCACGCTACGTCTCACCGCCGGCAGCGCCGCGGCCAATGACGGTCAACTCGCCGCCGACGCCAGCTTCACGCTCGACCTCGAACGCGAGTCCGGCGTCACTCCCTACGTCGTCGAAATTAAAGTTGGCACGCCCACGCAAACCGAAATCGACGCGGCCGCGCCGCTGAACGTTCCGCACACGAACGACAACTTCAATTTCGACACGCTGCTCGACGACGTCAACGACGCCTTGCTGCTGGCCGGCGTATACGACGTCGTGGCCGTCAAGGATCCGGGCGGGACGAAGATCGCGCTGGCGGCCACCGATCCGACGATTACGAAGATCACGGTCAACAGCATCGCCGACGACGCGGAACTTGGTTTCGCCAACGGCGCTTCGGCCACCGAAGCCTACGACCCAGATACGCTCACGCCGCCGTCGTCGCCGCTCGGTTTCGCCGGCATCCGCGATGTGCCGGATCTCAAGTACCCGACGATCAACGATCTCGTCGACAACCTGGCCACGGAACTCGCCGCCATCTCTGACGGCCCGCTACCTGGCGGTTTCATGGTCGATAGCGAGTACGACGCCGTCGATGACATTCTCTACTTCAACATCGCCCTGAACAAAGAATTCACCCGCACGATCGACCTCAACTTCGACGAAGGGTTCGATCTGGGCATTCTCGGCACGCTCGAAATCATCGCCGACGCGACGGCCGAGTTCAACGCCACGGTCGAGCTGTCGTTCCGCGCGGGCATTTACCTCGGAGAACTGGGCAGTTCGTTTGTGCTCGACAACGCCACGTTGCTCGTCGACGTCAACGGCAGCAACGGCATCCCGCTCGACGTCGGCATTTTGGCGACGAACTCCGTGCCCGACGCCCAAGGCCGCGTGTCGCCCGACGTATCGTTCAACGTCATCGTCAACGGCGGCGCTCCGGTCGCCGTCACGCTCGACGACGCCACGACCACCAACAACTACGACAACGCCGCGCTGGCCGCCGATCTCAACGCCGCGCTGGCCGCCGTCGCCGCGACGGGCTACACCGATCCGAACATCACCAACCTCGACGACGTCGTCCGCTTCAGCGTCGACAGCGACACCGGCAAGCTCGCGCTCCGCGGCATTCATGCCGAAGTCACGTCCGTCGCTCTCGCCAACGTCAGCAACCTGTCCGACATCGGCTTCACCGGCGCGGAAACGCCCAATCGAACCGATTTCGTCATCACCATCGACCCCTTGGGCGTGCCGACCGGTTACAACGTCGATCTCGACGGCGCGACCGACATCGGCGACGTGATCGCGGCGATCGAAGCCGCCGCGCCGGTAACCGTTGCGATCAACGCTGACAAAGGACTCTCCGTCACCACGATTAGCGGCGACGACGTCGACATCTCCTCGACGATGACGAGCTCGGCGCTGGGCATCGCCGGTTCATCGCAGGGAACCGACACCATCGCCGGTAGCTCGCTGCACGGTGAATCGTCGTCCGACCGCATCTTTATCGTCGAGTCGGACGTCAGCGAGAATAACCTTTCGATCGATGCGTCCTTCGAGACCAACGGCCTTTCGCTCAGCGCCGGTCTTGGCTTCTTGAGCTTCGACGTCACCGCCACGGACGAACTGCTGTTCGAGGCCCATCTCGACGCGCGGCTTACCGATCCGAGCAGCTCGCCCGACGGCCGCATCACGCTCAAGGAGATTCTCGAAACCACCGACATCAGCGACCTCGTTGATCTCGACGCGCCGATGTTCGTCGCCGACGGCACGCTGGAAGTCTCATCGCCGCTGTTGATGACGATCGGCGATTCCAGCAACATCGCCACGCTCGATATCAGCCTCGACGACCCGACCGACATCACGTCAATTCAGTTCGACTTCACCACGAACGCCGACGCCTTTGCCGGCCTCAAAGATCTGTCGATCGCCGAAGTGCTCGAAATCGTCAACAACGTCGTCGACTTGCTGCTCGAGAACGAAGACATCCCGTGGCTCAACGAGCCGATCCCACTCGTCAACGCGTCGCTGGCCGATGCGCTGGGGTATCTCGACGATCTGCTCGACAAGATCAACGAGATCACGTCCGAGATCGATCCCGACGCGCTAGACGACATGCTCGATCAGGTCGAAACGGCAATCGGCGACCTCAACATTCCGTTCGTCAACAAAGACCCACTGTTTAGCGCGCTAGACAAGCTCCGCGCCGTGATCAACGAGATCGACCTCGGTTCGTTTTCCGGCGGCTCGCCCGCGGCAGGTTCGCCCGCGTCTGGCAATCTTGACATCGGCGACATCAACCGCCTGCCGGGCCGGTTACTGGCCGCTACCAAGAACGCTCGCAAGGCGATCGAAGCCGTTCCGAACGCCGCCCCCGGCAAGCAGGCGCTGCTCGACGCGCTCGATACGTTCGAGTCGCTCGTGCCGGACCTGGAAAAGCTCGAACAGCGCATCGAGGACGCCGTCACCACGGCGCTCGAATCGGCGCTGCCGGGCCTCGACGTCACCACGAAGCTCGACTTCGTCGATTACAACTGCAACACGTCGGACGTCGAAAACGCGCTGATTGTCGGCATCATTCTCGACGGCTCCGATCTGGTGAGCCTCGACTTCGAGCCGGACCTGAACGTGCCGGACCTGGGACCGGTCGAAATCGAACTCGGCGCCGATCTCACCCTTCGGGCCGGCGGCACGCTGAGCCTTGGCTTCGGTGCGGCGTTCGATCTGTCGAGTTTCCTACCCTTCGTCATCGCCGGGCCGGCACAGATCAGTTGCGGCTACACCGACCACGTGCAGACGCAGCTAAACCTCAACGCTGGGTTCGCCGGACAGGCCTCGGCCGACGTCCGCTTTGGCCAACTCGATCTGCTCGAAGGCGACATCGACATGTCGTTAGTCAAGGGCAATGAGGACCACGTCACGGTCGCCGGAGCCAGCGGCAATCGCCACGTGACGCTCTCCGCCCAACCGTGGAACGAAGACCCGCGGCTGGTGATCGTCCACGTCGACAGCGAGACCGATCCGCGGCCGGCGGAAGATTTCTCGATCGTCGGCACCACGCTCACCTTCGCCAGCAACGTGCAGCCGGCCGCTGGCGCGATGGTCACGGTCTCCTACCGCACCGACGCCGCGCCGAACGTTAACGTGGTCGGCAACCGCGCCGCGCTCGACGTAACGTTCGACCAGACTCCAACCGACGGCAACACGCTGGGCGCGATTCCGCTGGGCACCTTCCTGAGCGATTTCGTTTCGAGCCTCGAACTCGACGTACAGGGCATCCTCACCGGCACCGTCGACGTCGAATTTCTCAATAGCACCGCGGAAGACGCGGTGACCCTGGCCATCGGCCTCGAAGATCCTTTCGATCCGCAGTTCCATTTCGACGAAGCGGCGATTGCGGACATGTTTGCGAACATCGACTTCGACCTCACGCTCATTTGCCAGGGCGTCGAGTCGCTGCTCGACGTGCTCGAAACCGGTCTGACCAGCGACATCGCCGCCAAGCTGCCGCTGGTCGGCGGCGCGCTCGACACGACCGGCACGTTCCTCGGCAAGCTCCGTACGCAGTTCGTCACGCCGATTTGCGATTTCCTGGAAGACGTCGGCGGCTCGCTCGAAGACGTGGCCGCGTTCATCCAGCAGGAAGTTTTCGACTTGCTCGGCCCAGACGGCATCGATTTGCTCGCCGATCGGCCCGAGGACGCCGACTCGACAATCGACATCGACGACGTGATCGTCAATCTGACGACCGACAATTTCGAGATTATCGTGACGATCGCCGGCAGCGACGAAACGACGGTCGACTTCAACACGAACGTCAAGGGCCTGCCGATCGAGCCGATGGCCACCGGCGGCGTCCGCGTCGGCTGGGACTACAAGATCGACTTCGGTGTCGGCATCGATCGCGAGAGCGGCTTCTACTTCGTCCTCAACGACGAAGACGACATGGACAACTCTGACAGCGACTACGACGATCCCGAATTCGAATTCAACATCGACGTCGGTCTGGCCGTCGACAACAGCGGCGTCGATCCGATTCCCACCAGCCTCGGCATAAATTTGTTCGGCCTCGAGCTTTCGGCCACCGACATTCTCAACGACGACGGCACCCGCGGCACCGGCGTCGGCGGCATGCTCACCCTCGACGTAGCGACCGTCGGACCGGACGATCCGGACGGCTACCGCCGGTTGTACGTCTCCGACATCGGCGACCGCCCGTTCCACGAACTGTTCACAGTCAAGCTCGACACGATGGCCGAGATCAATCTAGAACTGGCCGCCGAGATCAACGCCAACCTGCCCAGCATCCGCACCGATCTGATGGTCAGCTTCGGCGTCGAGGTCTCGACCGGTTCGTCGGGCATCGATGTCGATTTCGATACGCCTACGCTGCAATTCAAGGACATCCGGCTCGACCTCGGCGATTTCCTCTCCAAGCACATCGGCAAAGTGCTCAAGGACGTCGATGAGTTCATCGACCCGATCAAACCGGCGATCAAGTTCCTGTTGACCGAAGTGCCGGGCCTTTCGCAGTTGTCGGAGTTGGCAGGCCGCGGCAAGGTGACGTTCCTCGACCTGGCGTTCATTCGCAATCCCGAACAAGGCGCGACGGCCAAGCGGTTCATCGGCGTCGCCGATCAAGTCATCAGCGTCATCGACACGCTGGCTGGATTCGGACCCGGCGAGAACGTGGCGATCAACTTCGGCACGATCACAATCGACGGCAGCAACGGCTTTAGTTTCGACAACAATCTGTGGGCCGCCAACTTCGACTCGACCGACTACCTGGCCGATAACCCCAGCTTCGGCGCGTCGGTGGTCAACCAGATCGACACGCTCAACGCCGCGGTCGCCGGAGTCTTTCAGAAGGCCGAACGCGAGCCAGATCCCGAAGGCACGGACGGGCTGGGCATCTCGATCGACATCATCAAGCCCGCCAACATCATCAAGCTGCTGCTGGGGCAGCGGGCGAATATCGTCACGTGGGACATCCCGCGGTTCGATCTGCTGTTCACGCTCGAACAGTCGTTCCGCCCGATTCCGGTCGTGTATCCGCTCAAGGTCACGGTCGGGTTCGATCTCGGCGTGTTCGCCGATCTGTCGGTCGGCTACGACACGCGCGGCATCCTCGAAACGCACAACTTCTTCGACGGATTCTTCTTCGGCGATCGGGCGAACGTCGACAGCGGCGAAGATATTCCGGAGTTTGGATTCTTGATCGGGGCGCGGTTGCGCGCTGAGTTGGATGTGTTGATCGCGTCGGCGGGCATCGAGGGCGCGCTCGTGGCGACGATCGACGCCAACTGGCGCGACGTCGACAACGACGGCAAGATGTACCTGGACGAAATCGCTCAGATCGTCAAGCAAGACGGGTTGGCGTGCTTGTTCGATCTGACCGGGGAGTTGCGAGCGATTGTCCGGCTCGTGTGGTCGGTGTTCGGCGCCGACGGCAGTAAGGACATTGTCAACGCGCTGATCTTCCAGTTCATGAACGAATGTCCGAAGTACGAGACGGCCCACGTCACCGACGGAAACGAAACGATGCCCGACGGCACGATCGTTCCGGCCGGCACGCTCGTGTTGCACAGCGGTTCGCTCGCCGGCGAGCGGCAGCCGGGCGTCAGCAGCGACGTGGCCGAGGACTTCACGCTCACACAGCTCGGCGGCGGCGTGATCAGCGTCGACGGCATGGGCTTCACCCAGCGCTTCGGCGGCGTGACGCAGATCTACGCCGACGGCGGCAAGGGCAACGACCGCATCGAAACGGTCGGCCTGACGATGGACATCACGATCCATGGCGGCGAAGGGGACGACACGCTCACCTCGGGCAGCGGCAACGATTTGGTCACCGGCGGCGGCGGTAAGGATATCATCACCACCGAGGTTGGCTCCGACACCATCGACGGCGGCACGGGCGACGACTTCATCGATTCCGGCGTCGATGCCGACTCGATCGCGGCTGGCGGCGGCAATGACACCGTCGAATCCGGCGACGGCAACGACACGATCACCGGCGGCGACGGCAACGATTCGATCATCTCCGGCCAAGGTGCCGACGACATCGACGCCGGTGCAGGCAACGACTACGTCGACGCGGGAACCGAGAACGACACGATTGTCGGCGGCGCAGGCGACGACACGTTGTTCGGAATGAGCGGCGCGGATTCGATCAGCGGCGACGGTGGCAAAGACTACATCGAAGGCGGCAGCGGCAACGACACCATCGATGGCGGCGCGCAGAACGATACGATCTTCGGCCAGTTGGGTCACGATTCGATCGACGGCGGACCGGGCCGCGACTACCTCGAAGGCAACGACGGCAACGACACCATGTTCGGCGGCAGCGGCCACGACACGTTGCTCGGTCAGGTCGGCAACGACTCGATGCGCGGCGGCAGCGGACACGACAGCATGGTCGGCGACATCGGCGACGACACGATGGTCGGCGACGCGGACAACGACTTGCTGATCGGCGACGAAGGCCTCGACGACTTGTTCGGCGGCTTCGGCAACGACGTGATCTATTCGTACATCCCCGGCGACACCGCCGACCCGGTGAATATGGGCCACCACGTCGAAGGCAACCCCGACGACGACTTCATCTGCGGCACGACGGCGGCCGACGACATCTGGGGCGGCACGCACGACGACGGCTACAACGCCTTCTGGACCGAGTGGACGACGCCCGCCTATCCCGGCGCGCCGCTCTCCGGCGGGTTCGTGCCGGTCGGTTGCACGTCGACCGACGAAGTCACCTTCGACGATCCTGGCGTCGCCACGATCAGCGGCAAGAAGTATCGCGACATCGACGGCGACGGCATCCGCGGCGACGGCGAGCCGGGCCTCGCTGGCTGGACGATTCAGGTTCTCGACGACCAGGGCGAATTGGTTGACGAAACCGAAACCGACGCAGACGGTAACTACGAGTTCACCGACCTCGACGGCGGCACGTACACCATCGTCGAAATCCTGCAGAACAACTGGGTGCAAACGGCCCCGCTCGGCGGTTCGCACATGACGACCGTCGACGGAGGAGAAGTTGCCGGCGGTTTCGAGTTCGGCAACTTCGAGCTAGCCACGGTTCACGGCACGAAGTGGAGCGACGAGGATCAAGACGGTCTCCGCGACGAGGGCGAGCCGGGACTAGCCGGCGTATTCGTTTGGGCCGACGCAAATAACGACGGCGTTTGGGATGCCGGTACGGAGCAATTCGCGTTCACGATGGCCGACGATCCGGAAACCGAGGACATCGACGAGACGGGCAACTATTGGATCGAGAATCTGTTTCCCGGCGACTACACAATTCGCGAAATCGTGCCGGCCGGCTACGTGCGCACGTACCCCGTCCGCAACGTGCAGAGCTTCGACCGTTTCGAGTCGGTCACCGTGTCGCGCGATTGGTCGAGCGACAGCCCGGATCATCCCGGTCGCCTCGAAATCGCCCGCACACCGCAGAACCAGCGTGGCTTCCTCGGCCCGTTCGGCGCGGAAACCGTCACGCTCGACCTCGACAACCTTCCAGCCCATTCCACGCTCGACATTTCGTTCAATCTGTTCGTCATCGGTTCGTGGAATGGCAATGCTGGCGGACCGAACGGACCCGACCGGTTACAGGTTCGCGCCGACGGCGGCACGCTGCTCGACACCACATTCAGCAACACCGCGACCAACCAGGCCTATCCTGGCGCGTTCGGCGTCGGCAACAATCCGGCCAAGGCCGGTGCGGCCGAAAGTAATTCGCTCGGCTATGGGCTAAACGGCATTCCAGCATCGCAGCCACCGGCCAATCCTGCCGACTCGGTTTACCATTTCTCGCTGAGCATACCGCACATCGGTAACACGCTGTCGCTCGAATTCGACGCGCTGCTGGCAACCGTGGCCAACGAATTTGAGCAATGGGGCATCGACAACGTCGTCGTCAGCTTCCCGATCGACGGCCACAGCGTCACGCTTGGATCCGGCGACGAGATCGAAGGACTCGACTTCGGCAACTACGCCATGCCCGGCGAAATTCACGGCACCAAGTTCAGCGACGCCAACGGCAACGGCGTCCGCGATACCGGCGAGCAGGGCATCGGCGGCGTAACCGTCTACCTCGATTCAAACAACAACGGGCAGTTCGACACGGGCGAGCCGACGACGGTCACGTCGAGTGGCATTGCCGGCGACATCGATAACAACGGTACGGCGGATCTCGGCGATTTGGGCACACTCCAAGCGAGCATGGGCCGCTGCGACATTCGAATGGCCGCGGCCGATCTCAACGGAGACGGCTGCGTGACGCGAAGCGATGCTTTTTTGCTGGCGTCCGTGTTCGGCACGTCGACGATTACCTCCGGCAAGCCCCGCGGCGAATACTGGTTCACCGGCTTGGAGCAGGGTTCGTACACCGTGCGCGAAATCGTGCCGACAGGTTTCGTTCAGACCGCTCCGGCATCGGGCGAGTACGCCGTCTCGCTTGTGCCGGGGCAGGCGATCACCAAGCTCGATTTCGCCAACATCCGCGAAGGCGAGGTTCACGGAAATAAGTGGCACGACCGCAACGGCAATGGCGTCCGAGATGCCGGCGAGCCGGGTCTGGCCGGCGTGACGATCTATGCCGATACGAACAACAACGGCCAACTCGACGCCGGCGAGCCAAGCACCACGAGCATGGCCGACGATCCGAACACGTCCACCAACGAATTGGGCATGTACTGGCTGGCGGGGATCAAGCCGGGCAGCGTCATCATTCGCGAAGTCGTGCCCGATGGTTGCCGCCTGACTTTCCCGTCCACCGGTTTCCACAACCGCGACGTCGTCTCCGGACAGCCGATTCAGGGATTGAACTTTGGCAACGTTTGCGAGGGCGAAATCCACGGCACCAAGTGGAATGACCGCAACGCCAACCGCCGACACGACCAGGGCGAGCCGGGTATCGCCGGCGTGACGATCTATCTCGATCTGAACAACGACGGTCGGCTCGACGCCAGCGAACCAACCACCACGACGATGCAGGACAATTCGGCCACGCCGCAGAACGAGGCGGGCATGTATTGGTTCCAGCGCGTGCCCGTCGGCACATACGTCGTTCGCGAAGTCGTACCGCAGGGCACGACGCAAACCTTCCCCATCGGCGGCGGGCACGTGGTGACGCTTACCGCGGGACTCATCGTCGACGACCGCAATTTTGGCAACGCCGGCGGCGGAGACATTCACGGCACAAAATGGGACGACGTTAACGGCGACGGAACACGCGACACCGCGGCGGGAGAACCGTCCGAGCCAGGTTTGCCCGGCGTGACGATCTATCTCGACGTCAATAACAACGGCCAACTCGACGCCAACGAGCCAGAGACCGTTACGATGCAGGATTCGTCGGCCACGCCTGAGGACGAATCGGGCATGTACTGGTTCACGGGCGTGCCGGCCGGGACGTACATCGTTCGCGAGGTCGTGCCGACGGCCTGGACACAAACGTTCCCGCCCAACGGCACCGGGCACACCGTCGTGGTTTCCGCCGGCTCGACCGTCGAGGGCCGCGACTTCGGCAACACCCGCGGTGGCGGCGAAATCCACGGCACGAAGTGGGACGACGCGAACCGTAATCGTCAGCGCGATAACCTACCTGGCGCAGGTCTAGAGCCGGGCGTGCCCGACGTTACGGTCTATCTCGATCTGAACAACAACGGCCAGTTCGATGCCGGCGAACCGACCACGACGACAATGCCGGACAACTCGGCCACGCCGGAAGATGAAGCCGGCATGTACTGGTTCACGGACGTTGCCGCCGGAACGTATGTCGTCCGCGAAGTGCTGCCGACGGGCTGGCTGCAAACGTTCCCGCCGAACAATGGTGCCCACACGGTTGTCGTCGACGCCGGTACCGTCGCCGAAGGCCGAGATTTCGGCAACACGCGCGGCGAAGGCGGCGGCGTGACCGGCACGAAGTGGGACGACCTCAACGGCAACGGTCAGCGCGATCCGAACGTGCCGATGCCCGACGGAACGGAAGGACCGGAGCCGGGACTTCCCGGCGTGACGATCTATTCCGACACGAACAACAACGGCGCCTTCGACGCCGGTGAGCCGAACACGGTGACGCTCGACGACGATCCGCAAACGACGGCGATCGACGAGCGGGGCCGCTACTGGCTCGAGAACCTGCCACCGGGCGTACACGTCATTCGCGAAGACTTGCCGCCGGGAAGCGTGCAGACGGCCCCCGCGAACGACGCCGGACACACGGTGACGGTCGTTCACGGCCAGAATGTGCCGCAGCGCGACTTCGGCAACTACAAGGAAGGCGAGATCCACGGCGTTAAGTGGAACGACCTCAACGGCAACGGACAACGCGATACGCAGGCCGACGGCCCGGAGCCGGGCATACCGGGCGTGACGATTTACGTCGACGTCAACGGCGACGGACAATTCCAGACCAGCGAGCCAAGCACCACGACGATGGGCGACGATCCGGCCACGCCTCAGGATGAGACAGGGCACTACTGGATCACCGGCTTGCGACCGGGCGTGCATCGCGTCCGCGAAGTCGTGCCGACTGGCATGACGCCGACCTTCCCCACGGCCGCCAACCCGCACAACGTGCCGATCCAGTCCGGCGGCATCGTCAACGGCATCGACTTCGGCAATCACGTGAACCAGGATCCGATCCGTTTCGCCGATTTCACGAACGCGGCAGGCATCATCCGGCCCAACGGCAATGCTTTGTTCACGCAGGGCCGCATGCGGCTGACGCCGAATTCGGTGAATCAGCGCGGTAGCGCGTTCTTGAGTCAGAAGGTGGAGTTTACCGGCGACTTTACGTTCCAAACGCATTTCACGTTCGAGATCTCGGCACCCGGCGGCACGACCGACGTCGACGGTGCGGGCGGACACGGCCTGACGTTCGCCATTCACAACGACCCGACCGGTTTGTCGGCCCTCGGCGGGATCGGCGGCGGCATGGGATTGGCGGGCATTTCCGGTGCGCTGGCGGTGGAGTTCGATACGTTCCACACCGGCGCATTCGACCCGGCAACCAACAACGGCACGAACGGCAGCCACGTGGCGATCGACCTTTCGAGCCAACCGAACAGCGTCGCGCAGAGTGGCGTACTGCCGCGATTCAACGATGGCGGCGTCCATCATGCGTGGATCGACTACGATGGATTTGGCGACGTTCTCGACGTTTATCTTTCGACAACGGCAACCAAGCCGGCCGTGCCCGCGACCACGTTGGCCATCAATTTGCTCGGTCCGACCGACTTGTGGGTCGGATTCACAGCGGCAACCGATGCGGCGATCAATCGGCACGAAATCTTGTCGTGGGAGATGACGGTGGGCGGCGTTCCGCCGAGTCCTGCGGCCGACGGACCGACCACCCCGGCCGCGATCGATTTCTCGTTTGATGATTCGGCCGCGGTACCCGCCGCCGCGCCGCCTCCCGAGGCGATCTTGATTCCCAGCGGTTCGACCTGGAAGTATCTCGACGACGGATCGGACCAGGGCAACGCCTGGCGGACCGTGGCCTTCGACGATTCGTCGTGGCCGGCCGGACCGGCGCAGCTCGGCTACGGCGAAGGGGACGAGTCGACGATCGTCAACGCCTTCGATCCGGTAGGCACGATCGTCACACACTATTTCCGCCATCCGTTCTTCGTCGAAGATATCGAGGCGGTCAATCAATCGTGCATGGGCCTATTGCGCGACGACGGCGCGATCGTGTACCTCAACGGTTTCGAGGTCGGGCGCACCAACATGCCGGCCGGCCCGGTTAATTTCCAGACGAGCGCGTCCGGGCCAGCCACCGACGACGGGCAGATATTCCAGATGTTTCCCGTCAACGGTGCGCTCTTCTTCCCGGGCGACAACCTGATCGCCGTCGAACTGCACCGCGCGACGAGCGCCGCCGATTTCGACGCCAGCTTCGATCTGTTCCTCATCGCCGAACCGTGCGGCGGGAATATTCACGGCCTGAAGTGGCGCGACGACAACGGAAACGGCGTCCGCGACGCGAACGAGTCCGGCATGGCCGGCGTGACCGTGTACGTCGACATCAACGGCAATGGTCAATACAACCCGGCGGTCGATCGCGGCGCGGTCACGATGGCCGACAATCCGAACACGCCGGAATTCGACGAGACCGGCATGTACTGGCTCGAAAACGTGCCGGCCGGAACGCACCGGGTTCGCGAAGTCGTTCCCAGCGGTTTCGCCCAAAGCTTCCCGGTCAATCCAGCTTTTCACACGGTGACGCTCAACGTCGGGCAAACGATCGAGGATATCGACTTCGGCAACAAGCCCGACACGGGCGGCGAGACAGGCGAGATCCACGGACTCAAGTGGCTCGACATCGACTACGACGGCGTTCGTGGTGCGGCCGAAGGCGGCTTGGCGGGCGTCACCATCTACGCCGACCTGAACAACAACAATCAGTTCGACGTGGGTGAGCCGAGCACCGTGACGATGGCCGACGATCCGACCACGCAAGCCGTCGACGAGACGGGCATGTACTGGCTCGCCGGATTGCCGCCCACGACGATCATCGTGCGCGAAGTCGTGCCGAACGGTTTCGTGCAAACTGCGCCGGCAGCGGGAGGATACACGGTCGTCGTCACGTCCGGCAGCGTGCAAGAAGGATTCGATTTCGGCAACGGCCCGGACATGGAATCGGGCGAAGTTCACGGATTCAAGTGGCTGGACATCAACGGCGACGGAAAACGCGATCCGGGCGAACCGGGCGTCGGCGGTGTGACGATTTATTCGGATCTGAACTTCAACGGCCAGTTCGATCAGGGCGAGCCGAGCACGCAAACGATGTTCGACAACCCGAACACGCAAGCCGTCGACGAAACCGGCATGTACTGGCTGCATTTGCCGCCAGGCGATCACCTCGTGTGCGAAATCGTGCCGGCGAACATGATGCAGACGTTCCCGGTCGAGTTCTGCTGGAGTGTGTCCATTGGGCCGGGCACGGTCGTCGAAGGACTCGATTTCGGTAACAAGCCAAGTACGCAGCGCCGCGGCGAAATCCACGGCACGAAGTGGGACGACTACAAGAACGCGCTGGGCAGCCACGACCCAGACGAGCCGGGCGTGCCGGGCGTGACGATCTATCTCGACCTAAACGAGAACGGCCAGCTCGACGACGGCGAGCCGACGACCGTCACGATGGCGGACGATCCGGACACGCCGCAGGACGAGACGGGCATGTACTGGTTCACGCAACTAGGGGCCGGGACGTATCAAGTCCGCGAGGTGCTGCCCGAGGGACGTGCGCAGTCGTTCCCGATGATTCCGGAGTACCACACGGTCGTCCTCGCCGGTGGCCAGATCGTCAACGGCGTCGACTTCGGCAACTTTGAATACATCATCATTCCCGACAGCAAGGACGAGATTTACGGCTCAGACGGAAACGACCGCCTGCTTGGCGACAACGAGGTCGGCGATCCGCGCACGCTGTCGATCGGCGACGACGACACGATGTTCGGCGAGCTGGGCATGGACACGCTCGACGGCCAGGACAAGAACGACGATCTGTGGGGCGGCGAAGACCACGACGAGATCACCGGCGGCGTCGATCCCGACGAGGAAGACCGTGTCCTGCAAGAGGTCGATAACGATCAAACATTGTCGGACAACTTGCTCACCGGCCAAGGCAACGACACGCTGGTGAGCATCGAACACGGCACGCTGATTGGCGGCGGAGCGGCCAATACGCTCGACGCCCGTCCGTTTACGAGAGGCAGCGTGATTCTCATCGGCAAGGGCGGCAACGATTCGCTCTATGGCACGGATTTCGACGACGTGCTGCAGGGCAACGGCGGCGACGACCTGCTCGACGCGGGCGACGGCAACGACACGCTCACCGGCGGCGAGGGCAACGACAACGCCATCGGCGGATTGGGTGACGATACGTATGCGTTCGGCACTGCCCTAGCGGCGCAGACCGACACCGTGGACGAAGTCGCGCTGGCCACCGGTGGCGTCGACGTCCTCGACATGCGCACGCTCGGCGGCGCGGACGGCGCGACGGTGAATCTCACGACCGGCGTTGGCAGTCATACGAACCGCACGCTCTCGTTCGTCAATGCCCTGTTCGTCGAAGTCGTACTCGGCGGTGCCGGCAACGACATCTTCACGGGCAACGCCGCGGCCGATAACCGCCTGGAAGGCAACGGCGGCATGGATCAACTTTCCGGCGTAGGCGGCGCGAACACACTCGTCGGCGGCGCGGCCAACGACACCGTTACGGGCGGTGTCGACGATGACCTGTTCATCTTCGACGCCGGGTGGGGTACCGACAGCGTCAGCGACCCAGGCGGCGCCAGTGACACTTTCGATCTATCGGCCATCACCGCCGCGATCACCGGCGACATCGCCGTTGCCTCGGTGACGCTGACGCAAGGCGCCAATACGATCAACCTCACGACCAACACCGTCGAGCATTTCCTCTCCGGCTCCGGCGACGACACGTTCAACTTCCTCAATGGCGCGACATTGGCCGCGGGAGCGGGAACGATCGACGTGGCCGGCGGCGTCGACTTGCTGAATTACTCTGCCTACTCGACCAGCGTTACGGTGAACTTGAACACCGGCGCAGCGACGGGTACGGCGAGCATCGCGGGCTTCGAGAACGTCACCGGCGGTTCGGCCGGAGACAATATTACGGGCGACAATGGGCCGAACGTGCTCGTCGGTCTCGGCGGTGCGGACAACCTGTTCGGACTCGGCGGCAACGATCACCTATTCGGCAACGGCGGCAACGACGGCATGCTCGACGGCGGCGCGGGCAACGACACGATCGAAGGCGGCACCGGCAGCGACTTCTACGTCGGCGGCGCGGACGACGATCTGTTCATCTTCGCCGCTCCGGTCGGTGTCGAAGGCGACGCGATCGGTGAGGCATCCTCGCCGGCGGGTGGCAACGACACTCTCGACTTCACCTTCCTGACAACGCCGCTCAATGCAAACCTGCCATTCAACGTTATTTCGCACCTTAACCGGATCGTGAACATCGCCAATCCGACGAGCGTTGAGATAATTCTGTCGGGCAGCGGAAACGATACGCTCACCGGCGACGGCGGCGACAATTTGTTTGTGTCGGGCGACGGCGACGACGTGCTCGTCTCCGGCGGCGGCAACGACACGCTCGTCGGCGGCGCGGACAACGACACTTACGAAATAGCACTCGACGCGGCCAACGACACCGTCGAAGTCGAGGAGCATCCCGGCGGCGGAACCGATACGCTCAGCTTCGCGGCGACCACGATCGGCGCGGGCGATTTCGTCGTGGTCGACATCAGCACGGCCGGCGTCGACGCTACGCCAGGACTGATCGCCAAACACGGAGCGGACGCCACGCGGACCGTGTCGACTTCGGCGGTCGGTCTCGCCGTGAATTTCGAGAACATCATCGCGTCCGACGGCGACGACGAGATCGTCGGCAGCGCGGTCGGCAATTCCATCGTCGGCGGACTGGGCGACGATGAAATCCATGGCGGCGACGGCAACGACACGCTGGTGGGCGGCGACGGCAACGATTCGCTGTTCGGCGACAAACATGAGGACCGGCTGATCGGCGGCACGGGCACGAACCTGATCGACGGCGGCACGCATCACGATCGCTACGTGTTCACGCAAGGTAGCGGGGCGACCGATACGCTGCGCGAGGATCCGTCGCAGGTGAGCGGCGGCCTGACCATCATCGGCGGCAACGACATTCTCGACTTCGCCGCCTTCACGGTCGGCGTGACGGTCGACCTATCGGACACGGGGCCGCAATCGCCGGCTGCGGGATTGACGTTCTCAATGCAACGCGTCAACGGCTCGGCGAACTCGGATTACTTCGAGAACGTCCTCGGCAGCGCTACGGCGGTGAACAACCTGACGGGCAACGATGGGAACAACGCCCTGACCGGCGGCGCGGCCAACGATACGCTCACGGGCGGCGCGGGCAAGGACACGCTCACCGGCAACGCCGGCAACGACCGGCTGTTCGGCGAGGCCGACGACGACGTGCTGATCTACGACCCGGCCGATGTCACGACCGTCGACGGCGGAACGGGGAGCGACACGCTGTTGTTCACCGCGGCCGCGTCGCTGAACCTGGCCACGGCGAGCCAACTGAACGATATCGACGTGATCGACATGGCGAACACCGGTTCGACCGTGTCGGGCACACCGACGGGCGTCACGAACGTGACGGACGCCGGCACGGTGCTCATTAAGGGCGGCGGCGCGGACAACGTCACGCTGACCGGCGGTTGGACGCTGTTCATTAACGGCTCGACGACGAACACGTATCAGGACGGTTCGCTCACCAAGTTCGCCATTGTCGAGGACGACATTCCGCAGGCCGCTTCGAGTCCGCCGGCACCGGCAGCGGTGATCGTGGCCGCCCGCGACCGTGCCGTGGCGGCGATCGGCGACCGCGAAGGTCTGGCGGTCGGGCGCGTGGCGCGGGCGATCGTGCGGCCGAGGCTGGATGCCGTGGATCGTGCTTTGGATCGATCGAACGAACCGGCGGCCGCGGGCGAATCGACGTCGGCGCTGCGGGCGTCGCGGGCGCTGCGGGGTGGGCATCGCGCCGGGCTGGCGGTCGAGTCGTTGTTCGGCGGCGAAAGTAACGTGTAGCCGCAACGTGTAGCCGCGAATGCCCGTGGCACGACAATCGCGTCGCGCGAGTCGATCGTACTCCTAAGGAGTCCGAATCGTGCGACGCGGTATCGTGTGGCTCGGTATCGTGCAATGCGGCGCGGTCGTTACTTGGATCTTCCGCGTTTGAGTTGACCGGCGGCAAAGCGAGTCCAGCGGGATTTGATTTCGCCGAGCCACTCGGTTTTCTGTTCGGCGGCGAATTGCGGTGAGCCGGATTCGACGGCGGCGATGGCACCGAGAAAGTCGTCGTTGTCGACGAGTGGCTGAATCGTGTGGGCGAACCAGCGGCTGCCGACCGCCGTGCGGAGTTGGGCGACTTCGGCGGGCGAAAGAACGCTTTGGCCTTGGTCGATTGCGGCTAGCGCCGTTTCGAAGTTGCCTTCGCGCGTGAGTTGGGCGACTTGCAGCTTGCGAGCGTCGGCCGTGTCGGCGGAACTCGATGATGGCAAGGGCGGCGGCGTGGGTGATGGTTTGGACGGCGCGGGTGTTGGCAGTGGCGCTTGCGGGGGCGCTGCTTGCGGTGGCGGCGTGGGGGCGGCGAAGGACGATGGTCCGGCAAGCGATGCGTCGGTCGAGGAGAAGCCGGAAGACGACAATCCGGACGTGGCAAGCGAGCCGTCCGTACTGGTCATCGACGGACCTTCGATGGCGCGGCGCAGCGCCTTGACCATCGCCACGCAGGACGGGTAGCGATTGGCGGGGCCGCGCGATGTGGCACGACGGATGATGTGTTGTTCGACCTCCGCGAGGGCGTCGAGCTTTAGTCCGCCGGTGAGATGTGCGTGCAACACGTCGCCGTAGTTGAGTTCGCGAAACGGCAAGTTGCCGGTGCGGAGTTCGACGTAGCTGATGGCGAGCGAATATTGGTCGGTGGCGTCGCTCGGTTGGTGGCCTTCGATGCATTCGGGGGCCATGTAGGCGGGCGAGCCGGCCATGGCGCTGGTCGTGTGGCTCTCGCCGAGGACGCGGGCGAGGCCGAAATCGCAAACGCTGGCCGAGTCGCCCATCAACAGGATGTTCTGCGGTTTGACATCGCAATGTTGGATGCCGACGGGGCCGGCGCCGAGGTCGTGGCGCGGGGCGTTGAGAAAGTCGAGGCCCTTGGCGGCGTCGCGCATGTAGTCGAGCAGTTCGTCGGCGGGAATGCCGGCGTGGCCTTCGCGTTTGCAATGTTCGAGGCGGTCGGCGAGGCTTTCGTCGCCGATTTGCATGGCGATGATGAGCGTAGTGGGGCGGGCTTCGTCGCGAGGAGACGTGTGGCGGCCGGCGGCCGCGCCGGCGTAGTACTTTTCGATCGCGTCGTTGGAGAGAACCTCGCCGGACGGATCGAGCATCCAGAAGGCGTGGATCGGCGTGAGATTGGCGTGGCGGACTTGCTTGACGTGTTGCAGGGCGCGGAGTTCCTTGATGGCGGGCTTGCCGGCGAGATTGACGAACTTCAGCGCGACCGAAGTGCCGCCGGGAGCGGAGGCTTTCCAGACCTCGCCGATAGCCCCGCGACCGAGACGCTCTTGCAAGCGGTAGCTGGGTACGGGCTGTTCGCCGGGGCGCAAGATCATCGAGAACCTCCAGAGTGCCCTGCCGCGGCAACGGCGCGACGGGCGGGACCACAAGTGGATTATCAGTCAGTTGGCAGCGCGGGTCCAGTCGGCGCGAGGCCCGTTGCAGGCGGCGCATTGAATACGACGGAGAGCGGGTACTATGCCTTCGGCCGAGCGGCGAATATCGTAGAGGTACGGCTCGAAGCGGACCGGACGGTCGTCGGCTTAGCAGCGATCTTGCAAGAGATCGCCGCGGCGGGAGGAAAGTCCGGGCTTCGCAGGACACGGTGGTGGGTAACGCCCACCGGCCGCAAGGCTAGGGAAAGTGCAACAGAAAGTAGACCGCCTCGCGCGGCTTCGGCCGCGTGCGGTAAGGGTGAAACGGTGCGGTAAGAGCGCACCAGCAGGCCGGGTGACCGGCTTGGCTAGGCAAACCCCACCGGAAGCAAGGCCAAACAGGGAGCAAGCGGCACGGCGCGGCGCGCGGAAGCACTAGCAGACTCACTGGCTGAGCCAGTGGCACCCAGCGAGTTGGAGGTGCCGCTGGCTCTGCCAGTGTTTCAAGACGCCGGTGCGTCCGTTCGGCGCGCCGTGCCGCTGCGGGTCGGTTCGGCCCGTTATCGACTTCCGGGTAGGCTGCTCGAGGCGTCGGGTAACCGGCGCCCTAGAGAAATGGCCGTCCCGCGCGCGGCGCGAGCCGCGCGCGGACAGAACCCGGCTTACAGGTCCGCTTCGAGCCGTTTTTCTTGCCGTACGACTGGGCCGCTAGCTGCCAGCCTTATCGATGCCGATTTCGCCTTTGCTGTTTACCGATAGCACGAGATCGGCTGGGATCAATTCGTCGCCGATCACCTGCAGCAGCTTGGAGATACAGAGCTTGTTCATGCTGGTCTTACGGTCGTGGGCCTCGGCGCGGAGCGATTCGTGGAGGCTGCGGGGCATACGGACGGTGATGACGCGGGTCGGTTCGTTGTCGTCCGGGGGGAGCGGGCCAGTTTTGCGGAGGTTGGCGAGCATCGATTGTATTTCGGCGTATTCCTCGGTTTGCTCGAACGCGACGAGTTCTTCGGGCGTGGGGAAGGCCCGACGGACGACGCCGGTAAGGCCGAGGATCTCGCGGAAGAAAGCGACCCAGTCGGGACTTTGGCGATAGAGATCTTGGGCGATGCGGACGACTTCTTGTCGCTGGTTCGTGGTGCGGGCTTCGAGGGACTGTAGGTGGGCGGACATGCTTGCCTCCTGCAATGGACGAAACGGGGCCGAGCTCCAGGGCCACTCCGGCCTTGGTGATGCGAAATACTAGCGGCGAGATCAAGCCATGCGCGCATGGCATTGCTGGCATTGCAGTTACGTCGACGCGGGCGGGATGCCTCGCGGCGAGGCAGTGATGCGCGAAGTGAAGGCAGCGGGTCGCGTGCCTAATGTTTGGGCATGCGGTCGATTCCCGTTTTCCAAAGTGTCGCGTCCGGTTAGGCAGTATTTTCCACGTCGGCGCTTCCCACCTCCTTGCCGAGTCTGCCCGGCCTACCGAATTCCAAGGCCGCGATGCAAGTACGGCGTGTCGGAGGTTGGCGAAACCGGCAAACCGAGAGCTAACCGAGAAACGGCCGAACCACCTCGCCGAGGGCCATTAGCAGCAAGATGCCGAAGCTGACGGTGCGAAGCCAGCGTTGGGAGAATCGCCTCCCGACGACTAGGCCCAGGTAGGTGCCGGCGAGGACGAGGGGCGCTCCGGCCACACCCAACAACATCGACGGGACGATCGCCTCGCCGTACGCGATGCCCAGCATGGCCAGTTGGGGAAACATACTGGAGAAGAACACGAGGAACAGGAATCCCCGGGCGCGACCCGGCGGCCAGTGCTGGGCGATCACCCACATCACGAGCGGCGGTCCGCCAATGCCGCAGAACCCGACCAGAAAGCCGCTGGACAAGAATGCACCCCAATACCAGAGTTGCGGCCAGCGCTGCCGAGAGACGTCGGGCGAACGGAACATTAGCAGGATGCCGATCACGACCACCGCACCGACGATCTGGCGAACCCGGTCGTGATCGAGCTCACCGGACAACTTGAGCGCGACCACGCCCAGCGGCAAAGCCGCGAATCGGATGAGAATCGGCCGCACCGCCTCTCGAAAGACGATCTCGCGCCGTAGCGAGTACATGCCGAGAAGATTCTGCGCGAACGCGGCGACGGCACTAATCGCCACGGCCTCGCTCAGCGACGTTCCGACGATCAGCAACGACGGGATCGCCACCATGCCAGACGCGAATCCGACCATGCCTTGAATCGTGCTGCTCGCCAGCAGAATCAGGGCGACCTGGACAATTTGTTCGGACGACATGGGCGACGGCGAGTCGTTTGCTATGGCGGATTTGGCGACAACCGGCCGAGCGGCAGGCAAATGGGCATTGTACGTACGCTGGCCGCTACTGTAAGGCGGCATACAGCGCGCTGCCCACGCGTCCACCGTCGTGGCATGGCGTCGTGGCATGGCGTCGTGGCATGGCGCCGTGGCACTCCGCCGTGGCATGCCGACTCGCGTTTGTGCCGACCCGCCGCACGTGTCTGGAACGAGAAATGCAGTTAGAATGCAACTGCTCGAATCGGCATTCGCGGTCGTCCGTTTCCGCGAACGTCCCCCGCTCGCACAATCTCCCACCTAACGACTCATGTCCCGCGTCCTCGTCACCGGAGCCACCGGATTCATCGGCACGCATCTCGTCCGTCGTCTGCGAGACGTCGGGGACGAGGTCGTTTGCCTCGTGCGGCCGACGTCGGACCGCTCCTCGCTCGATTCGCTCGGCGTGACGTTCGTCGACGGCGACGTAACCGACCCCGAGTCGTTGCGGCGAGCGATCGAGGGATGCGACGTCGTTTATCACGTCGCCGGGTTGACGATGGCGCTAGCCGCGTCGGAATTCCACCGCGTCAACGAGAGCGGTGCGAGAAACATCGCCGCCGCTTGCGCCGCACGACCGACGCCACCCGTACTGGTCTCGGTTTCTTCGATCGCGGCAGCCGGTCCCACGAAGAATGGTCGACCATGCGTCGAATCCGACGCGCCAATCCCCGTATCGCAGTACGGCCGTAGCAAGCTGGCGGGCGAGCGGGCCGTGGCGGAATTCGCCGACCGCGTACCGATTACGATCGTCCGTCCGCCGATCGTATTCGGCGAAGGCGATCGGTCGTCGCTGCCCGTGTTCGCTTCGGTGCAAAGGTTTGGCGTGCATCTGTCGCCGCTGTGGCGGCCGCGGCCATTCTCGTTCATTCACGCAGCCGATCTGGCGACGGCGCTCGTGGCCTCGGCTCGCTCAGGGCGTCGAATCGGTGACCGCGATTTGCCTTCGCCCGACGGTTGCGATGTCGAAAGGAGTGCCGGTGTCTATTTCGCGGCAGCCGACGAAATTGTCACCTACGCCGAATTCGGTCGCCGCGTCGGCCGAGCGCTGGGCGTCGCACGGACGACCGTGATCCCGAATGCGGCCCCAGCGGTGTGGCTGGGCGCGCTTGCGAGCGAAATCGTTGCCCACCTTCGCCGCCGGCCGATGATCTTCAATTTCGACAAGGCGCGCGAGGCCGTGGCTGGCGCTTGGGCCTGTTCGAGCGAAGCGCTCCAACGCGACACGTCGTGGCGACCGGCCAAGCCACTCGACGAACGATTGGCCGAAACGGCCCAGTGGTACCACGGCCGAGGTTGGTTGCCGAAACCCGGGTTGCTCGTCCGACTGGCTCGCCGTTGAGGCCGAAGCGCGAATCCGCTCGTAGGCGACGTGCCGGTCGCACGATTGAATACGGTTGTGCTGGCACCGGTTATTCGTATCTCCGCCGACGGACGAGAAAGCCAATCTCGCTCGTCGCGCGGGCGCAGTCCGTGAAATAGAGTTGTACTGAACGCGCCGACGACGCGAATTGCACTCTGAAACGGATACGACGGACAGAACATGACCCAGATTCTGGTTGTCGACGACTCCTGCTACAGTCGCCGCGTGATTAGCGAGACGCTGCGCACCGCCGGGTACGACGTCATCGAAGCCGCCGACGGCGAACGAGGTCTGGAGATCGCCACCGAGCAGCACATAGATTGCGTACTCGTCGACCTGCTCATGCCGGACGTGGACGGCCAGAGTTTCTTGCGGCAAAAGAACCGCCTCGGGCTGAACGTGCCCGTCATCGTAACGGCCGCCGATCCAGAGCCTCAGACGCGGCACGACTGCGAGACCCTCGGCGCATTCGACGTCCTCGCCAAGCCGATCGACACCGACGCACTAATCGCCAGCGTCGAGCAATGTCTGATTCTGATCGAAGAGACGTTCGAGTAGCCGCGCGGCCCGTCTTGCATCGGCAATGTCGTCGCGGCCGTCGATGTCGCCGGGGCATGCTTCGCCATCGGGCATCTTTCCCAAAGCGGTCCGCATAAGCGACAATACGCATCTGTCATGCGCCCTTGCACGATACGCATCTGTGATGCGCCCTCGCCATGTCGCGGAAACTCGGACTCGGCGAGTCGCCGCCCGACGCCACCAACCGCCAGGTCGTCCGAACATGCCCCGCAAACCAACGCTCCCGCCCGACGACGTCTGTCCGCGGCCAACCATCGTGCCGTCGACCTCGACGCAGCCGCAATCCACACAGCCCCAACCGACGCAGCCACTCTCGCCGCCGATCCATTTGTCCTCGGTCTATCGCTGCCAGTCGCCAGAGCAGGCAGATCGGCTATTGGGCGGCGACGACGAAGGTTACGTCTACGCCCGCGACGGGCATCCCAACGCCGACATGCTCGCCGACAAGTGCCGAGAGTTGCACGCGGCCGACCACGCGGCCATCGCCGCAACCGGCATGGCGGCGATGTCGCTCGCCCTACTCGCCCATTTGAAAAGCGGCGATCGCGCCGTCGTCAGCCAACAGCTTTACGGCAAGAGCCTGACGCTACTCGAAGACGAATCGGCCCGCTTGGGCATCGTCTCCACCCGCGTCAACACCTGCGATCTCGCCGCCGTGCGTGCCGCCATGACCGAGCGAACGCGGCTCGTCGTCGTCGAGACGATTTCCAATCCAATCCTCCGCGTGTCGGACCTCTCGGCCCTCGCCGAGATCGCCCATCGCGGCGGCGCGGCGCTGCTGGTCGACAACACCTTCGCTGGGCCCGTCGTCTGCCGGCCGCACGATTTCGACGCCGACTTCGTCCTCGAAAGTCTGACCAAGAGCATGAACGGACACAGCGACGTCGTGCTCGGCCTGTTGTGTGGCAAAGCAGCCGTGTGGCAGCGCGTGCCCGCCGCACTGTCGGCCTGGGGATTCGCCAGCAGTCCATTCGACTGCTGGCTGGCACTCCGCGGACTCAGCACGCTCGCCATTCGCGCCGAACGAGCCTGTGCGAACGCCATGGCAACCGCCCAGTGGCTCACCACGCAACACCAGGTCGAGGCCGTCCACTATCCGGGCCTCCCGACACACCCGGATCACGACCTGGCCCGGCGACAGTTCGGCCAGCGCTTTGGCTCGATCGTAACGATCGCCCTCCGCGGCGGCCGAGCAGCCGCCGATGCGTTCATCGCCGCGGCCCGCGACGTGCCGTTTTGCCCATCGCTCGGAGAGCTGTCCACAACCCTTAGCCATCCGGCGTCCACCAGCCATCGCGGCCACAGCGAATCGCAACGCGCGTCGCTCGGCATCACCGGCGGAACATTGCGACTCTCCATCGGCATCGAAACGCCCGACCACATCCGCGCAGCGATCGCCACCGGCTTGGCCGCAGCCAGCAAGCACTAACGCCGCAACCAAGCCGCGCCCCCCACCCAACGCCCCTACAGCCGCAGCGCCCAAAAAGGTATAACAACCCCACGGGCAATCGAACCATCATCTCCCAGCCCCCAGCATCCCGCATCCCGACCCCAGCATTTCCCCAACCCCAAATCCCCATCCCCCAGCCCCGGTTCCAACCATGCCACTCGTCCCGCTCCGTCTGCTCCTAGACCACGCCGCCGAGAACGACTACGGCCTCGCCGCCTTCAACGTCAACAACATGGAGCAGATTCAGGCGATCATGGAAGCCGCCCGCGAAACCGACTCCCCCGTCATCATCCAGGCCTCCCGCGGTGCCCGCAGCTATTCGCAAGACGCCTACCTCCGCCACCTCATGCTCGCCGCCGCCGAGCTGTATCCCAGCATCCCGGTCGCCATGCACCAGGACCACGGCAACAGCCCCGCCACCTGCCAAAGCGCCATCGAGCAAGGCTTCACCTCGGTCATGATGGACGGCTCGCTCAAGGATGACGGCAAGACCCCCGCCGACTACGCCTACAACGCCGAAGTCACCCGTACCGTCGTCAAGCTCGCCCACGCCGCCGGCGTCTCCGTCGAAGGCGAACTCGGTTGCCTCGGCTCCCTCGAGTCCGGCATGGGCGAAGCCGAAGACGGCCACGGCGCCGAAGGCCAACTCTCCCACGACCAACTCCTCACCGATCCCGAAGAAGCCGAACGCTTCGTCGCCGACACCGGCGTAGACGCCCTCGCCGTAGCCATCGGCACCAGCCACGGCGCATACAAGTTCACCAGAAAGCCCGACGGCGCGGTCCTCGCCATGGAGCGCATCAAAGAAATCCACAAGCGCCTACCCAACTGCCACCTCGTCATGCACGGCTCCTCCAGCGTCCCCCAAGAACTCCAAGACATCATCAACCGCTTCGGCGGCCAGATGAAACAAACCTGGGGCGGACCAGTCGAAGAAATCCAACTCGGCATCAAACACGGCGTCCGCAAGATCAACGTAGACACCGAATGCCGCATGGCCATCACCGGAGCCATCCGCAAAGTCCTCAGCGAAACCCCCGAAAAATTCGACCCCCGCGACTACCTAAAGCCAGCCCGCGAAGCGATGAAGAAAGTCTGCGTCGCCAGAATGACCTCCTTCGGCCAAGCCGGCAACGCAGGCAAGATCAAACCCATCACGCTTGAAGAAATGGCGCGGCGGTACAAGTCGGCGTGATGCGTGGCGATTTCCACAGACCACGCCGTGGTATAATTGCCGATGTCA
>JAJDEG010000624.1 GCA_029259895.1 Planctomycetota bacterium
TGACATATGGCTAAAGCGCCTCGCTCATCGACCGGCGCGAAAAACCGACACGACGAAGACGCCGCGTTGACGTTGCTCGACGCGGCGTTTTGCGTTGACGCAAAGCAGCGCTGCGAACTCGTTCGCAAAGCGCTGGCCAGCAACGCTCAGTTACAACATTGGGCCGAACGCTGGGCGTTGGACAATGTGGATGAAGTAAATGCGAGCGGCACAGATGCGAACACAGTTGCGCACACCGTTGCGAACACAGATACGAACATCGACGTGCGCGTCGCCGAAAGCTTGCCGGAATTCTTTCTGTCGCTCAGTGCACCGCCGACGGGCAAGAAGGGCAGCGCCCGTGATCGACCGCTGAGCGGCGCTTGGCGGAAGCGACTAGCTTCGCTCGCCCACCAATTCGCGCCCCTCGACGCGAGCCCTCAGCCGTTCGACGACGCGCTGGCCGCCGCCAAGGTCGATGCCATCAAAGAATTTGCCTACGGTGCCGGGCACGAGATCAACAACCCGCTGGCGAACATATCGGCAAGAGCGCAGACCCTGCTCCGCGACGAAACCAATGCGGAACGGCGGCGCGCGCTGGCGACCATCAATCGCCAGGCAATGCGCGCACACGAAATGATCGCCGACCTGATGCTCTTCGCCCGGCCGCCACGGCTAAGCATGGCCCAATTCGACGCCACGGTCGTCGTTCGCCGTGTCGTCGAGGAACTTTCCACAGTGGCTGCGGCTCAGGCCACACGGCTCACGTGCCGCGTCGGCGAGACACCCCTGCTCGCCGTCGCGGACGAAACGCAGTTCGGTGTGGCCGTCAAAGCTGTCGTACGAAATGCCATCGAGGCTGTGGCGGCTGGCGGCAACGTCGACGTCGACGCACGGATCGTTTCCGCCGCCGAGCTACGCAGCCTAGGCGCGACAAAAAAAATCTCCGACGAGTTTCGCCGCGAGCTTGGCGTTCAGTTTCCAACGCAAGGTGGCAGCCGAGTGCGCAGCCCCGCCGATGTGGAGCGCCCCGACGAGCAATTGATCGAGGTTTCGGTATCCGACGACGGTCCGGGCTTCTCGCCACGCGAACAAGCGCATCTGTTCGACCCATTTTTTTCCGGCCGCGAAGCGGGTCGCGGTCTCGGTTTCGGCTTATGCGTCGCTTGGCGGATCGTGACCGATCACAGTGGCCAAATCGCCGTGATCAGCGAACCGGGGCGCGGGGCGACGATCGTATTGACGTTGCCAGCGGGCAAGACTGGCGATAGCTCGGCGGCCGTATTAGATCCGGCGCGAGGAGAAAGAAAACAGGGATAGGTAGCCGGATGGTGCGCGTCGATGTCGCAAGTTCGTCGATGCCTCAGGTTCACCGTGACGACGTCAACTACAGCACCGGCCCCACCACCCAAGGCACGAACTCCTCGTCACCAACGCCCTGTAGTTCGCTCTTGGTCTTCTCGCCACTCGCCACGGCCAAGATTTTCTCGAAGATTTCCCGCCCGACCTCGTTCACACTGCGGCCCGTCAGAATCTCGCCGGCGTTTAAGTCCATATCCCCTTGCATCCGCTCGAACATGGGCGTGTTCGTCGCCAGCTTGATCGACGGCGTCGGTTTGCAGCCAAAACAACTGCCGCGTCCCGTCGTGAACACGACGACATTCGCGCCACCTGCCACCATTCCCGTCACGCTCGGCGGATCGTATCCCGGCGTGTCCATGAAAACAAAACCCTTGGCCGACACCTGTTCGGCGTATTCGTAGACCGCTTCCAACGCCGTCGTCCCTCCCTTGGAAATCGCGCCGAGCGACTTTTCGTAGATCGTGGTAAGCCCGCCGGCCTTGTTGCCGGTCGATGGATTGCCGTCGATCGTGCATCCAAACACGCTGGTATACCATTCCCACCAGCGAATCCGTTCGAGCAGCTTTTCCGCGACTGCCGGCGTTCGGGCACGAGCAACGAGCATCTGCTCCGCGCCATAAACTTCGGTCGTCTCGGCAAGAATTGAAGTTCCGCCAGCCGCGACGAGCATGTCCGAAGCGACGCCGAGCGCCGGGTTGGCAGTGATCCCGCTTGCCCCGTCGGACCCACCGCATTCGCAGCCGAGGATGATCTCGCTCGCGGCAATTGCCTCGCGCCGCACGTCGTTTGCTTTGGGAAGCAAATCCGCCAACCGGCGGCAGCCTTCGGCGACGGTTTGTTCGGTGCCGCCGGTTTCTTGCATGATCAGCACGGGCGGCCCCGGCGATGCGTCACCGAATCCCGCAATTTGCACGAGTTTCTGGCTATCGACCAGGTAGCTCATCGCCCCCTGCTCACACCCAAGGCCAACGAGCAAGAACGCGCCCACGTTTGGATGCCGCGCGATCCCGGCCAGCGTGCGGTTGAGCATCTCGTGACCGAGCCCGCCGAACTGCATGCCGCAGCCACTCTGGTGCGTGATCGGCATGATGCCGTCGATGCCCGGAAACTGCGCGAGCAGCGAAGCGTCGAACCGCCGCGCGATCAGCTTGCTCACCGATGCCGAGCAGTTAACGGTGGAAATAACGGCCAAGTAGTTCCGAGTCCCAACGCGGCCGCTCGCCCGGCGATATCCTTGGAATGTGCGACCAACGACCGGATCGGGCGGCGGCGGAATTGCCGAGCATGGCGCGTACTGCCGCGTGAACTGGCCCGCCGAGAGATTGTGCGTATGGACCCAATCGCCGGGCCCAATGTCCGCGGTTGCAAAGCCGATCGTCTGCCCGTACCGAACGATTTTCTCGCCGTCGCCGACTCGCTCGAGCGCGATCTTATGGCCCATGTTGACGGGCGAAGTCAACTCGACGGACCGCGAACCGGCGACGATCCGCGCACCGACCGGCAGATTGCGCACGGCGATGCAAACATTGTCGTCCGGATGAATCAGGACGACATCGACGGCCGCAGCAGTAGGGTTCTTAATTGTCGCCACGGGAATTCTCGCTGGATAATGAACCGCCGAGGCGCGGAGGGAATATCAAGCACTCGATCCGATCGCCTACATAATACTCCGCGGCTCTGCGCCTAATTCTTCTGCGTCTCAGCCTTTTGTGGCATTCCTACTGAGGTTTCTTTCGTAGCGACAACCAGTCCGTATGAAAGAATTCGCCGCGCGACTTGTCGACCCGTTCGTACGTGTGCGCTCCGAAATAGTCGCGCTGGGCCTGGAGCAAGTTCGCCGGCAGCCGCTCGCGGCGATAACCGTCGTAGTAAGCCAACGCCGATGTAAACGCCGGCGTCGGAATACCCAGCATTACCGCCGTACTCACGACGTGCCGCCAGGCCGCTTGGGCTTTGTCGACGGCCTCGCGGAAGTACGGCGCGAGCAGCAGGTTTTCGAGATTCTTGTCTGCGTCGAATGCTTTCTTGATCCGATCGAGGAACGCAGCGCGAATGATGCACCCGCCGCGCCACAGCATGGCGATGTTGCCGTAATCGAGCGGCCAGTCGTGTTCCTTGGCCGCCGCTTGTAGCTGCACGTAGCCCTGGGCGTAGCTGCAAATCTTCGAAGCGTACAGCGCCTGTCGCACCTGCTCGACGAACGCCTTGCGGTCGCCGTCGTACTTGCCCGTCGGGCCTTTGAGCACCTTGCTTGCACGAACCCGGGCGTCCTTCAGCGCCGACAAACAACGTGCGTAAACCGCCTCGGTCACCAGTGTGCTTGGCACGCCCAAGTCGAGCGCAAGCTGACTCATCCACTTCCCCGTTCCCTTGGCTCCGGCGGTGTCGAGAATCTTGTCGACGAGATGCTCGCCCGACGCTTCGTCCTTGACGCTGAAAATGTCGCGCGTGATGTCGATCAAGTAACTATCGAGTTCGCCGCGATTCCATTCGGCGAAGACGTCGTACATCTCATCGTTCGACAGGCCGATCGCCTCGCGCATCATGAAATACGCTTCGCAGATCAACTGCATGTCGCCGTACTCGATGCCGTTGTGGACCATCTTGACGTAGTGGCCTGCCCCACGCGGGCCGACCCATTCGCAGCAAGGAATGTCGTTGTTGGGACCGACTTTCGCGGCGATCGACTGAAATACCTGTTTCACCAGCGGCCAGGCTTTCTCGCTGCCGCCGGGCATCATGCTCGGGCCTTTGAGCGCTCCTTCCTCGCCGCCGGACACGCCGGTACCGACAAACAACAGCCCTTTCGACTCGACGTACTTCGTCCGCCGCTCGGTGTTCGTGTAATGCTCGTTACCGCCGTCGATGATCACATCGCCCGGCGAAAGCAGCGGAATCAACTGCTCGATCTGCTGATCGACCGCGTCGCCGGCCTTGATCATGATCATGATCCGCCGCGGCGGTTTGACAGCCTTGACCAACTCTTCCAGCGAGTGGCAGCCGATGAACTTCTTGCCAGCCGCGCGGCCGGAGACAAGCTCGTCGACCTTGCGCGTCGTGCGATTGAACACGGCGATGGTATTGCCGCGGCTCTCGATGTTGAGGGCCAAATTCTCGCCCATCACGGCGAGGCCAATGAGACCAAAGTCAGCAGTCATAGAACAGGGGCTGGGGCTGGGGACTCGGGGCTGGGGAAATGCCGCTTCGCACTTAAACCGTCGGCCAATTCGGTTTGTCCGGCAGGCGCTTTTCAAATTCTGCTAACAGTTCATTCTGGTAAGCATCGTCAAATTTTCCCGACAAGAAGCGAGCCAGTCCGTCGTCGTGCAGCCGCTTCCAGCTTGCTTCTTCCGCACCGGGATTGATCGGAAAGAACCACGCCTTGTTCGCAACCGCTGCTTGATGGTCGCCCGGCGCGTCGCCGATCATTAGCACGTGGCCAGCCGCGTATTTCTTGGCGTTGCCGAGCGTCTCTTTCTTCGAGCCGATCTCCTGCCCGCAGATCGCCGCGACGTGCTTGTCGATGCCGTGCTCGGCCCATTCGCGCTGCAAGGCTTCGTTGGGCGTGGCCGAAACGACGATGATATCCGCGGCCTTGGCGAATTCGTCAAGGCACTCGCGAACCAGCGGATAGGGCGGCACGCGATGCACCATGTCGCCCACGCGCTCGTTGACTTCCAGCGACCACGCCAGCGCCCGCTTCAAGTCCGCGTCGCCCGTCTTGACGACTTCGGATTCGAGCGCCGGGTTGCCGAGTTTCGTTTCACGCTCAGTCCAGGCGACGACGCCCGGCGGCGGTTGGACGTCGTACCCGCGAGCTTTCACCTCCGGTCGCTGTCCGAGCAAGACAAGCTGCTTGATGAGAGCGTGAAACCGATTGCACCCGCGGTCCTTCGAGTAAAGATTGACGAACTCGGCACACTCGCGGGCGTATTTGCTGACGCCTTGCAATCCGAAATGCTTGATGAACGGCGGAATAAAGCACTCTTTGTGCTTTAGTTCCATCGTGTCGAATGCGCAACCGTCGGAGTCGATGCCGACAAGGAACTTGTTCTTTGGGGAAATCTCATACATATGGCGTTTGCGATCCCTTGAACGTCAAAGCAACGTGATCCGCCGCATTTCTCCAATGCGGTTCGTAAAATACCAACGTCCGTCCAGTTTCATTCCGTTATCGAACTCGATCTCATAAATCACACGCAAGTCAGGGACTTCAATTACCAGCAGAATATTGGCAAACGACTCCCCGCCCTCGTCTGATCGCCGCCCGTCAACTTCGATGTGGACTGCTTTCGCTGCATGGAGATTGTACCCGTCTCTCTTGAATGTCTGTTGAATCTTGACGAACGCTGCCTTAGCGCGGACAGGCAGATTGCTCGTCATTCCTAGAATGGTCGGAAGATCCGAGTCTCCCGCAAAGTGCGTCCGCAACGTTTCTTCAGACGGAATCGTCGACAGCGCGAGATCGACATCGTTCGTTTGCAACGCCTTGAAAAACCGCTCCGCAAGCTGCTCTGGCTCTTCGGCGCCATGCGGCACGGTATCCGAAGCCTTCGGCTGACTCGCTTCGGGCGGCTTGCACCCGACGATGACCGTCAGCACCAAAATGCTTGCGATAAGTCTCGACATGGGTCGCACTTGCGATGTCACTCGCGGGGTTACGCCCGGTCGGCTTGGGGAACATACTTCGCCAACGTCTGCGTCGCATAAATCGGCTGCAACCGCGCCAGTCGCTGTCGTCCGTCGATCATTGGCAGCGTCACCATATCCTCGCCGACCAGCGGTTTCGCGTAGCGAATGAACTCGTCGGTCACATCGCACCCATTTGCCGCTATCCACGCCTTGGGAAACGTTCGCTCGCTATTGGCCACCGCTTCGAGCGGGGCTTTGTCGTATCGCACGCTGTAAAACGGCGTGTCATTGCGAAGGATCGTCGACATGAACCCGCTCTGGCCGGTCGCCGCCAAATACGCCGCGTTCTCGCCGATGCGGTACGCTTCATCCAAGTCGACCGTCGAGGCGTAGGCCATCGAATGCCGCTGGTCGGTGCCCGGCACGTTGCCGCGGGCTGCGCCTTTGGCCGCCAAGCCGGCTTTATTCAAATAATTCACGACCACCTGCGCCACCGTGATCTGGCTGCTGCTGAACATCACGTGGCCGAACGAATCGCGGACTTCTCCAACGCCGCCGACGTCGAAACCTTCGCTAACGACGACCATGCACCGCCCGGTCTGCTTGAGCTGGTCGTTTACCTGATCGGCGACTTGCTCCAGCGGCACCTTATTCTCCGCCAGATAGATCTGCAGCGGCATCTCGCGGTGCGGATCGGCCAGCCGCGCCGCCGCCGGAATGTACCCGATTTTTCGCCCCATCGCCTGCATCACCAGCACCGGATCCGCCGGGCAGCTTCCGCCGTTCTCCTCGTTGGCGTTCTGCACCATGTGCATCCAATACTTCGCCGTCGAGCCGTAGCCCGGCGTGTGATCGATCAGCTTGAACTCGCTGTCGCCGACATCGTTGTCGATCGTCTTCGACACGCCGACCGCCACCAGATCCAGCCCGCGCTGGTGGGCGAGCCCGGCGATCTTGTTGGCCGTGTCCATCGAGTCGTTGCCGCCGATGTACAGGAAATAACCGATGTTGTGGGCCTTAAAGACCTCGATGACCCGGTCGAAATCCTCGGTCTGCGCCGGTTGGAGCTTGTACCGGCAGGTGCCGATCGATCCGGCGGCGGGCGTGTAGCGGAGCAGGGCGATTTCCTCGGCCGGCTGAGCCGAAAGATCGATCAGCGCCTCTTTCAGCACGCCTTCGATGCCGTGGTGCCCGCCATAAACCGTGCCGATGGCGTCGAATTGCCGGGCGGCCTCGACGATGCCGCGGAGACTGCTGTTAATGACCGGGCTGGGGCCGCCGCTTTGGGCGACGATCATGTTACGGGCGTTTGGCATGGACGTTGGGCCGAGCAGAATTGGAAACGAGACGGAAACGCCGCCGTTTTTCACAGACCGCGAATGCCGCATAGGAACTCTGGCCCAGCCGCATTTCCGACCGAACCCGACGGAGCAGCGCAGGAAAAGATCCTACGAGCGACAGCGGACGCAAACTCGAAATCCTAGCCGGAATTCTGGCCGGTCACAACGGGCCGTCGTCGCGCCACGCAACTCGCTGAATGCGTCGCCGGAGATGATTCGATTGCTCGGTAAATCCGCAGCCGCCTGCCGACCTGGGCGTCGTCGGCGACCGCCGCGAGGACCACGCTCCTCGCGTCGATTGCGATGGCCACGCTTTTCGCGCGTTCAACCGCGAGTTTTTTTCCGGCGAGAAAAACCTTTTCCATATCCGCCTATTTGCGTCGGAATGCGGCGTTTTGCGTAGTTTTTGCTGTCGAAGATGCCCGGCAAGGCGTGCATCGAACCCTCCACGCGACGGGCGTTTAGCGAAATCCGGGAAATTATTTCGCAGGATGCTTGATTTAATTATTCCGCCGACTATTCTGGCAACTAGGATTTTTCCGATTAGCGGCGTTCCGCAAGGGCATCGGCGTGGGTCCGTTGCCTTGGCAGACGTCCGAACATTTGCACCCTGGAGCTAGCCTAATGAAAGTCTCATGGCCGCGACGCAGGTCCCTGTGGGGAATCCCACTCGGTGTGATCTGCACTCTCATCGTTCAAACGAATCTCGCGCGAGCGGATCTAACCGAGCTCATCGGTTACGGCAACGGCAACGACGGCGGCGGCGTCGCGTTTACGAATCCGAATCCCGGCGAGTATACGATCACTGCCAGCGGCAGCGACATCTGGGGTAACAGCGACCAAGGTGGCTTCCTCTACGACCCGAACAAGATTTCGGGCGACTTCACGGCGATCGTTCGCAGCACAGGGTTCAGCGGCCCCGACGCGCTTGCGCCTGAATGGGGACGCTCCGGCGTCATGGCCCGCGTCGATGGCGCGGCCGCGAACAGCGCGATCGTGATGGCCACTCGCAAGAGCGGTGGCGGCGTTGGCTTAGTTCAGCAATATCGCAATTCCGCAGGTGCCGGCACGTCGCGCGACGGCGGCGAATGGCCCGGAACGAATAACCTCTCGGGCGCAGCCGGCAACGACGTCTGGATCGCCCTGAGTCGTAATGGTGACGACTGGGTAACTCGCTTTGCCCCAGGCGATGGCACGAACAACGTGCCCACGAACTGGATGACTGGACGCGGACACTGGGCGCCCGACCTCGCCGGTTCCGTCGACGTCCACGTCGGCTTGGCGCATCAGTCGCATGCGTTGCCGCGCCGCAATACGGCGGAGTTCGAAGCCTTTTCCGTCGGCGCGCTGGACGCTCAGCTCGGCTCGACGCGGTCGGGATTGGTCAATTACGTCCAACAGCCCAATGGCACGTGGAATCGGATCGAGCACTACACGCCGAACCGCACCTACGAAGACGCCAAGGCGATCGTGGGCGGCATGACGCATAACGGCGCAGCCGGACATCTCGGCACGCCGCGCAGCTTGCTCGAAAACTTCACGATGAACGGCCTGCAATACGCCGGTAACGGTGCGAGCTGGGAACAGTCGTGGATCGGCTTGGACGATACCGGCGTGGAAGGCGACTGGGCTTTGGCCGATGGTGGTGAAGTAATCTGGCAAGGTCTCGGCAGCGGTGGCGTTCCTCCGGGAGCACCGGTTGGCGGAGCTTACACGCAGTGGAACGGCACAGGCGAGCCGAACGATGCGGGCGGCGAGGACGCGGCCGTGATGCTTAGTGGCAGCGCCTTGTGGAACGATTTGCCCAGCAACAATCCTGTTCATACCCGTTCGTCGATCGTCGAATTTGAGTCGGCCCTGGCCGCCAAGCCGGCTTTGCCCGGTCCCAACGGCACTGCCGGCAACTTCGGCGTCCGCATGCTCCGCGGCACGAACTACAACTTCAACAACGTGATGGGCGTCGAGGCCTTGGCCTACGGCGTCGGCGAAAATCCCGGTCTCGTGCAGGAAGTGATCGACTCGCAGCAGCCGGTCATCAACTTCCAGAACGACAACAACGATCCGCACACGCCGGGTAGCGTTCCGTTCCCGGGAATTGCGGCAAATAGCGACAACTTCGCGATGGTTGCCAAGGGTACGATCCAGATCGACGTGGAAGACGACTACACGTTCGGTTTCCGTTCGGACGACGGGGCCATGCTCCGCATCCACGGAGCGACGTTCTTCGATTCGTCCACGCCGGCCCACAACTGGTCGAACCGCAACGGCGGCAAAGCCCACCTGGGCAACTTGGCGATGTTCTCGTCGCCGACCGGCGACACGAACACCAAGGCCGTCGCCCACCTGACCCCCGGCACCTACGGCATCGAGTACATGATGTTCGAGAGCGGCGGTGGCGGGCACACCGAATTGGTCGCCGCTCAGGGCAACCGCATCGGCGAAGACACGAATGGAAATCCGAATTTCCGTCCGATTGGCGCGCCGGCCCAAGGGCCGACGGTCGCTCCGCCGACGCTGTTGGCCCCGATCGCCACGGCGCTCGCACAAGATCCGGGCTTGGGCGGCGATCCGGGCAACCCGCCGGTTTCCGGCTGGGACGTGGGGCGTGTGAACGGTCCGAATAGCCTCGATGCGGCAATCGTCGCTTTCGAGCCGATCCTGGCCGATCCGATCACCAACCAACCGGATTTCTTTGGTGCGTATGCGACCGTCAACTTCACTGATCCCGACAACGGTGGCGGCAACATCGGTGTTCCTCAGGATACGTTCCTGGGAGATGAAGCGGGCGTTGACGACAACAGCTTCGCCATCGGCGCGCTGACGCAAATGAACATCACCCAGGCGGGAACTTACCGTTTCACCGTACTCGGCGACGACGGTTCGCGGTTCCGCATCTACGGTACCGACGGTGGTTGGACCGCCGGCGGCATCGCCACGGCGGATCCGTTGGTCGACGCTCGGGCGCCGACCGATGGATTCATCATCGGCGGTTGTTGCTCGGATGGCTTCGGGGATGTGTTCCTCGATCCGGCCAACGGTCCGTATTTCGTGGAGTTGATTTGGAACGAGATCGGCGGCGGTGCGTATGTCAACGTCCGCTACTCGATCGACGGCCAAGGCAACTTCCTGCTCGGCAGCACGGCCGACGGATCGTTGTCGGCGGGCCTGCAACTCGTGCCGGAACCGTCCAGCTTCGTGCTGGTCGGCTTTGGGGCGATGGGACTGCTCGTGACGCTGCGTCGCCGACGTCGCAGCTAGTGGCCCTCGGTTAAAGTAGAAGTCGACGCAACCAAAGGTCGACTGAACCTATGCAACCTGGTAGGGGCCGCTTTCGCGCGGAAACGCGAAAGCGGCCCTTTTTGTTGCGAAATTGCTAGCGGCTTGTGAGAATAGATTAGTACGTCCGCGAGAGCGGGCTTCCCCGTAGCGAGAACGCACAGCATACAAGTTTTCGATTTCAATTGCGGCGTTCGCCGCGCCGAAGGTTCCTCTCGACCGCACGTTCATGCCCTATCTCTCTGGAGCGCATTTCCATGGATCGTTCGCCCGCGCCGCGTGTCCGCAACGCCTCATTCCCGCGTCGCCGTAAGAGCAACTCGCCGAAGAAACGCAAGTCTCCGGTTCGCGCGCGTTTCGAAGCGCTCGAAGGCCGGCAGATGCTCGACGCGTCGTTTGTGATCAGCGAAATCATGCCGCTGAATACGAAGACGGTCCGCGACGAGGATCTTGCATTCTCCGACTGGATCGAGATCCGCAACGACGGCGACATGACCGGCGATCTCGGCGGACACTTTCTGACGAATAGCCTGGGAAATCTCACGCAGTGGGCGTTCCCCGCTGGGCAGACGCTGGCTCCGGGCGAACATCTCGTCGTCTTCGCATCCGGCAAGGATCGCGCGAACGTCGCCGAGCCCCATACGAACTTCACGCTCGATCACACCGGCGGCGACGTGGCGCTGGTCGCGGCGAACGGCACGACGATCGTGTCGCAATTGGCCGGCTATCCTTCGCTGGTGTCCGATCAGTCGTACGGCCTGATCCGCCGCAGTGCGGACGCCGAGTGGATCGGCGACGCGGCGGCCTCGCGGATCCTCGTTCCCGCCGGCGGCGCGCTGGGCACGACCTGGACCGGCGGTAGCGAGCCGTTCGACGACACTGCCGGGGCGGGCTGGACGGCAGCAACCGGCACGATCGGTTACGACACGGCCAATGGTGCGTCGAGTTTCCTGGTCCAAGTTTGGTATTCGACGGTCGCGATTAACAGCCTGGCCAACTCGGACGCCGCGATCGCCGGGCAGAACGTCACGGCAGCGTCGCCGTTTTCTTCGACGCCGCAGATCATCAACTACAAGGACGACCCGGACGCCGGCGACGGCAACTATGGCGGCGGCGTCGTTTGGCCGGGCAACACGAGCGGCGACAATAACGACTTCGTGATGCGCGCCACGACGACATTTTTCATCCGGCCCGAGCAAGCCGGCATTTGGACGTTCGGCTTCAACAGCGACGACGGCGGGCGATTGCGAATCGACGGCAATAACGTCATCGTCGACGACGCCAACCACGCTCCGGCCGATCGACTTGGCACCGTGACGCTCGCGGCGGGACTGCATACGCTCGAATATGTGTACTGGGAACGAGGCGGCGGCGCGATAGCCGAGCTGTTCGCCTCGCCCGGCCTCAAGGCGGCTTGGGACGCCTCGTTTTCATTGGTCGGCAATCCAACCGGCGTTCTCCCGCTGGGCAGTCTCGACGACCTAATCGACACCGACGTCGAAGCGGCGATGCTCGGCCAAAACGCCACGGCTTACGTCCGCTATCCGTTCAACGTCGCCAGCGCCGATGAAGTGCAGACGATCCAGTTCGACGTGCAGTTCGACGACGGCTATGTCGCCTACCTAAACGGCACGCTGGTCGCCTCGTCGAATGCGCCCGGCAGCTTGGCGTTTAATTCCGCCGCATCCGCAAACGCCGGATTGCAGTCCGCTTCGGTCGACCTTTCCGCGCACATCAATCTACTTCAGGACGGCCAGAATATTCTCGCCGTTCACGGTTTGAATTCCGCCGCCGGCGACGAAGAGTTTTTCCTCGACATCGGTCTCTCCGCCCGCGAGCTTGGCGCCGCGACGATCGAGACCATCGACCTTCCCACGCCGGGCGCGGCCAACGGCATTCTCGAACCGCTGATTACCGAATTCCAGGCCTCGAACCGCGGCACGATCGACGACGAGGACGGCGATTCTTCGGACTGGGTGGAAATCCACAATCCAGGCTCCGTCGACGTGAACCTCGCCGGATGGTATCTCACCGACGATCCGCTGACGCCGATGAAATGGCAGTTCCCGTCGACGCGAATCGCCGCCGACGGCTACCTCGTCGTGTTCGCCTCCGGTAAGGACCGCGCCGTGTTTGGTGAGGAGTTACACACGAACTTCGCCATCAATGCCGACGGCGAATACCTGGCGCTCGTGCGACCCGACGGCACGCCGGCTTGGGAATATGAACCGGGGGGACAACCGTTTACGCCGCAGTTCGAGGACGTGTCCTATGGCTTGAAGGGGAGCGCCATCACCGCGCCCTCCGACGAGAACATCGTCGGCCTCCTCGCCTACTGGGATTTCGAGGACGGTCCCGGGTCGAGCACGCTTACCGACCGCAGCGGAAACGGTTGGCACGGCACGCTCGTGAGCATGGATCCGGCGACCGACTGGATTACCGGCCGTGTCGGCACTCGGGCTCTCGATTTTGATGGCGTCAATGACAACGTCACGACCTTGGCGACTGCCGCCGATTTTGATATCGAGGGGCGGTCGAAGCGAACGATCTCGGGCTGGGTGCGCGGACCGTCGTTCCTACAGGGTCGCAACGGCGCGATATTTGAAGTCGGTACTGGCGGCGGCGAGTTCGCCGTGCGCAACGTGGCATCGGCGGGCACGGCTTGGACCGTCGAGCAGGGCAACGCCACGCTGACCTACACCCAGGCGTCGGCCAATTTGTGGCATCATGTCGCCATCGTTTACAACGGCACCGATACCATCGCGTACGTCAATGGCGTGGAACGGACGCGCAGCACGAACGTCGATCTCAACACCGGCGGCGCCGGCACATTCAAATTCGGAATTCGCACCGCGACCAACCAGTTTTTCCGCGGCGGCATCGACGACCTGGCCGTCTGGGACATGGCCCTCTCGCCGAGCCTCATTTCCAGCTTGGCCAACGAGACGATGACGCCGCTCGACGTGCCGACGGTCAATCGCAACATCGGCACGACGCAGGCCGGGTTCATCGTTCGTCACGTGAACGCCTCGGCGTCGTTCCCCGGCATCGTCACTGGTGAGATCGGCGGCGACGCCGGCGGCGGCGCGAATCCGTTGGCCGACGCCGACGCGCTCCTCGGCTTGCCGAGCGGACACGCTGGCATCGCCGGTGACTTCACGTTTAACTACAACCAAATCAACTTCCGCGATCCCGACGGTGGCGGCAGCAGCGGTGGTTTCACCGGCGACGAGTCGTTCCCGCTCGACGGGGAAGAGATCGACGAGAACCACTTTGCGGTGCGCGCCACGGCGATTCTCGTCGTGCCGGCGGGGGCGGCTGGCGAGTTCGTCTTCGGCGTGCATGCCGACGACGGCGCACGTTTGAGAATCGACGGCGCGGACGTCGTGCTCGACAACACGGTCAGCGCGGCGAGTTTGTCGACCGGCACGGTCACGCTGGCCGCGGGGAACCACACGCTGGAACTCGTCTACTTCGAACGGGACGGCGGGGCCGAGGTCGAATTGATGTATAAGTCGCGCAGCGGCGGCAGCGACGACGCGGCGTTCGAGTTGCTCACCGTCGTCAAGAGCGAGCAATTGCCGCCACCTCCGGTGACGGTCTTCGACGCCGAGAAGGTGTTCTTCACGACGCCCACACCAGGAGCAGCGAACAACGTCGGCGTCGACGTCTTCGTCGGACCGACGAGCTTCTCGATACCGCACGGATTTTATTCCACTCCACAGTCGGTGGCCATCGTCAATCTCACGCCGGGCGTGGAGATCTACTACACGCTCAACGGCACCGATCCGTTCACGCGCAACCCGGCCACCGGCGTCGTCACGCCGACGGGCACGCTGTACAACGGCACGCCGCTGACGGTCTCGTCGACGACGGCTATTCGCGCGGCGGGCCTTTTCCCGAACGCGGAGCCGTCGCGGATCGCCACGGCCACGTACTTGTTCACCGCCGACATCGCCGCGCAACCGCGGGGCGTAACACCCTCCGGCTGGCCGAGTTGCGCCGGGAACACGATGGTCCACGGCATGGATCAGTCGATCGTCAACAACGCCACGTGGGGGCCGCAGATGGACGCGGCTCTCCAGCAGATTCCGTCGATGTCGATCGTCACGGACTTGGCCAATTTATGCGACCCGGCGACCGGCATTTACAATCACGCCGGCAACCGCGGTCGAGCTTGGGAACGGGGGATTTCGCTGGAAATGATCGTGCCCGAGGGGTACGTCGATCCGGTCGACCCAACGACCGACCAATCGGGCGGTTTTCAGGTCAACGCCGGCTTGCGCATCCGCGGCGGTTTCAGCCGCACGGCCGGCAACCCAAAGCACGCCTTCCGACTCTTCTTCCGCGGCGAGTACGGCGACTCGAAGCTCAATTTCCCGCTATTCGGCAATGAGGGCACCGATTCGTTCGACGGAATCGACCTCCGTACGTCGCAGAACTACTCTTGGAACGGGGGATGGCAGAACGGCCCGAACACGTTCATGCGCGATGAACTGTCGCGCGTGCTCGAGGGCGACTTGGGCCAACCTTATACGCGTGGCCGCTATTACCACCTGTACATCAACGGCACCTACTGGGGCCTGTATCAGACCGAAGAACGGCCCGAGGCTGACTTCGCGGAGAGTTATTTCGGCGGCCAGGAAGAGGACTACGACGTCGTCAAGAACGACCCGCGTCTGGTCGGCGTCACGGACGGCAACACCGACGCCTACATGCGGCTATTCGACTATTTCAGCCAGCCGGGCGGCCTGAGCGACGCTAACATGACCGATTACTTCGCAGCCCAGGGGATGAATCCCGACGGCACGCGAAACTCGGCCTTCGAGCGTCTGCTGGACGTGGAAAACTTGCAGGACCACTTGATTCTGACGTACTACACGTCGGCGGCGGACAGCGCCGGCTCAGAGTTCACGCGGCCGCAATTAAACAACTGGTTTGCCATTTATAACCGCGAGAATCCCGATGGATTCAAGCACATGGCCCACGACTTCGAGCACGCCTGGGACACGGGCGGCGCGGCGGGGGCGAACTTCAACATGGTTTCGCCGTTCGTCAACAACTGCGGCAGTTTCACGACGTTCAATCCGCACTGCCAGCACGAAGTGTTGATGGAGACGAATAGCGTTTACGCGCAGAAGTTCGTCGATCGCGTGAGCGAAGTTTTCTTCAACGATGGTCCGCTGTCGACCGACCGCGTTCTTGCCAAATTCGACGAGTTGGCTTCGCGGATCGACGTGGCGATAATCGCCGAATCGGCCCGCTGGGGCGATAGTGGGTCGCGCAGTCCCACGTCGTGGGTCAACGCGGTCGCCACGATGCGCAACTTCGTCACCGCGCGCGGTGGCAGCGGCGGACTCGGCCGCGTCCACGAGGTAATCGATCAACTCCGCGAGGTCGGCTGGTATCCGCAAGTCGGCGCGCCGACGATCGCACCCAACGGCGGCCACATCGACGATACGACGGAAATTAGCTTGTCGCTACCCGGATCGGTCGTCGTTCAAGTCAACGACACGGTCATCGTCAGCGGCGACAACGGCGCCGTCAACGCGAATTATCTCGTGCCCAACGACGCCTCCGTGGACGCTACGTGGATGCAGCCTGGGTTTGATGCCTCGTCGTGGGCCACCGGCGCATTGGGGATCGGTTACGACAATGATACGACGTACGTCCCGCACTTCACGACGGACGTCCGCGCGCTGTTCACTGGCACGCAGTCGTCGGCTTATATTCGTGTGCCCTTTACGATGTCCAGCACCGCCGTCGACGAGCTCGTGCTGCGGATGAAGTACGACGACGCGTACGTCGCCTATCTCAACGGCGTGGAAGTGGCGCGGCGCAATTTCGTCGGCACGCCGGCGTACGATTCATTGGGCACGCTCCACGACGACACGGCCGCCGTCTTGTTCGAGGACGTCGACATTTCGGCATCCAAGAACCTGCTGGTTTCCGGGCAGAATCTGCTCTCGATCCACGGCATAAACACCAACCTTACCAGCAGCGACTTCTTGATCCAGCCGGCACTGGTCTCGCGAGTTACGACGATCATCAATCTCGAAGGCGCGGGCCAAATCTACTACACCACCGACGGCAGCGATCCGCGGGGCGCGAGCGGCAACCCCGGCGCGACCGCGGTTTCCTACAACGCCATCGAGGATTACCTGACCACGTCGAGCGCAGGCAAGTTCTTCGTGCCGACGGTCGAAGGGGCTCAGGCCGGATGGCAAAGTCGCACCTTCGACGACTCCGCATGGACTCCGTCCGTCGGCGCGATCGGTTTCGACACAGGCGCCGCGGAAACGATCGGCGGATTCGCCGTTCGCGTGGTGGACACCACGGCCGGCGACATCCCGACGATCGACGTCGCCACGAATATTCTCAACGGCAATACCGCCGGATTCACCATTGGTTCGGACACGACACGCGCCCAGCCATACGTCAATCATGGCGATGGTGGGAACTTTGCCACGCCGAGCGTGCTGTCCGTTTTTGGAACGCCGGATCGCGAGCAATACGTCATTCGCGCCACGGCTGACGTCACTATTCCGGTCGGCACCTATACGGTCGCTGTCGGCAGCGACGACGGATTCCGCTTGACGATTCCCGGCGTGTCATTCACGTCCAAATTCAACACGAACGGTGACCCGGGCAACGGCACCAATTCGCTAGTATTTAACGCTCCGCGCGGCCACGGCCAGACGGGGGGCGCGTTCACGGTAAGCGGGTCGCCGCTGACGACGACGGTCCAGCTCGATTTTTACGAACGCGGCGGCGGCGACTCCCTGGAGTTGTCGCTTGCATCAGGTGCGCTGGCTTCCTTCAATACCACCGCCTTCGGCATCCTCGAGGACGGCCGGCTCGGTTGGTCCGTCAAGACGACCGGCGAGAACGTCAACTACGACCCGACGATACAGACCGACGTCGAAGCGGCGATGCTCAATGTCGGTAGTTCGCTGTACGCCCGCTATCCGTTCAGCGTGTCGAACGTGGAGCAGATGCGGAACCTTTCGTTCTCGATTGCCTACGACGACGGATTCGTGGCCTATCTCAACGGCGTACGGGTCGCGTCTCGCGCGGCGCCCGCCAGTCCGGTATTCGATTCGACGGCAACCGCCGTTCGCTCCGACGCCGAGTCGCTGGTCCGCGAGTTCATCGACTTCTCGGGTTTCGTCGGGAACCTAGTCAACGGACAGAACGTGCTGGCCGTGCATTTGCTCAACGCCAGCGCGTCGAATCCGGACGCCCTGCTCAGCGTCGAACTCGACGCCACGTTCGGCGGACAGCCGTTTACGCTCACGGACAACGCCCTCCTCAAGACCCGCGCATTCCTCAACGGCGAGTGGTCGCCGCTGTCGCAAGCCCAATTCATTCTCGGCGAAACGACGTTGGCGGTCAGCGAGATCAACTACAATCCCGCGCCGCCAACGGCCGCGGAGATTTCGGCCGGATTCACCAACGCCAACGAGTTCGAGTTCATCGAGTTGATCAACACCGGCGCGCGTAACGTGAATCTTGCCGGCGTGGCGTTCAACCAGGGGATCACGTTCGACTTCAACGCCTCGCCGGTGCAGGTGCTTTCGCCCGGCGAGCGGGTCGTGATCGTGGGCAACCTGCCGGCCTTCTTGCTGCGATACGGCGGCACGTTACCCGGCGGCACGAAGATCGCCGGTACGTATTCCGGCAATTTGAGCAACGGCGGCGAGGGGCTGACAATCGTCGACGGCTTGGGCGGCGTGGTTCAGTCGTTCTCGTACGACGACGACTGGTACGGCAACACCGACGGCGTCGGCTTCACGCTCAACATCCGCGACACGCAGGCCGATCCGGCGACGTGGGGACAGCGCGGGTCGTGGCGGCCCAGCAGCTTTTTGCTCGGCACGCCAGGTTCGGCCGATACGTTCGCCGGCGTCCTTGCTCCAGGAGCGCTGTTGGCCAACGAGATGCTGGCGGCGGCAATCAACCCGGCCGACAAGCGGATCGAGTTGCTCAATCCCACGGCCCAGCCGATCGACATTAGCGGCTGGTACATGTCCGACGATCCGGACAACGTCAAGAAGTACCAATTGCCGTCGCTGCCGCCGATCGCGCCGGGCGAATTCCGCGTCCTCAACGAGCAAGGCCTGTGGGGATCGGCGTTCTCGCTCTCTAACACGGGCGGTAATCTGATCCTGCACGCCACCAACGGCGCCGCGACGCTCGTCGGGTTCGCCATTTATCGCGACTACGGCGCCGCCGACAACGGTGTCGTACACGGGCGGCACGTCAACAGCGACGGCGACACCGACTTCGTGGCCCTCGTATCGTCGACGTTCGGCGCAACGAACGCGGCCCCGATCGTCGGCCCGATCGTCATCAGCGAAGTCCACTACCATCCGCAGAACGACATGGGCATGCCGCCCGTCGGCGGCGACGAGTTCATCGAGTTGGTCAACATCTCGGCGTCGCCCGTATCGCTCAACGGTTGGCAGTTTGCCAACGGCGTGAACTATGTCTTCGGCAGCGTAACGCTCGCTCCGGGCGAAATCCTCGTGCTCGCGGGAGTTTCCCCGGCGGTGTTCGCGGCGAACGCGAACAACGCGGCCATTCCCGGCGGTGTGCAGGTGCTCGGTCCGTTCAGCGGATCGCTCGACAACGACGGCGAAAACGTCGAGTTGTTCCGTCCTGGACCGGCCGGTTCTCTGATCCTCGCGGACCGCGTCGACTACAACGATGCCGCGCCGTGGCCAACGCTGGCCGACGGCACGGGCCCGTCGCTGAGCAAGACGGCGGCCGCTTCATACGGCAACGATCCGATTAACTGGACCAACGGACCGGACGATGGCACGCCCGGGTCGGCGAACGGCTCGACGGTTCCCGGCGACGTGACCGGCGACGGACTGGTCAATGCCGCCGACATCGACGCCGTTCATGTGGCGATCAATGCCGGTTCGACGAATCTAGCGTTCGATCTCGACGGCAGCACGGTCGTTGACACCGCCGATGCGACGTTCCTGATCGAAACGATCCTCGGCACTCGCCGGGGCGACGCCAACCTCGACCGCTCGGTCAACCGGACCGATGCGTCGATCGTGGCCCGCAACTACGGCCATGCTGGAACGCCGGCGTGGGCCAAGGGCGACTTCAACGGCGATGGTAATGTCGGTGTCGCCGACGTGGCGATCGCTCAGGCGAACATGGGCTTCGTGGCCCCGCCGTCGCCGGCTGCCTCGCCCAGTCCATCGGCCCCGGCGGCCGTGATTGCCGCGGCAGGCGATGGTGCTTCCCGAGTGGCGACGCGCCGTGCGAGCGCTGCCGTCCGAGTGGCCGCCCCAGCGGCAAGTGGCGTCGACCAGGTGCTGGCCAGCGTCGCCCGCGAGCGGTCGGGCGATCAAGCCCGCAGCGAATCTACGGCGAACGGCGGCGGGCTGCGGATTCGCGCGGCTCGCCATAGGGCACCCCTTTCGCAGGCGAGCCTCGGCGACGTCGACCTTTCCGCAATCGCCAGTGAAGTACGACGCATTCGCCGGTCGTAGGATCGGCCTTAATTGTGACAACCGACGAGCCGCGCTTCGCAGTTCACCTGCGGGGCGCGGCTCGTTTCTTTTTTCATCGGCCTGTGAACTACTTGCCGGTATCGGCGGCCAGCGTCGCGGCGACTTCTTCCGCCTCGCGCATCGCTCGCAGAATGTTGCCGCCCAGGATCAGGTGAATCTGCTGCCGGGTATAGCCGCGGTTGAGCAGTTCTTGCGTGATGAGCGGGTATTTGGAAACGTCTTCGAGTTGGGCGGGCAACATGCCGACGCCGTCGAAGTCGGAGCCGATGCCGACGTGCTCGATGCCGGCGACGCGGACAATGTGGTCGATGTGGTCGACGACGTCGTGGATCGTGCCCGGCTCGATGGGGTTGGCCAATCGCCATATCTTTCGCTCCCGATCGAAGTCTTGATCGTCGGGGAACTTTTTTCGCAGCTCGCGCGTGGCGTCGAACATGCCGGCCATCTTTTTGGCCGACGACGGTACGACGAAGCCCGAGAAAAAGTTGACCATCACGACGCCGCGGTTTTTCTTCACCAGCCGCAGCACTTCATCGCTGACATTTCGCGGATGATCGGCCACGGCGCGGGCGGACGAGTGGGAATAGATCACCGGCGCGCGGCTGACGCGGATCGCGTCCTTCATCGTTTCGTCGGAGACATGCGACAGATCGACCATCATGCCCAGACGGTTCATTTCGCGAACCACGTCTTCGCCGAAGGGTGACAAACCGTCGCTCTTGGCTGCATCGGTGGCCGAATCGGCCCAGTCGAGCGTGTCGCTGTGCGTGAGGGTCATGTACCTTGCGCCTAGTTCGTGCAGTCGTCGCAAATTGGCCAGCGAGTTCTCAATCGAATGGCCCCCCTCGATGCCGATCATTGAGGCGATCTTGCCGGCCTTGCGAATCCGTTCGACGTCGGCGACGGTCGACGCCATCTCGAACGTGTCGCCGTAGCGCTTCATCATGTCCTGCACCAGAGAAACCTGTTCCAGCGTCGTGGCCAGGGCCTTGCCGTTCTTGGCCGTTTCGGCTGGCACGTAGACGGACCAGAACTGCCATCCGACGTTCCCCTCGCGCAGCCGTGGAATGTCGGTGTGCATCTTCGGTTGCGGTTTGGCGATGTCGGCCTTGTCGAACGAATTGCCTTGCCGCGTACGAATCTCCCACGGCAAGTCGTTGTGGCCGTCGGCCAGTAAGGCCACGGCGTGAATGCGGCGGCCTTCTTCAGTCATGACGACCGCCGGCCGCGACTCTGCTAGTTGCTTGCTCGAAGTGCGCCGGCCCGGTCCCCACACGACCTGGCCCGGCTTCTCGCCCGTATGCTCGCCGTCGCGCAGCACCGCCACGCCGTTGACGAGCACGTCGCGCACGCCGACGGCGAGCTGATGCGGCCGATCGTAGGTGGCGCGGTCGGCGATCTTGGCCGGATCGAATATGACGACGTCTGCGTAGTAGCCGTCCATCAACAGTCCACGCCGCACCAGCCGCAAGTTCCTCGCGGGCAGCCACGTCAGCTTGTGAATCGCCGTTTCTAGCGGAATCACCTTCTCATCGCGGACGTACTTGCCCAACAGCCGGGCGAATGTTCCGTAGGCCCGCGGATGCGGATTCGACTTGAGAAACACCCCTTCCGGCGAAAGCGCCGCCGAGTCGCTACAAAAGCTGACCCAAGGCAAGGCGATGTTCTTTTTCACGTTCGCCTCGTCCATCATGAAATAGACCGTATCGACGCGGCTGCCGTCTTCGATGACGAGGTCGATGGCCGTCTCTTCCGGTGACATGCCGCGCTGCTTGGCCACTTGGGCCAGCGTCTTGCCGGTTAGGTGTTTGAGCGATTCGTTCTTGAATCCGACCACCAACACATTGTCCGGCGAACCGGCGGCGAGCAATAGGTTCTCCCACTTGTCCGTCGGCGTCTTCATTTCCTCGACGACCCGTTTGCGCGTGTCGGGGTCGCGGAGCCGCTCGCGCCAACGGGCATAGCCCCCTTCCTGCACCCAGGGTGGCATGGCCGCATCGAGGCCGGTCGCGCCGGCCGTGTAGGTATACATGTCGGCGGTGATCCGCAGTCCGGCGTCGCGGGCCGCTTCGACCTTGCGGACCACGTCATCGTGCTTCGACCAGTTCTCCCGCCCGGCAGCCTTGAGGTGATAAATCTCGGCCGGGATGTTCGCGTCGCGGGCGATCGTCACCAACTCGTCGACGCCTTCGAGCAGCTTGTTTCCCTCACTACGCATGTGCGAAATGTAGATGCCACCGTGTTGGCCGGCGACTTTGCACAACTCGGTCAGCTCGCGCGTATCGGCGTAAAAGGCCGGGGCATAGATCAGCGACGAACCGACGCCGAGCGCGCCCTGCTCCATCGCCTGGCGAACCAGCTTTCGCATCGCCTCCATTTCTTCCTCGCTCGGACGCCGGTCGGCATAGCCGAGCACGTTTATCCGCACGGACGTCGCGCCGACGAACGACGCCACGTTCATCGACGTTCCCCGGTCGGCGACGTGCTGGAGATATTCCGCGAGCGACGTCCAGGGCACGTCGAACTTAAGGTCGCTCTGGTCGCGCTTCAGTTGCGCCCGCATCCGCTCGTTGATTGGCCCCATCGACCAGCCTTCGCCGAACACTTCCAGCGTAACGCCCTGGCGGACGTCGCTTTCGCCCCGGCCGTCGACGAGCAACGACTCGGTGGCCCAACTGAGCATGTTGATGAAGCCCGGCGCGACGGCCAAGCCGCGCGCGTCGATCTCCTTGTGCCCTTTGGCAGTGGCCAGCTCGCCGATCGCAGCGATCTTGTCCCCATCGATGCCGATGTCCGCGACGAACGGAGGCTCGCCCATGCCGTTGTAAATCGTTCCGCCGCGGACCAGAACGTCGAACGTCCTTGGCTCGTCGGCGAACTCCGCGTTCGCCACATGGGTGGGTGCGAAAACGGACATCGAAAATACCGCAATCGCGACAAGCGACCGCATACTCTTGGTAAGTCGTTCGACGGACGTCCGATCCAAGCGGTGCGTTCCCCGCGTCCGAAGCCAAGAAACGCGCCAAGTTACAGCGGCAAGATGCGTCATGATATGAATTCTCGTGATGCTGGAACGAAATGCAGCTAATACAATCAACACAATAGATAGCCGAGAGAATCTGGACAACCGATGAAGGTCGACCTCTTAGCGCTCCACGCCGCGTGTATTTCCGCAATCTGCGTCAATTGCGAAAGGTATCGCGGCGTCGGTCGACGATCCCTATAATGTGGCGCGAAAGCGCAACCGGTGCGCGCGCCGATACCGTTTATCTCATTCCCGCCGGCAGCCGGCCGGCTCCTCGGTCGCCATCGGTGGCCGAAGCATGCCCCGCCAGACGGGTCCAACATACGCCGAGAACGCAAACTATGGCAACAACGGTAATGCAAGACGACGTCACCCACGGCGAACTCTCGCCTCAAGTCCTCTACGACAAGTGCATGGCCTTGGCCCGAAATTTGTGGTGGAGCTGGCAAGCCGACGTAACCAACCTGTTCCGCGAACTCGACCCAATTCGCTGGCGGCAACTGCAGCACAATCCCATCGCTTTGCTCTCCGAGTTTACGCCGGAGCGGCTCGAAATGCGGGCCAGCGAGCTGGTGCTCTACAGCCGCATCAATCAGGCCTATCGCCGCCTTAAGGAATACCTCACCCGCAATGATACCTGGGCCGCCACCAACGTCGGCGTCCTCGGCTCGAAGCCCGTCGCGTATTTCTCCGCCGAGTTCGGCATGCACGAGTCGATGCCGATCTATTCCGGCGGCCTCGGCGTGTTGTCCGGCGATCACATAAAAAGTGCCAGCGGGCTCGGCGTGCCGCTCGTCGCCATTGGATTGTTCTACGACCAGGGTTACTTCAAACAACTCCTCGATCAAGACGGCTACCAGCGCGAGGAATACCTCGACACGAAGGTCGAAAACCTGCCCATGGAACCGGCCCTCGGCGACGACGGTCGGCAGGTGACCATTCACATCGACACGCGCTCCGGTCGCCTCGCCGCCAAGGTTTGGCTGGTTCGCGTTGGCCGCGTGCGCCTCTTTCTGCTCGACTGCGACGTCGAAGGCAATCAGCCCGAGGATCGTCAACTCACCAGCCGGCTCTACGGCGGCGACCATCGAACGCGTATCCGCCAGGAACTCGTTCTCGGCGTTGGCGGCATGAGGGCACTCAAGGCACTCGACATTGTGCCCGGTGTATACCACCTCAACGAAGGCCACAGCGTGTTCGCCACGCTCGAAGCCATTCGCGAGCGCATGCACGACGACGGCTACACATTCGACGACGCCCTGCGCGAAGTCGCCCAGCACACCGTCTTCACCACGCACACGCCCGTTCCCGCCGGCCACGACCGCTTCGACGCAGCACTCATCGAGGAACACCTCGGACCGCTTCGCGACGCGCTCGAAATCTCGCACGACCAAATGATGGGGCTCGGCCGCACCGATCCGCATAACCACGGCGAGTCCTTTTGCATGACGGTCCTCGGTCTTAAGCTCTCCCGCCGTGCCAACGCCGTCAGCGCCCTGCACGGCAACGTGAGTCGCCGCATGTGGCATCACCTTTGGCCGTGGCGCGTCGAGGAAGAAATCCCCATCGGACACATCACTAACGGCGTCCACCTGCCAACTTGGCTCGCATGGCAGATGCGGCAACTCTTCGATCGCCAGTTTCCCGCCGGTTGGTTCCAATTGATGGGCGAGCCGGACGTCTGGCAAGAAGTCCATCGAATCGACGCCGGCGAGTTGTGGGAAACGCACTATGCCCTCAAGAATCTGCTCCTCTCCTTCGTCCGCCGCCGCGTCAGCCGACAGTGCCGCCGTCGTGGCGAGCCAGACGAAGCGGTCGAAGCCGCACGCAGCGTACTCGATCCCAACGTACTCACCATCGGTTTCGCTCGCCGCTTCGCCACTTACAAGCGAGCCGACCTGTTCGCCCAGGACATCGACTGGCTGAACGCCCTCGTCAACGATCCGCGTCGTCCGGTGCAATTCATTGTCGCCGGCAAGGCGCATCCGGCCGACGAACCGGGCAAACAATTGATCAAGAAAATCGCCAACCTGCGGCTCGATCCGCGGTTCGCCGGCAAGATCGTGTTCATCGAGGACTACGACATCAACGTCGCTCGCCACATGGTCCAGGGCGTCGACGTCTGGCTGAATAATCCTCGCCGCCCTCTGGAAGCCTCCGGCACCAGCGGACAAAAGGCCGTCCTCAACGGCGGATTGAACTTGTCGATTCTCGACGGTTGGTGGGCAGAAGCTCACGACGGCACCAACGGATTCGCCATCGGCAAGGGAACGCAGCACGTCGACGACGCCATCACCGACGCTCGCGACGCCGATGAACTCCGCCGCGTCGTCGACGAGCAAGTCGTCCCTCTGTTCTACGACCGCGATGTCGACGGTCTGCCGCAGGGCTGGATTCGCATGATGAAAAGCTCCATTGGCTCGCTGGCATGGCGGTTTAGTGCTCATCGCATGGTCATGGACTACGCCCGCACCGCCTACCTTCCGGCCGCCGGCGGTTCGAGCTGCGAAATGAAGGTAAGCTAGCCAGCGGCGAACGATTAAGAAACGGCGCAATCGCATCGTCCGACGCGCGCAATGCGATGAATTGAGCGCGCGGTGCACCGCTGCCTGACGGCTCATCGATCGTCCCTTGCACAACACCTCAGTGTCCTCTGTGGAAAAGCAACCGACGTTCCAAGCCAAGAAACCGATGCGACTCTTCGGCAAGAAAAAACGACTCACCGACTACGCAAGCTGCGCGGGCTGAGCGGGCAAGCTTCCCCAAGAGGGGACCGCACAGGTTGTGCGGGGACTGCCTAAGTTCGCCGACGAAAATCTCATCGTCGGAACCGAAGGGTTCAGCGATGCGAGCGTGTATCGATTGCGCGATGATCTATACATCGTCCAGTCGCTCGACTTTTTCCCTCCGCTCGTCGACGATCCGTATTTATTCGGTCAAATCGCAGCGGCCAATTCGCTTTCCGATATCTACGCGATGGGCGCACGGCCCATCACCGCGCTGAACATCGTCGGATTCCCCGACGACCAGCTCTCGCTCGACGTGCTGTCCGAAATCCTCAAAGGCGGCGCCGAAAAGGTCATGGAAGCTGGTGCCGTCATCGCCGGCGGACACACCGTCCGCGATGTCGAGATTAAGTACGGACTCTCCGCCACCGGCGTCGTCGCGCCGGATCGACTCCTCACGAACCAAAAGGCCCAGCCCGGCGACCTGCTCGTCCTCACCAAAGCCCTCGGCACCGGTTTCGTCACCACGGCCAACAAAGCCGGCCGCTGCCCCGAAGACGTCCTCGCCGCCGCTTCCGCCAGCATGGCCATGCTCAATCGGGCCGCCGCCGAAGCCGCCGCCGCGCACGCCGCACACGCCGCCACCGACATCACCGGCTTCGGGCTCGCCGGACACGCGGGCGAAATGGCCGAGTCCAGCGGCGTCACCTGCGTCATTGAACTCGCCAAGCTCCCATTGCTCCCTGGCGTCGCCGAACTCGCTAGGGCCGGCAACCAAACGCGAGCCAGTGCCAGCAACCGCGCCTTCGCCGCACCCAATACGCTCATCCAGGCCGGCTGCGACGAACTGCGCGTCGAGGTCGCCTTCGACGCTCAAACCTCCGGTGGCCTGCTTCTCGCCGTCGCGCCAGAAAATGCCGCTGCTCTCGTCGACCACGCTCGCTCTCTCGGTGCGACGGCCACGACGATCGTCGGCCACGTCGACCAACGCCGCGAGAAGTCGCTCGTCCTTGTGCCGTAGCACGGACGCATCGCGGCATCCGTCGATCGCCCACCCCCGCGATCTGTCGCGTGCTCAAACGTCTTCGCAACCAAGCAAAGTATCCAGTCGCGCCGTCAAACTAGGCGATTCGCGACTCCAAATTCATGCCAAGTCCCGAAGTCGCGCGACGTCAATTTGTTAGCGAACGTGGGCTTTCGGCGGACAAGCGGGCCGTCGCAGATCGCGCAGAGGCCCTGTTTTCTCAGGGATGTCACCGAGGGCGCGCTAAGTTTTTTTCCCCGGCGTCGCGAGCAGCGGACCGCCAACGAATTCGCCGCTGCCCCCTGCCGAAACGCAAAAACCACTCAAAATGATGGATGATTCCATCGCCCAATGGAGTGCGGCGCGACGATTCGCCCAGGCACCGCAGGTAGGCCACTAACGCCAGTTCTCCCGGTTTTGCAGCAGGCGTATAATTTGCTTTGGCGGCAACGGAGTCCTAGCCGAATCAACCTTTTGAACGTGGAGAATCGACGCTCCTTGCGAAGTTGACATCTCCGCGATCGCCGCGTACCTTCCCGACCCAAGAATCGCATCAATTCGCCGACCGTTCCACGCTAGCACGAACCTCTCCAGCGAGGGGGCGTCGCAAGCCGCGGTCTGCGGTCGCCTCTGGGAGTTGGCTCCGTGATTTGTAGGGCGATTACTTCGTTCGTTTTCGTTGCGATGCTATCGGCATCCGCGTCCGCCCAGCAATGGGCCGACAAGATGTTCGAGAACCACAAGCACGACTTCGGCACCGTCGCTCGCGCGTCGAAGTGCGTGGTGAGCTTTCCGATCAAGAACCTGTACAAGGAAGACGTGCATATCAGTCACCTCGAAGTGAGCTGTAGCTGCACGTCGGCGGAGATCAGCCAGAAAGATCTCAAGTCGCTTGAGACGGGCGAGATCGTGGCGACGTTCAACACGCGGGCGTTTCTCGGCCAGCGGGGCGCGACGATCAAAGTGGTGATCGACAAGCCGTTCTTCGCCGAAGTACGGCTCCGCGTGGACGGGTACATCCGCAGCGACGTGGTATTCGACCCGCCGCTGGTCGACCTGGGCAACGTGGACGTGGGGACGCCGGTCGATCGCAAAGTGACGGTTCGCTATGCGGGGCGCAGCGACTGGACGATCGAGGACGTGACGAGCGCGAACAAGAGCTTTGAAGTGCAGATGTCGCCGCCGGTGCGCAACGGCAACCGCGTCGATTACGAATTGACGGTGCGCTTGAAGGCGGACGCCCCGGCGGGCTATATCAAGGACGTGCTGACGATCGTTACGAACGACGGGGCCACGAAGCGGATTCCGCTGTACGTCGAAGGCCGCGTTACGCCGGCGCTGGCCGTCAGTCCGGCGTCGCTGTTTCTGGGCACGCTGAAGCCGGGCGATACGGCCACGAAGCTGATGATCGTGCAGGGGAAGCAGCCGTTTAAGATCGCCTCGGTCGAGTGCGACGACTCGCGTTTTCAGTTCAAGGTGGACGAAAAGGCCGCCGTGCTGCATCGTATTCCGGTGACGTACACCGCCGGCAACGTCGCGGGAAAGGTCGCACAAACGGTGCGCGTTACGACTGACACCGGCGCGACCGGGGAATGTCAGGCGTGGGCGACGATCGAAGCCGCGCCTGGCGAGAATGCCGCCGCCAAGGCTGAATGAAAACGGCCGAGCGGTAGCGGCCGCGAGTTTCGTTCCGCCACGTCACCGGCGAATTAGTCGCGACGTCTGACGCGCGGTATGTCCTCGAGCGGTGTCGATTGCTCGAGTACGATCTTCCATCCGCTTGCGTCGCGTTTGAGAACGAACGACGTCTGTACGGTCATCCGCCATTGGACCTCTTCTGTCCCTCGCCGACGATCGCAATGCGAATATCGCAGACGTTCGTATGCGTTGGCCCGGTCTTGAGTAGGCCGCCTGCGGTCGCGAAGAAGTGGTAGGCGTCGTTGCGAGCGAGGTAGTCGGCCGGGTCGAGACGCTCTCGCGCGGCGGCTGTCGCGACTTGGGCATCGACGACCGCGCCGGCGGCGTCGGTCGGGCCGTCCTCGCCGTCGGTGCCGGCGGAAAGAATCGCGATATTGTCGGGGAATGCGCGTTGAGAGTCGCTTCCGATCAATTCTTGTAGGGCAGAGAGGACGAGTTGCTGATTTCGTCCGCCCAGACCGCGCTGCTCCGGCGGCGCGAGGCGAACGACGGGTTCGCCGCCAGTGATGAGGCAGTTCGGGCCGTTCGAGGACATCATGCGACGGGCCATTTGGGCCAGATGTTGGCCGACGTTTTCGGCGTCGCCTTCGAGCGTCGTGGCGGAGTGCATCGCGTGGCGATAACCCAGGCGTTCCGCTTCCATGCCGGCGGCGTCGACCGCGGCGGCGTTGTTGCCGATGACGAGGTTCGTCGTGCGGCAATGCGAGGCAAGAGCGGCGGATTGGCCGCTCGCCGCATTGGAATGTGCTGCTGTCGCGCGGCTACGCAGGAAGTTCATCACGTTCTGCGGTACGCCGGCCGCAACGCCGCCGAAGCGTTCGAGCACGTCAACGGCGCGTTGCGTGTCGCGCAACGGCGTCGTACGATTCTCGACCGTTGGCCCCGAGGCAATCACGTCGAGCGGATCGCCCAGCACGTCGGAAATGATGAGCGCGATCAGCCGGCCGGCGTTGCAAGCGCGTGCCAAACCGCCCCCTTTGACGCGGCTAAGCTGCTTGCGGACCGCGTTGAGTTCTTCGATGTTCGCCCCGGCGGCACTGAGGAACTGCGTTACTTCGAGCTTGTCTTCAAGCGTGATGCCGTCGACGGGCGCGGGAAGCAGGGCCGAGCCACCGCCGGATATCAACGCGATGCAGATGTCGGGCTGGCCGAGGTTCGACACGAGTTGGAGCATCTTCAACGTGCCGTCGACGCCCTCGCGGCGCGGTTCGTTTACGCCGGCGGGGCGGGCGGCGTGCAGTCGGATCGCCTTCGTCGGCCGCACGCAATCGGCGGGGACATTGACGAGACCGCCGACGCGCTTGCTGGTGAGCACGTCGTCGCCGAGCGCGTTTTCGAGACCAGCCGCCATGCCGGCACCCGCCTTGCCCGCACCGACAACGGCGATACGACCGACGCCACGCAGGTCGATGGCTTCATCGCCGATGTGCAGGGTGTCGCCGTGACGTCGAACGCATCGCTCGACGAGCCGATCGGCGCGGACGGCTTCGAGTCCCGCGAGCCAGATGCGCCAGGCATCGTCGCGGAGCGAGCGTCGAGCGTTGCCGAGGATGTCCGTCACGTGCCGCTCGATGCGGAGGCCAGTCGTTGCGGTAGAGTCGCGCTAATCGCCATCAGTAAACGGCACGACGACGCGGAATCCGATGTCGCGGCCACCACGGGCCGGATCGGCGTTGGCCCGCATCGTGGCCCGAGCGTTGCGCGTTGTGCTGTTGTACGGATCGAGAAAACTACCGCCGCGAATGGTGGGGAACTGCCGAATTCCCGGCGTTTCATCCTCGATGTCGCGATGGCCCGGCTCGTACAAATCCTCGCACCACTCGGCGGCGTTGCCGAGCATGTTGAGGATTCCCTCCGGCGTGGAACCGTCGCTCAATGCGTCGACGGGAACGAGGCCTCCGCCGCGCTCGAAACCCAGATTGCAGCGATCTTCCGACGGTTCGTCGGTTTCCGGCCAAGGGAACATGCGACCTTGCACGCCGCGGGCCGCGCGTTCCCATTGTACTTCCGTCGGCAATGCTCCGCCGACGAACGCGGCGAAGTTCTTTGCCTGTTGGTGAGATACGTTGGTGACGGGCAAGTTGGCGGCGGCGTCGACGTCGTCGGGACGCCACGCCGTGCCGGCTTTCGCTTCACCCTCGGCGGCGGCGAAGATGGCGTATTGGCGGACCGAGACTTCGGTCGTGGAAATCAAGTACGGCGCGTCGACTTCTGCGGGGCGTCGTGCCAGTGCCAATTCGCCGTTGCGGATACCGTCGCGCGCCGCTCCATAGACGAACTCGCCCGGCTCGATGACGACGAAATGCAGCGGCGCTCGGGCTTTGTCGAGCGCATCGTGAACGTACCGGCCTTCGGCGACCTGCCTCAGCGTCGCCGGCGGACGCGGGCCGGGCGACAATTCGAGGCGAAACTTTCGCTGGGCCAATTCGCTGCGCGACAAGGTCACGTCGAGCCCGCTGTAACCCTTCGCCGTTGCGACAATGTGATATCGCCGACCCGGCGCCGCGGGGAGCACGGCCCGACCGCCATCGAGCGGCAGCGGAGCGTCGTTGACCGCAACCGCCGCTTCGGCCGGAACGAACGAGACGTACGGATCGAGATCGACGACGACGGTGAACTGCGTCGACTTCAATTCGTCGAAGGAAAATGTTTGCGTCCAATCGGCGTAGCCGTCGGCCGAGGCGGCGAACGCGACCTTTGCGTCCTCCTCGACCGGTATCGTGGCTTCTCCCGCCGTAACGGCGATGGGCTTTCCATCGGCCGTGACATTCGCGTCGGCCGGATCGATGCGTACGACGACGTTTTCGATTTGCTTCGGAACGGGCGCAAGGACAATCGATTCAGCCTGCGGTCCGACTCCGACGTTGCCGCCAAGCGCGACGTTGACCTCCGCGCTGGCGTCCTGAAATCCGGCCTTCTTAACGAGCAGCGTGTGACGACCCAGCGATAGCGTCACTTCCGCCGGCGTTCGCGAACCGATGGGCACCGGATTGCCGTCGAGGTACACCACGGCGTCGGGCGGATCGGTGGTGATCCGTACCAGCCGAGCCGTCGGTATCTTTTTCAACTCCAGTGTCACAACGCGCTTCTCATCGTTCTTGGCGTCCTTTGTGACGTCGATCGATTTCTTGGCTTCATAGTGCCCGTCGAGCGCGACGACAATATCGTGTTTTCCAATCTTCAACTTCAATTTCGCCGGCGTTTTTTCGCCGCTCGCCACGCCGTCGATGCTTACCTTGGCCCCGCTGGGGTCGCTGGCGATCTCGACCGTGCGCGTACCGTCGTCGACAGGCCAAGCGTAAAAAAGCAGATAAGCCACGCCCGCGATGACGGCCACGGACAGCGCGGCCAACGTCGCGGGATGATCGAGCGGACCGCGACGCTTTGCCAATCGCATCGCCGGCGGCAAGTCTGGATCGCGCCGCGGTGGGCGAGATGCCGCCGAAGCTGTCACCGTGCTCGGTCCGTCCTTCGACGCGGATTCGGCCGTTGGCGTTTCATTCGGCGGTGGAACATCCGACCGTACACGATCGGATGGCGGCTCTTCAGACGGCAAGTCATCTTCGCCCGGCATCATCGTGCCGCGAACGGACGACGCGGGGTGCTGGGCAACGTCCGCCGTCGGCGTGCGCTCTGGGGTCGATGGAGGCGCTTCGGCAGGTTTGCCGGACGGCACATCGGCGGGCGCGGAAACGCGCGGCGTGTTGCGAACGTCGTCTTGCCAGCCTTCGAGCGGTGCCAGGCCCTGGCTGGGCGAATCTTCCGGCGAAGCCTCGTCCGCGAAGTAGACCGTTGCGGCCGTGCCCGATTCCGTCGTGCGACGAGCGGCTTCTTCCGCGGACTCGTCGGACGTGGAAGTCTCTGACGGCATTTCGTTCGACACCGCCGACTCCGACTTGTCGCTCGCATCGGGCGGAGGTGGTGCGGAGGCAACGACGGGAGTTTGAGGCGGAGCCGCAGCCGCAGCCGCCGGTTCGTCGAGAATCGCCAGCACGTGCTTGGCGTCGGTCGGACGGTCGGCCACACGCTTGGCAATCATGCGGTCGATCGCCACGGCCAAAGCGGCATCGATGCCCGGCACGATTTGGGCGGCCGACGGCAAACACTTGTCGGCATCGCCATGCCAGCGCATCCAGGCCAGGTCGCCTCCGAGCGGATCGTCGGCGACGCCCTCGAATAGCGACGCGAACCGCGATCCGACGAGAAGTTCGACCGCCAGCAAGCCAAGCGCATAAAGGTCAGTCGCCGGGCCGACTTCGCCGAACGTTTCTGCGGCCAGCGTTTCCGGCGGGAGGTACTTCGACAGCCCTTCGGGGGCTTCGACCTGAGTGCTGACGATCGTCGCCCGCACGTCGCCCAATCGCACGCGTCCGTCGGCCGCGAGATACACCGTATCGGGCCGCACTTGGCCGAACGAACGTCCATTCGCGTGATACGACTGCAGCGCGGCGAGAACGCCCCGCACGACGTGTCCTACGAATTGGCTGTCGTGCGCCTCGCCGAGCAGCCCAACGAGATTGCCGGGTGGAAAATTCATGCCGATGGTTCGTGTCGTTCGTGGAGATTCGGCCGCTTCCGGACGGTGCCAAAACGGGCGGCGAGAAAACGGACGGCCACGGCGGATCGTCACCGCAGCACCCTACCGGGTCATCTTCCCGTATATCCGATTTTCCCGCCCTGCCAGCCTAACCTTTTGGAAGTTGGACGCCAACCGAGCCAATGGGCGACCGACGCCGCGGTACGCCGCCCGCGGACAAGGTGCCGCGGCGGATTTCCCCTGCGAGTCGCGACGGTATGATTGTGCTTTCATATCCGACGCATAATCGCTTCTCGACATTGTTGCTTTCATCGCCGTACTTTGCTGCCTAGACGCCGGGAGAAACGATGGCCAGCTTGTATCCGCTTCGATTTCGCCCGATATTGCGACACTACCTTTGGGGTGGTCGGCGGCTTGTCGAGATGTTCGGCAAAGACGACGGCGGCCAGAACGTCGTCGCCGAATCGTGGGAGATTTGCGACCGCGCCGACGACCAGAGCGTCGTGGCGTTTGGGCCACTCGCCGGGCGAACGCTCGGTGAACTCTCCCGCGAGTTTGCCGACGAACTCTATGGCCAAGCGACGCCAAATCAGCGATTTCCGCTGCTCTTCAAATTCCTCGATGCGCGGCAGTCGCTCTCCGTGCAGGTCCATCCAAACGACGAGCAGGCCGCCGGTCTCGATCCGCCGGATTTCGGAAAGACCGAAGCCTGGGTCGTGCTGGCCGCCGAACCGGGCAGCGTCATCTATGCCGGACTGAAACGCGGCTTCGACCGTGCGGCCCTGGCGCGCGAAGTCGCTCGCGGGACGACGGAACTATGCCTGCACCGCTTCGAGCCGCGGGTGGGCGATTGTATTTTCGTTCCGGCGGGCACGGTCCACGCGCTCGGTGGCGGATTGGTCGTCGCCGAAATCCAGCAAGCCAGCGACACCACGTTTCGCCTGTTCGATTGGAACCGCCTCGGAACGGACGGCAAGCCGCGAACGTTGCACGTCGAACGTGCACTAGCCGTCATCGACGAGCGGCGCGGCCCCGTCGAACCGCAAACGCCGCAAGCAACCGGCGAGCCGGGCGTGGAGGAACTTGTCGCATGCGAAAAATTCGCACTCGACCGCCGAACGATCGACGCGGAGCACGTATTGCACACCAACGGTCGGCCGCGGCTCGTTGCCGTGCTCGCCGGCCAATTGCGAATCGACGGCGGCCCAAGCGACACACCACTTAACGTCGGCGACACGGCCCTCATCCCAGCCTCCTGCGACGGCGTCACGCTCCGTCCGCTCGCGCCGACGCAACTACTCACGGCCGGCATGACGTAGCGTTGCCGTTCAATCGCGTGTCGATGTCCATACGAAAGCGATTCGCAGATTCCCAATGCATTAAGAATCCATCTGCGCAATCTGTGGATCGTAAGCAACGGTTTCGCTCAATCGGCGGGAAACGACTGCCCTTCGATTTTCCCAATCGCCTCGCGCAAAGGCGGCGGAATCGGCTGCGGCCGGTGGGTCTTGTAGTCGAACACCACGACGGTCGAGTCCCCCTCCGCGACGACTGCCTGCTGCGCCGCGCTCAACACGGCGTGGACCATCGTTAGACTGGTGCGGCCCAGCCGCGTAATCCGCGCGCCGATCGTCACCGTGTCCGGAAAGTTCAACTGCCGCCGGTAATCGCATTTCACCGACGCCAGAATCGGGCCCAGATCGCTATTGCTACTTTCCAACGCGATCCGATCGAGATAAGCCACGCGCGCCGACTCGAACCAGCGAAAGAACACCGTGTTATTCACGTGCCCCATCGCATCCATATCGCCCCACTGCACGCTAAGCGAGATCGTCACACGATAGTCGGCGAGCAGCGGATGCGGCGAATCGGACATGCGGGCCAGTGTACCGGCAAACGTCGACCGGCGAAAGAATCGTACGAGGCGAATCCCATCGCCGACGATTCTCCATCGGCCGTTCCAACTGTTTTCTTCGGATCGCCGCTTACTTCAAATCCACCGACCAATACGCATTGCTCAAGAACGACTTCCAGCTCTCGTATTTCGGATTCCCCAATTTGATCGTCACCAGCGGGCTGCGCTTCGGTTTCGCCGGACGGCGGATCAATGCCATGTGCGCCTCGCGCGGCGTGCGGCCCCCCTTGCGAACGTTACACGCCACGCAAGCGCAAACGATATTCTCCCACGACGTATCGCCGCCGCGGCTGCGCGGAACGACATGGTCCAGGCTCAACTCGCTCGTCGGAAATCGCTTGCCGCAATACTGACAAGAATTGTTGTCCCGAGCGAACAGGTTTCGCCGGTTGAACCGCACAGACTGATTGGGCACGCGGTCGTAAAACAGCAGCCGAATCACCCTCGGCACCTGTACCTCGAAATTCACGCTCCGCAGCCAATCGTCGTGCGGATCCTGCTCCTTGAATTCGGCCCGAAGTTCGCTAATCTCGCGCCACGATTCGAAGTCGTAGTTGGCGTATTGCCCGTCCTCGACGTGGATCACCTCGGCCAATTCGCGCACCAAAAGTGCGAACGCACGGCGGACATTGATCACGTGGACCGCCATGTAGTGGCGATTCAAAACCAATACGCTGCTCGATAACGGACAGACGGTTTCGGCCAGGCTCATTGCGGCGCTCGCGTCGCGGGGTGCGGAGAAACTCCGATCGTGGTGATTCGATCGGCCCGCAAGAAGCGCCGCGCGTGTCCCGCAGCGCGCCTCTTCGCCGGCCGAGCGGTAGGCGATACGACACGGACACGCCAAACGGCGCTCGCGTTCGCCAAGAATGCCGGCGAATCGCCGCGCCGCTCGGCGTGTCCGTAGGCAACGCCAAGCTACCCATATTGTAATCGCCCCGAAGCGCCGGGGCCAGTCTGGCCGTCAATCGACGATGTTGGCCCGATGTAGGAACTGTACGAGGTGAATCCTTTCGCCGAAAAACCGCCAAGCGGCTTGATCCGCGAGAACGATCTTACTCGCCAAGCTCGAGCTCCAATATCGCGGTCCCCAACAACTTCCCCTGCGTGTCGATCCGCAACGAACGGCTCGCGCCGCCGGCCAGCGCGTCGAACAGCAGGAAATTCAGCGTGCCGATCCGCGGCAACTCAAATCGTTCCACGCGACGAACGCC
>JAJDEG010000625.1 GCA_029259895.1 Planctomycetota bacterium
ACCGCGATCACCTACGCCGCAATTTTCATCGGCGCAGGCGAAGACGCCGAAGTCGTGCGCCAGCGCTGCCTCAGCACGATGGCGATTCACGCCCTGGCCGTCGTCGCCTATTGCTGCCTGTTCGGCCTGCTCGGCCTGATCACCAACCGCACGCTCGTCGTCGGCATCGTCTACATCGCGCTCGTCGAAGGGCTGCTCGCCAACATGCCCTTCGGCATCCGCCTCGCCACGGTGATCTACTACACGCGGCTGATCGCCTACCGCACGATGGACTTCGTCGTCGAAATTCGCCAAGGACGCACCGAAAATCTCGCCGCCGAAGCTTGGCAGTTCGATCTCAGGACGGACCCCAATCTGCTCCTGCACCCCGAGCAAGCCACCTGCCTCCAGGTGCTCCTCATCGCCAGCCTCGCCTGCACCGTCGTCGCAGCCTGGCAATGCGCCCACCGCGAATTCCACGTCAAGACGCCGGAAAAAGACTAACTGGCTGTCCCAGAACGGCCAGAACTGTACGAGGCGCATCCTTTCGCCGAACGAATCGCTCAATATTCGTATCCGCATCTCGGATACATCCGCAGCTTGCGCAGATTTCCGCAGATGAAATTTGGTCGATTCGTTCGTCTTAAGAAATCGACCATGCGTCGAGGGCGTGCCACTTAGTAAGGGCCGACGCCTGCACGATCTCGGACACTCCCATCTGCGAAAATCTGCGCAATCTGCGGATGCCCGCCTTTGCCGTCCGGTCACGTTCGCAGCACCAACGAATGCCGCCAAGTGTCTAACCGGCAGCGTCGCCTTCGGCCAAGTCGTTACGCCCCACATAAACGGCGCAATCGCCTCCACACGGCGCGGAATTGTCGACCAATCCGTCCGGCGGCCGAAAAAAATCCGCAACCGATCGCGCCTCGCCCTCGATAATCGGCATAGCGAGTGCAGCCTGAACCAAATCGCGACCCTCGCGTGTCAAATGGGACGGTCGCGACGAGCAAAACGGCAACGGCTACCAGCGAGAGCAGCGATCGCAAAAGCAAGGCCATCCAAGCAAACAGGGCAAGATTTTCACCCGATTTTTTCCCATCCAGGGCGGTAAAACGACGCCAAAAACGAATTAACCAATAGAGGGCCAAGCCGGCCCCCAAAACTCGTCCCGTCAGGGACAAACTGCCGCAAGTCCGGCAGCGGAGGTGAGCCATGAACGACAATCACGCCACGAACGAAAAATTTCCGGCCGACGCCGAAATGCTCACGCTCAAACACGGTTTTGGCGACGCCCTGCACGTCGGCCCGGTCGCGTACGCCGAATTCGAACTGGCAATTGACGCCTCGCTCGCAGACCTAGTGACCCGCTGGGCCCCGTTCGCGTCGCCCCAAGCCCAAAGCCGCAACAGCGGCATGTGGCGCCGCTAAAAGCCCCGTTCACGCCAGTTCCCCGGCGATACGCAGCAGCGGCACCTCTTTCGTCCGCAACCGCAGACAAAGCAGCAACAAGGTCGCGCTGCCCCCTATTCCCTGTCCCCTGTCCCCTACCAATCGCCCCATTTCATAGCTCAACCGCCCCCGCCTGGATAAACTGAAGGATGACGGCACTGCCCGCCGCAAAAGCGGCCCGGCCCAGGTGCGTCGCGTCCTATCGCCGCTTGGCCCTTCGCGCCTTCGCCCAGCGAAACGGCTCATCCTTCATGTCTCGCCGCAACCGATCCTCGGCTCACCGCCGCCGCTCGCTCACCGCGTGCGAACGGCTCGAGCCGCGCCTCGCGCTCAGCGTCGCTCAGGCATTCGTCACCGAACTTTCGGCGGCCAATAACACGACGCTCGCCGATCAAGACGGCGACTACGGCGATTGGATCGAGCTCTACAACGCCGAAACCGAGCCGCTCGACATCACCGGTTGGAGCCTCGCCGACGACCCGGCGCAAGTGAGCAAGTGGACGTTCCCGCTCGGCACGACTATCGCCCCTGGCGGCTTCCTCGTCGTGTTCGCCTCGGGCAAGAATCGCGCGACCTCCGGAGCCGAGCTACACACCAACTTCTCGCTCGACGCCGACGGCGAAGTCGCCGTGCTGTTCGACGACGCCGGCGAGATCGCCCACGGCCTGCCGTTTCCGCAGCAACACAGCGCCGCGTCCTACGGCGTCCCCTTCACCGCCGGCCAACCCGACTTGATCGAGCGGCGGTTCTATCTCAAAGCGGACGCTTCCCCCGGCGAGATGAACGCCGGCGGCGTCCTCGGCTTCGTCGCCGAACCGTGGTTCGCCCAGCCGCGCGGATTCTACGAACCTGCGCAGGCCTTCGAGCTAGCAATCAACACGCTTACGCCTGCCGCATCGATTTACTACACCACAGACGGCACCGCGCCCACGAGCGGCAATCCCACGGCCACGCTCTACGACGCCGGTTTGCCGCCGCTCGTGAACCGCACGACGACGATCCGCGCCGCCGCAAGCCTCGCGGGCTACGTCGATTCAACGATCGCCACCAGCACCTACATCTTCCTCGACGACGTACTCGCGCAATCGCCGACCGGACAAGCGCCAATCGGCTGGCCCGCCGCCGGCAACGGACCAATCGGCCAGGTCTTCAACTACGGCATGGACCCCGACATCGTCGGCGATCTCATTTGGGGTCCGCAACTGCGGGCCGCGCTGACCGACATCCCATCGTTCTCCATCGTCACCGATCTCGACAATCTGTTCGACTCCGCCACGGGCATCTACGTCAACCCGCAGCAACACGGCCGAAGCTGGGAACGCCCCACGTCGGTCGAACTGATCTATCCCGACGGCCAAAGCGGTTTTCAAGCCGACGCAGGCCTCCGTATCCGCGGCGGATTCAGCCGCACGCCCGCCAATCCCAAGCACGCCTTCCGCCTGTTCTTCCGCGCGGAATACGGCGACACAAAGCTCCGCTACCCGCTCTTCGGCGATGACGGCGCAGACGAGTTCGATACCTTCGATCTGCGCACCGACCAGAACGACTCCTGGGCGTACCAGCGCAGTCGCGAGATGACGATGATCCACGACGTCTTCTCTCGCGACACGCAAGCCGCGATGGGCCAACCGCGCACGCGCAGCCAGTTCTACCACCTCTACATCAACGGCGTGTACTGGGGCCTGTATCAAACCCAAGAACGCCCCGAAGCGTCCTACGGCGAAACCTACTTCGGCGGCGATAAGGACGACTACGACGTCATCAAGAGCACCGGCAGCCCGCTCTATCAAACCGAATCGACCGATGGCACGCTCGACGTCTGGCAAACGATGTGGCAGATGGCCCGCAGCGTGCCCAACGATCCGGCCGCGTACTACCGACTGCAAGGCCTCAATCCCGACGGCACGCGCAATCCCGCCTATCCCGTCCTGCTCGACGTCGACAATCTGATCGACTACATGACGATCATCTTCTACACAGGCGACGAGGACGCCTCGCTCAGCGTCCCCTTCGGCAACAATCGCTCGAACAACTGGTTCGCCATGCGCAACCGCATTGGCGAAGAAGGCTTCCGCTTCTTCATCCACGACGCCGAGCAGACGCTATTCTCGAACCACAACATTTCGGACCTCAGCACCGACCGCACCGGACCGTTCATCCATCCCAATCAAAACCTGCTCGAATACAGTAATCCGCAATGGGTGCATCAAGACTTGATGGCCCACGACGAATACCGACTACGGTTCGCCGACCGCGTTCAGATGCACATTTCCCCCGGCGGAGCGCTCTCGCAAGAAGCCATCCTCGCCCGTTGGAACGAGAGGGCGTCCCAAGTCGAACTGCCGATCGTCGCCGAGTCGGCCCGCTGGGGCGATTCGCGACGCGAACCGCCGTTCACGCAAACCGATTGGGCCTACGCCGTCCAAAACGTCGCCCAGCG
>JAJDEG010000626.1 GCA_029259895.1 Planctomycetota bacterium
TCACCTGCACCTACGGGGCCGGAGGTTCGACGCGGGCCAAGACGCTCGATATTGTCGAGCGGGTCAAGAGTCAGTTCGGCGTGCAGGTGGCCACGCACCTGACCTGCGTCGGCTCGACCGTCGACGACCTTAGGTCGTATCTTAGGGACGCCGCATCGCGAGCCGTCGATTACGTCGTGGCCCTCCGCGGCGATCCACCCAAGGGAGAGACGACTTTTCAAGCCGTCGAAGGCGGCTTGCGGTACGCCAATGAGCTGGTCGCAGTACTTCGCGCTGAGTTTCCCGCGTTTGGCATTGCCGTGGCCGGTTATCCCGAAACGCATCAAGAGGCCCCCAGCGCCGACATCGACCTGGAAAACCTCAAACGCAAAGTCGACGCCGGAGCCGACGTCGTCGTCACGCAATTGTTCTACGACAACGCCGACTTTTTTCGTTTCGAAGAGCGCTGTCGCGCGGCTGGCATCAGCGTACCGATCGTGCCGGGCGTGTTGCCCGTGACCAACTTCGCCCAAATCCAAAGGATCACAGCGCTCTGCAAGGCCGAGCTCCCGCCATCGTTCGTCGACGCCCTATCGGCCACCGACGACGAAGCCGCCCAATTTGAAATCGGCGTCGAGTACGCCACGCGGCAAGTCGACGAGCTGATCCGTCACGGGGCGTGCGGCATCCACTTTTACGTGCTCAACAAGTCGCAAGCCACGGCGCGAGTGCTTGGTGGCGTGCGACTGCCACGCGACAAAGCGTGAGCAGTTGCGTCCGATGGGTCGCGCGGAACGCGCCGAGTCGACGTGCTATCGCCGCCGTGAATTTCGTTGCTCTTGGCGGCGATAATCCCACGGTGGTATCGGATTGGTGTCCGACCACAGGCCGGCCCGTTCTTGGCGGGCGGCCGATTCGGCGGCGGATAACTCCGCGCTGCGGGCGTGCTTGTAGCGCCATGCCCAGCCGTTGCGAACGAGTTCGGCGTTGGCGTTGAGGTCGCCGACGTAGACGATACCCAGCGTGCGGCCGAATTGGTCTTTCTCAGTCCACAGGACGCGCGCGTTCTTGCCCATCGCCATCCGCGACAGCGCCTGCCGCGACTGTTTGCCGAACGCTTGCTTGAGTTCCGGGGCGTCGATGCCGACGAGGCGAATATTATGTTGACGCCCGGCGCTGTCGGCGATGGTGAGCGTGTCGCCGTCGGCGACGCGGACGACGCGGCCGATCAATTCGCGTTGTTCGGCCGTCGAATTCGCGGACAGATTCGGATCGGTCGGCGAAACGTCGCGCGGAGCGACTTCCCCAATCTCGGCGGGCGAGACCTGCGGCGGCGGCGAAAAGAACGCATCGCAGCCGCCCAAGACAATCGCCGGTAGCCAAACCAGCGAGCGCATCCAAACGATCGGCAATCTAGCCGACGACGCCCTAGCGAAAAGCAATTCGTTCGATAATCTTGTTCGAGCGTCGATGCGATTCATGCGCCTCACTATAGCCGAAATACGCCACGCGACGGAACCGACGTTTCGGCCGCGCGAATTAACCTTTTCTCGCCGCATCGTGGCAACTAAGCTGCCTGGGCCGGTGCGCTGGCGATTCGCCGGCGCATGCCTTCCCGTCTACCTTCCCGTATGCCGTTCCGCCCGATTCGCGAAGCCATGTCTGCACTCAGCCTGTTAGTCATCGCCGACGACCTACCCGACGGCGCAGCGCTCGAACAGTCGGCGGCGCTCGAGCGCCACTTGGATCGAGCGCGATTTGCGGTGACTACGGTCGTGCTAGCGAATCATTGCGACGACTTGACGACTAAGGACCGACGTTCGTTAAACGATTCGGAATCCCCAGCCCCCAGCCCCCGGCCCCCAGCCCCGGTTCAAAAGTCCGACCGCTGGCCAGTCGATCCGCGGGCGTTATGGAAATTGCGTCGGCTCGTGGCGGAGCGGCGGCCGGACGTTGTTTTGACGATTGGCGAGTCGGCGTCGTTCTACGGCGCTGCCGCGGCGAAGTTGGCCGGTTGTCGTCGCGTGGTGGCTTGTTGGCCAGACGTCGAATTCGATTACGTCGCGACCGGAAAAGCGAAACTCGGTCGCTGGCTCGCGCGACGTTGCGAGCGGATCGTGTTGGCGAGCGAAGCGGAACGCGACGCGGCAATCGCGCACGGCTGGCCGGAAGATCGGATCGCCGTCGTGCCGATGGCGGTGACGCCGCTGCGGCGAACGATGAGCCGCGGCGACGTGTTCGCTAAATTGGGCATCGCGGCCGCCTCGCCGGTGATCGGCGTCGTCTCGCCGTGGCTGCCGCGGCATCGCGTGAAAGAGGCGATCTGGGCGTTCGACCTGATTCGCGTCGTGCGCGGCGACGTGCGCATGATCGTCGTCGGCAAAGGCCGGCAGCGGGCCGAACTGGAACTGTTTTGCGATCAGCAAGCGTGTCAGGGGGCAATTCACTTCGTCGACCCCGACGGGTTGCCGCCCGAGTGGTTGGCGCATTGCGACATGATTTGGTCGCTCGATCCGGCTCTGCGCGTGTCGTATGCGACACTTGTCGCGGCGGCGTCAGGCGTGCCCCTCGTTGCCGTCGACACGCCGGGGCATCGCTCGTTTCTTTCGCACGGCGAAACGGGAATGCTGGTGCCGATTTCCGTTCGACCGGCTGCGCCGCAGGCGACGTTGGAGTTATTGAACGACGCGACGTTGCGGAGGCGAATCGGCGAGTTGTCAGGGCAACGCACGGCCGAACGGCACGGCGAAGCATCGGTCGTAGCAGCCTTCGCGGCGGCGCTGCAAACGGGCGGATCGCCGACGGAATCTGCACTGCGTCCGTAAGCGCGTCGGCATAACCGGTACGATCATCGCTCGTATCCTCCTTCGGTGGAGGGCGGGGAATCGGTCTCGTTGGCGCCTACGGCGACCGCGCCGGTTTCGCAAGCTATTCTTGCTGCGGATATCGATCCACGGATCGGTCCGTCGACATTTCGCGACGAACGCCGCGGCGCTCGGAGTCGACGTCCAATACCGAACAGACACGAGAGAAGCGACCACTTCGGAAGGCTCACCACGATCATGGCTCTTAAGTCACCATCACTCGGTCATCGCAGCGATGAGCGGTCTAAAGAGGCCGAGTTCGAGAACCTCAAGCGCAAGATTCACGGCAAGCTGGTCGACAAGCTCGACCTGACGAAGGTTGCCGACCTTGCACCGGACGTGCTGAGGCGCGAAATTCGCCTCGTCGTGGAACATTTGTGCGACACGGAGGAAACGCTGCTCAATCGCAGCGAGCGGGATCGTTTGATCGAGGAGATTCTCGACGAAACGTTCGGCTTGGGACCGCTCGAAGCATTGCTCAAAGACGCGTCGATCTGCGATATCCTGATCAACGGTCCCAAGAACATTTATTGCGAACGTCGCGGCAAGATGGAAAAGTCGAGCGTCGTGTTTCGCGACAACGACCATCTGATGCAAATCATCGATCGCATCGTGTCGAAGGTCGGCCGGCGCGTCGACGAAACGTGCCCGATGGTCGACGCCCGTCTGCCGGACGGCAGCCGCGTGAACGCGATCATTCCTCCTTTGGCGCTCGACGGAGCGAGCATGTCGATTCGGCGCTTCGGCTCGAATCCGCTCAAACTCGAAGATCTGCTGAACTTCAAGGCGTTCACCCCGGAAATGGTGATGCTGCTGGAAGGGGCGATCAAAGCCCGCCTGAATATCATCATCTCCGGCGGTACCGGCTCTGGTAAGACGACGCTGCTCAATACGCTCTCCAGCTTCATCTCGAATCAAGACCGCATCATCACGATCGAGGACGCGGCCGAACTTCAGTTGCAGCAGGACCATGTCGTGCGGCTGGAAACGCGGCCGCCGAACATCGAAGGCAAAGGCGCGATCACGGCAACGGACCTGGTGAAGAACGCCCTGCGTATGCGGCCCGAACGAATCATCATCGGCGAATGCCGCGGACCGGAAACGCTCGACATGTTGCAGGCCATGAACACGGGCCACGAAGGTTCGATGACCACGCTCCACGCGAATACGCCGCGCGACGCCATCGCCCGTGTTGAAACCATGATCATGATGGCGGGCTTCGACCTGCCGCTCAAGGCGATGCGGCAACAGGTTTCGAGTGCCGTCGACCTGATCGTGCAGGCCAGCCGTTTGCAAGGCGGCGTTCGTCGTATCACCTACATCACCGAAGTCGTCGGCATGGAACAAGACACGATCGTGATGCAGGATATTTTCCGCTACAACAAGTCGGGCATCGACGAGACGGGCCGTACGCGGGGATCGTTCGAGTCGACGGGCGTGCGGCCGAGTTTCATGGAGAAGCTCGAGGCGGCCGGCGTACGTTTGCCGGCCAGTGCATTCAGACAACGGACGATGATGCAGGACTAGCGGGATCTGGGGATCGGATTTTTTGCGTTTCGTGCGCAATTCGGGCGACTAGGAAGGCAAGACTATGAGTCCAATATTGATTTCGGCGATAGCGTTTGTGGGTGTCGCCGCATTGGTTGGCGGGTTGCTGTTGGTCTTTCGTGGGGGCAGCGAATCCGCCGTGGAAGACCGTTTGGACGTACTGACGGGAGCCGCTGCGCCGAAGGGAAGCAAAAACTCCCCTTACGGCGACAACGTGCTCACGTCGCCGTTGGACGAAACGCTCAATCCGCTCGTCGAATTGGTCGGAAAGTTCTTTAACGTTGGCCTGCTACTCGAACAGGCCGACATGCCCGTGACGGCAACGAAGTTCTTGGCCATCTGCGGCGGCCTGGGCATGGGCGGTGCGTTGATTCCGATGGCCTTCCGCGCGCCGATGTGGGTGGCGCCGCTGGCCGGCATCGCCGCGGCCGTGCTGCCGCTATTTTGGGTGATTCTCAAGCGCCGTAGGCGATTAAAAAAGTTTGGCGGGCAGATGCCCGACGCGATGGAATTGATCGCCCGAGCGTTGCGGTCGGGTCACAGTTTGGCGTCGGGATTCAACCTCGTGTCGTCGGAAATGAACGATCCGATCGCGACCGAGTTTACGCGCGTCTACGAGGAACAGAACCTCGGTATTCCGCTGGAAGACGCGCTGCAGGGAATGGCGGAACGCATTCCGAACCTGGACCTGAAGTTTTTCGCGACGGCCGTGATTTTACAGCGTCAGACGGGCGGCGACTTGGCGGAGATTCTCGACAAGATCGGTCATCTCGTGCGCGAGCGGTTCAAGATCTACGGTCAAGTGCAGGCGCTGACGGGCGAAGGCCGTCTGTCCGGCGTCGTGCTGTTGGCGTTGCCGCCCGTGCTATTTCTGGCGGTTTATAAGCTGAATCCCGAGTACATTTCGGTGCTGTTCTCCGACACGCTCGGCAAACAGATGTTGGCGGTCGCAGCCGTCATGCAGTTCCTCGGGGCGCTCGTTATCCGAAAAATCATCAATATCAAGGTCTGATCGGTCATGAATACGTCGTTGATGCTGGCTTCCGGTTTCGATTTTGAGACGATCCTGCCGTTCGCGCTGTTCGGTATGTTCGCGGCGGCGTCCTGGTTCTTGCTGGAACTGTTCGTCGCTAAGAAACCGCGCGCCGAGGAGCGGCTTGAGGAGTTCAAAAATCCCGCGCTGCGTCGCGCAAACGAGCGGCAGACGCAGAAGCGATCCGAAAACTTCTCGAAGATGCTCGAACGGGCCACGCCCGCACTGGCCAGGCCGCTGACGCCCAAGAATGAGGCGGAAGCGAGCAAGCTCCGCATCAAGATGGCGAACGCCGGATTCCGGGCCGAGTCAGCACCGAGCATTTTCTTAGGTGTAAAATTCGTCGGCTTGGTCGCGGGGCTGTTTCTATTCGGCGGCGGATCGCTGATCGCACAGGGCTTCACGCAAAAGGCGCTGATGTACACGGTGTTCGGCGCGGGCGCGATGTTTTACCTGCCGGAGATCATCGTCGGGCTCATCCGTCGAAGCAGACAGCAGCAGATTTTTCTTGGACTTCCCGATGCGCTGGACTTGCTGGTGGTATGCGTCGAGGCCGGCCTCGCGCTCGATCAGGCGATGCGTAAGGTAAGCGACGAAATGGCCGGCACGTATCGAATAATCGCGCAAGAATTCGGCCTGTGCAACTTGCAACTTCAAATGGGACGGCCGCGCGTCGAAGTGTTGCGCGAACTGGGAACGCGAACTGGCGTGGACGACGTCAAGGCGCTGGTCGGCATCATGATTCAGGCCGACAAGTTCGGTTCGAGCATCGCCCAGGCGTTGCGCGTGCAGAGCGATTCGATGCGGACGCGGCGTCGACAACTAGCGGAAGAAAAAGCGGCCAAAACGGCCGTTAAACTCATTTTCCCGCTCGTTATCTTCATCTTTCCGGGCATCTTCGTCGTGCTCGTGGGGCCGGCCGCGATCTTGTGGATCAACAACATGTCACCGACGATGAGCGCGAGCTAGGGACGGGGGCTAGGGGCCAGAGGTTGGGGACTTAGGAAACATTCAACACTGTCCTCCGCCATGAGCACCAGCGTTGCAATGCCGTCGCCCCGCAAGCGTGCCGTTGTGGCCGCGACGGCCGTCGCCTCGCCTCTCGATGCCGCGCAAGCCAAATCGTGGTTCGGCGTCGGCGATCTCATTTTTCTTGTCTTTTCGATCGGCGTCTTGATGCGGGCGCGCGGGTCGATGCTCGACGACCCGGGCCTGGGGTGGCACCTACGCAATATCGACGCCATGTTGGCCGAGGGTGGCTGGCTTACGCGCGACCCCTTTACCGTTCCGCTGGCCGATTGGCCGTGGCGGACCAACGTGTGGCTGGGCGATCTTTGGCTGTGGCTCGGCTGGCACTGGGGCGGACTGGACGGAATCGCCGTCTTTACGACGCTCGTGATCGCGCTGACGTGTCGTTGGATGTACGCCATGATGGTGCGCGACGGCGTCGCCTGGCCGGCGGCAGCGTTTTGGACGTTTCTGGGCGGATTGGGAACGTCGATCTCATGGACGGCGCGACCGAACATCTTTTCCGTACCGCTGTTGATGTATACGGCCTGGATTTGCGACCGGTATCACCGCGGAAAATGCACGCGACGCGACACGCTGTGGTTGTTGCCGCTGTTGGCATTGTGGGCGAATCTGCATGGCGGATTTCTCGCGGGCATCGTCACGATCGGCATCGCGCTGGCCGTCGAGTTGGCGCTGTCGATCGGTGTTCCGCACGGTAAGAACCGCGCCGGAGCGCGACGAAGGGCAAAGCATTTCGCATTGCTGCTCGCCGGCGGCGTGGCGGCGACGTGCGTCAATCCCTACGGCTGGACAATGTATCCGTGGATCTTCAGCCTGTTGGGCAACGACTACTTCATGAACAACAACGTCGAGTGGCATTCGCCCGACTTTCATGCTTTGGGAGCGATGCGGTTCGAGTTCTTCATTCTCGCGTTGCCGTTGGCGATCGCGCTGTCGAAGCGGCGGCCAAGCCTGACGGCGCTGGCGATTTCGCTGGCCTGGTTGCACGCGGCATTGAGCGGCCAGCGGTATGTCGCGCTGTGGGTCGTGGCGACCGTTCCGCTCGTGGCACGGATGAGCATGCACATTCCTTGGCTGGCCAACTTGACGGCGCGGTGGCAAACGAGTGCCGACATGACGGCCATGCTGACGGCCACGCCGAGACCGAGTCGCTGGGTGGCGACGGCCGTCATTGCACTGGCGCTGGTCGGCTGGTCGAGGATGTCCGAGGGCTTCGCGTCCGTCTCGCAGCAGCGGATTCCGACGAGGGCGCTCGACGACCTCGTGTCGCGAGCGGAAGGGATGGTCGTATTCCATCACTACAACTGGGGCGGGTACATCACTTGGCGCGGCTGGCCCAAGGTGCGCAATTGGATCGACGATCGCAACGAAGTACACGGCCAGGCGCATATTGAGGAGTATTTCTTGATCATCGACGCCCGCGGTTCGTGGCGCGAGAAACTGGACCGCTACGGCGTGACGTTCGTGTGCGTTCCGCCGTACAAGCCGCTTGCGGAGCGGATGGCCGAAGACGAGGCTTGGATCGAGATCTATCGCGACAACTACGCCGTAACGTTTCAGCGCAACTCGCGCTAATGCGGCGGCGTCCGTACGAAGAGGGCGATACGACGCCGCCTAGTCTTCCGCCAGTTCCGCCAGCAGACGCGCCCGGTCATCGTCGGTCAGATCGCGCCAATCGAGATCCTGCAGCCCTGCCGCCAGCGCCCAAAGTAGATTTAGGCTCACCTGCGGCACGGCGCGCTTGACGCGGCGGTAAGCGGTCGCGGGGCCAAGCTGCTTGAGATCGTCGATCGAGCGGATACTGGCGTCGCGCAGCCAAGCGGCGCTGGTCGGGCCGATATTCTTTAGGTCGTCGATCGGATCGGCGAGCGAGGATTCGCTGCGAGAGTGCCCTACGTCGGCGAATTTGGCCTCTAGCTCGGCGAGGTTGCGGCCCAGAGCCGTGTGGACGATGACGGCGCGGTGTCGGCCGTTGGTCAGCACCTTCCGCACGCCGTGGCCGAAGCCCTTGAGGCGGCGACGCGTCTGCGATGCGCCGAGGTTGACGAACAGCTTGTCGCCTTTTGGATCGGACATGTCAGCCGGAACCTCGCTGCGCGATCTCTATGCGGAAGTGAAACGGCACGTTTCGAAGGTTTCGTTTTACCGCGATCCGTCGGCACACTTCGCTTCGACGCGACCGCGTTGCGACGCCGTGACGGCCGATTGCCGTCGCGCGCTCGTCGATTGTAGTGGGGTTGGCAACCGTGGTTCAATTCGAGTCGGAACGCGCCGGTTTTTCATGTTTTCGCGAAGTTTTGGTTGACTTGGCCGCGTAACCGGCACACAATCAACTTCTACCGTTCGCCTTTTCTTTTGAATCGTCGTAACGACGCCGCGGCCGATTTCGTTTTCGCGCCGCCGGGTTCTTGTTGTGCGCCGCTCGCTATTTGATCTCTAAAGCTGTGGGATAAATTGAATGCCATTCGAATTGAAGCGGTCGTGGGATTCGCTGTTCGCCAAGCGGTCTCGTCGAAAAGGGGCCGACGCGAAGCGTCGTGACCGGAAAAACCGAGTCGGACGCGGCGGCGGCGAACGGTTGGAGCCGCGGGCGATGCTGACGGTTGGGATCACCATCAGCGAGTTTATGGCGTCGAACGACACGATCCTCACGGACGAGGACGGCGAATTCGAGGACTGGATCGAGCTGCACAATAGCACGGCCGCGTCGGTGAACCTCAATGGCTGGTTTCTTACGGACAACGCGGGAAATCTGACGAAATGGCAGATTCCGGACGTAGCGCTCGACGCCGATGGCTACATGGTCGTGTTTGCGTCGAACAAGGATCGCCGCGTGCCTGGTGCGAATCTCCATACCGATTTCAGACTTAGCGCCGGCGGCGAATACTTGGCGTTGGTGCAGCCCGACGGAACGACGGTCGAGCACGAATATGCACCAGCGTTTCCGCCGCAACAAACAGATATTTCCTACGGCCTTGGCCAGGGCCAAACGGTCGACACGCTGGTCGACGCTGGGGCCAGCGCGAAGTTTCTTGTGCCAACGGCGACAGACCCAGTCGGCGATTGGCGGTCGATCGGCTTCGATGACAGCGGCTGGGCGGACGTGGCGACGGGTATCGGGTATCAAAACCTGGCCGGTGGTTCGTCGACCAGTCCGGTGGCCTATTGGACGTTCGACAACACGCCTAATGACGCATCGGGCAACAATCTCACCGCGACTCTGGCGGGCGCGGCGACGTACTCGGCGGAAGTTCCGTCGCAGATCGGGACGGGAAGTTCGCTAAGCCTTAGCGGGAGCATCGGCACGTATGCGGTCGTCGACCCGATGGACGTGTCGGAGACAGGCTTCTCGATCTCGATGTGGTTTAAGGGCGCCTCGGCGAATCGCGGGTTGTTTACGGTGGCGAAAGGCAACCTGGGCACGGGCGGCGTGGATCGCAGCTTGTACTTGTCGGGAACGAACATCGTCGCGCAGCTCAAGCCGGGCGTCACGGCGGAAACGATTCAATCGTCCGGCCAGACGTACAACGACAACGCGTGGCATCACCTCGTGTATACGTTCGAGCAGGGCGTGACGTCGCAGCGCATTTACGTGGACGGGGCAGCCGTGGCGTTTGGCGCTCAATCCGCATCCGCGTTCACCGATCAGGATCGGATTTACATCGGCTACACGCCGCAGACGTTCGGTACGACGAACGACTATTGGAATGGGCGAATCGACGACGTGGCGATCTTCGCCGGCTCGCTCAGCGCGACGCAGGTCGCGTCGCTGTACGGCGGCGCTTCGCCGCTCGAGCTTCAGTCGTATGCCGACGAAATCGAAACGAACGTGGGCGCGTCGTTGAGCGGCGTAAACGCCAGTTCATATTTGCGGATTCCATTCGACGTAGCGGACCTGGGCTTGTACGACGACTTGAAGCTCCAGGTCAAATACGACGACGGATTCGTGGCGTATCTCAACGGGACGCAGATCGCCAGTCGCAATGCTCCGACGACAATGTCGTGGAATTCGACGGCGACCGCCACGCGCTTCAATGGCGACGCCGTGGTGTACGAGGACATCGACGTGTCGGCGCACTTGGGCCTGCTGCAAACGGGCACGAACGTGCTGTCGTTCCAGGGATTGAACATTGGGGCGTCGAATATCGATTTCTTGCTGTCGCCGCGATTGATCGACGAGGACATTACCGGCACGGTCGAGCAGTTTTACACGTTACCGACGCCGGGCGGGCCGAATAATTTTTCGGGCACCGAGATCGCCTTCGATCCTTTGTTTTCGCAGGCGTCGTCGGTCATCACGGCGGCGACGTCCGTGAGCATTTCGACGTCCACGCCCGGCGCGGTGATTCACTACACGACGAACGGTAGCGTGCCGACCGAAGCGTCGCCGGTCTACGCCGGGCCGATCGACGTTGGCACGACCATGCAGATTCGCGCCCGCGCTTTCAAGACGGATGCGCGGCCAAGCAATATCGTGTCGCAATTCTACACGATGGTGGCGAACGACGCGTTGAGTTGGAGTTCCAATTTGCCGTTGATCGTCGTCGATACGTACGGCGGCGCATTCAATGGAACGTCGCTGACGACGGTAACCGCTCATTTCCTACAGGACAACGGCAATCGCACATTCTTGACGAGCCGGCAGGATGTGGCCGTTCGTGCTGGCATGCGACTTCGCGGCCAAAGTTCGCAGGGATTCCCCAAGCACCAGTACGCCTTCGAGACGTGGGACGAAACGAACAACGACCGCGGTTATTCGCTCCTCGGCATGCCGGAAGAGTCGGATTGGATCATTTACGGTCCGTACGCGGAGAAGGCCGAGATCCAGAATGCGTTCGTGTACGAGTTGAGCAATGAGATTGGCGACTACGCCGTGCGTACGCAATACGTCGAGATGTTCATCAACACCGACGCCACAGTGACGGCGTCGGACTACGCCGGTTTGTACATCTTGATGGAGAAGATCAAGGTCGATCCCAATCGCATCGACATCGAGGAAATCGGTCCGAACAACAACAGCGGTTCGGCGCTGACCGGCGGGTATCTGTTCTCCTTCGACAAGGACGATCCGGGCGAGATCGATTGGATTACGACCGGCCGCGGGTATCGGTTCCACATGATCACGCCGGACTTCGAGGACGAGGCGACTCAGGCGCAGAAGAATTACCTGACGAGCTATATGAATAGCCTGGAAGCGGCGTTGTACGGCGCGAACTTCACGGATCCGAACACGGGTTATGCGCAGTATCTCGACGTACAGTCGTTCATTAATCATCACTTGATCGTCGAGTTGGCGAAGAACATCGACGGTTACCGGATCAGCACGTATTACAACAAGGACCGCGACGGCAAGGTGAATATGGGCCCGGTGTGGGATTACAACCTTTCGCTGAGCAACGCAAACTACTTGACGGGTTGGGATCCGGCGGGCTGGTACGATCCGTTGGTCGGGGACGGGTCGAAGCCGTATTTCAGCCGATTGTTCCAAGATCCGAATTTCGCCCAACAGTACATCGACACCTATTTCAACTACCGCAGTGATTTGTGGTCGAGCGACCGGCTGTTGGACAAGGTCGACGACCACGTTGGGCTGATCTACGAGGGAGCGTTGCGGGATCACGCACGGTGGGGGACGCTCGGCAATTACCTGTGGCCGAATATCTACTTCGGCAATGGCGATGCTCCGCACGGCACGGGGGCGAACAATCACCCAGCGCGGACTTATCGCGACGAAGTACAGGTGCTGCGGCAATGGCTGCACGACCGAATGTTGTGGATGGATAGCCAATGGCTTGCCCAGCCCCAGTTCAGTCAGAGCGGCGGGGAGATCGCGCCGGGATTCCAACTGAATCTGACGGGCAGTGCGGGCGGGACCGTCTATTACACCACGGACGGCACGGATCCACGGGCACCGGGCGGCGGCATCGCACCGTCGGCGATCGCGTACACGGGCCCGATTGCGCTGGGCGGCAATGCCAACGTGACTGCGCGGTTGAAGAACAACACGGTCACCGCCAGCCTGGAGGACGACTGGAGCGCTCCGAGATCGGAAGTGTTCGTCGTCGACGCGGCGGACCTGATCGTTAGCGAGATTGCGTACAACCCTGCCGACCCGGGACCGAATCCGGGCGGTTTCGTGCGCGACGACTACGAGTTTGTCGAAGTAACGAACGTCGGCAGCACGCCCTTGAACGTTGGCGGCTACAAATTCACGAATGGTGTCGCGTTTACGTTTCCCAATGTCGTCATCGCGGCTGGCGAATCTCGGGTCGTGGTGCGCAACGCCGCGGCGTTTGCGCTGCGCTATCCGGGCGTGACGCCGCTGGGCACGTTTACGGGCGTTCTCGATAACGCCGGCGAAGGAATTACGCTCGTCGACAACGTCGGCGTGACGCTGTTCGACGGCAAGTATGAAGACGACTGGGAGCCGCATACCGACGGCGAAGGCTTTACGTTGGTGACGACATACGAAGCGCCCGGAGGCGGCGCTTTGTACAACGTCGGCGACGCCAGCGACAAATGGCGGGCCAGTCAGTTTATTCACGGCAACCCTGGCGCGACGGATGCCGGCATTCAGAGCGGCGCGATCGTCGTCAACGAAGTGCTGACGAACGGCGGCGATTGGATCGAACTGCACAACCGGTTGGCCGTTGCGGTCGATTTGGGCGGCTGGTTCTTGAGCGACAATTCGACGAATTTGACGCGATACGAAATTGCCGCGGGAACGACGATTCCGGCCGGCGGCTACCTCGTTTTCACTCAGGCAAATCACTTCGGCAATGCGGCCGATCCTGGAACGCACGTTCCGTTCGGGTTGAGCGAGTTCGGCGAGAACGTGTTTTTGAGTTCGCCCGGCGGCGGCGAAGCGGGCGGGTATCGTGCCGCGGAGGATTTTGGCGCGGCCGACGTCGGCGTTAGCATTGGCCGTTACATCAAGAGCAACGGCAAGAAGGATTTCGTGCAGCTGTCGAGCGCCACTCCCGGCGGGCCGAATACGGGTCTGAGTCTCGGCAGGGCGGACGCGGCAGAGTTGGCACGCAACTTTGGGACGGCGAGCGGGGCAACGCGCGCCGACGGCGACTACGACGGCGACGGCGACGTCGACCTTATGGACGCGGCGATGCTTCAAGCGAATATGGGCGGGATCACGGTGACGCCGCTGGTCGGGCCGGTGGTCATTAGCGAGATCATGTACCACCCGGCGGAACACGTGCTGTGGTTGCCGGTCGGCGCGACCAAGGACGAGTATATCGAGATCCACAACACGTCGGCGGCGACGGTGAATCTGTTCGATCCGGCGAATCCGAATAATACGTGGCGGATTTCCGACGGTGTGAACTTTACGTTCCCGTTGGGACAAACGCTCGCCGCCGGCGCTCGCGCTCTGATCGTGCCGATCAACCCGGCGACGTTTCGCATCAAGTACGGGATACCGGCCAACGTGCCGATTTACGGTCCGTACACCGGAAATTTGGACAACGGCGGCGAGGAGTTGGAGTTGAGTCGGCCCGGCGTTCCGGTTGGCGGCGAAGTGCCGTATATCCGCGTCGATCGCGTACAGTACGACGACGACGCGCCGTGGAACGAGTATGCCGATGGTTCGGGCGCGTCGTTGGCGCGGATCGACGACTCGGCGTACGGCAACGACGTGACCAACTGGACGGCCGGGCATGCGGGCGGCACGCCCGGAGCCGCGAACACGTTTATCGATCTGACGCCGCCGGACCAGGTGTTCAACGTGGTGACGACGAACTCGGGCGTGGGAACTACGAATCCACGGACGAATGTGTTGTGGACGGCGTCGAGCGATGCGCAATCGGGCGTCGCGTATTACAAGATTTATCGCAAGGGGAGTTTGACGGTGCCCGGAAGGGCGCAGCCAATCTTCATCGGCGCGTCGACGACAACGACGTTCGTCGATAACACGGTCTTCCAGGGTCCGACCTTTTCGTACCTGGTTTCGGCGGTCAACGGTGACGGCGTGGAAGGCCCAGTAAGCGACCTGGCGGCCACGAAGCCCGTGGCGGTCGGCGATTCTTACGTCGTGGCACAAAACACGACGTTGGTCACGGTCAACGTGCCCGACGCGCCGCAAACGCTGATCGCGGCCGGGGCGGTTTGGAAGTTCAAGGACGACGGCAGCAATCAGGGAACGATCTGGCGGAATCAAGGTTTCAACGACAGCACGTGGGCGAGCGGTGCGGCGAAACTGGGTTACGGCGACGGCGACGAAGTGACGGTGGTTAGCTTCGGCACCGAGGCAAGCAGCAAGCATCCGACGACGTACTTCCGTCGGACGTTCACGGCGACGAATCCGGCGGAGTACACGTCGGCGTTGTTGCGCGTCAAACGCGACGATTCCGTCCGCGTCTTCATTAACGGCACGGAAGTCGTGCGCGAAGGATTTAATCCCCTGGGAGTCCTCGGCGACGAGTCGATTCAGTTCAACGCGTACTCCGGTGTCGTGGCCGGCGACGATGGCGATAATTTCATCGATTTCCCGATCAGCCCGGCGGCGTTCGTTAACGGCACGAACACGATCGCCGTCGAAATCCATCAGGCCAATGGAACGAGCAGCGACATCAGCTTCGACCTGTCGCTGGCGGTGACGCGGCGGCGGTCCGGTCTGCTTTCCAACGACGTCGATCCGGAATTCGATCCGCTCACCGCGATTAAGGTGACCAATCCGACGCATGGGGCGCTTACGGTGTTCAACGCCGATGGCACGTTTACGTACGTTCCGGACACCGGATTTACGGGAATCGACACGTTCACGTACAAAGTGCGCGATCCGGAGTTCAACGAATCGCTCGTGGCGACGGTGACGATCATCGTGAACGCGGCCGTCCCTTCGCCGGCGGCGGCTGTACTCGTTGCCCGTTCGGCGAGAAGCCAGGCCGTGGACGCCGCCCTGTACGAACAACGGGGCGAAAGGAATGAATTGCTGGCCCGACGTCGGCGCGTGGCGGCCGCCGCATCCGACGCGGTGACGAGCGATCTGGCGTCGATCGATTTGGCCTCGCTATCGGCGGCACGGCGCGATTCGCGTGGGGCACGACGGACGGCGCGGTCCGTCGAGCGTTAGTGGAAGAGCGCCGCTTGGCGAAGCCGCGACGGGGTTGCCGGCCGATGCTAGGTGCCGATGCTCGACTTAGACTGACTTGCGACGGCGGCGACGCACGAACGCGACGGCGGCCAAACAGGGCAAGGCCAGGGCGAGCGACGACGGTTCCGGTACGGCGGCGGGCGACGATGGTGCGGCCAGATTGCGATGGAGTATCGCCAGATCGCCGACGGTGATCTTGCCGTCGAAGTTGAAGTCGCCGTGCCCCCACAGCGCGCCGGCAGTCAGTCCGAAGTTGCCGGAAAGAATCGCGATGTCGGCGCGATTGACGACGCCATCCATGTTCGCGTCGCCCAAGCGGGGCGTCGTCGTGGTGATGAAGTCGTGCTTTACGTTGTCCGCGCCGACGAATACGCCAGAGGCGACGAATTGGCCGAGTCCGGGGCCAGAGGCGATGACGTCGTAGCTGCGGCCGGCGGGAATTGCGAGGTTATACCCGCCGGAACCGTAGGTCGTGGTGGTGAATTGTTGCCCGTTGCCCAAGTCGGTGGCGACGATCTTGATGCCGCTTAGCCCTTCGCCGACGGAATAAAAGTTGTTGCTGTCGTTCTCGCGGTATACGACGCCGGTGAGGATCGGCCCGTCGTCGTCGTCGACGGCGTAGTGTTGGGTAATCACGCGCGGACCGACGGCGTTGCCGAAGTCGGTATCAACGATGATGCCGATGCCGATATCGCGCATGCGGGCGTCCATGATCAGATCGCGATGGCCCGCCGGGTTTTGGATGCCCGAGGGCGGATTCGTACCCCAATCGATGGCGAATGCGGCGTGTCCGTGTACGACGCTATCGGCGAAAGCGAAGATGCTTTCGCCGGCGAAATCGTCGTCATCTGCGCCGGGCCTATCGAAGAACGTGTAGCCCGACGCTTCGATACGACCGATCAGGTCGACGTCGCCGTTCGGGAACTTATGCTCGTCGAGGTTGTGCGCCTGGGCGTTGGCCGCGATCATGACGTTGGAATACGTTTGTGCCGAAACGGCCAACTGCGCGTTCCAGGCCACCGGCGGGACGGGCGTAAGCGATTGCCACTGGCTCACGAGCGTTGATGGGCTTACGTTGAAAAACGTCAGCGCGTTATTGGTGCTGCCGTCCGGCGATTTGGGACTTCCCCAGTGGATACTCGGAACGGAATTGATGTTTACGAGCCGGTTCAACTCGGCCTGTGGGTCGGCCCGCATGCGGTTGACCATCTCAACCATGAGTTGCTCTTCATTCGTCGGCGCCCGGGCGTGACTTTGCGGCGCGAGAGCCGAAAGCAGCGCCGAGGCAACGGCAAACGCGACGGGCAGTAACGACCGTAAACGCATAGATGGTTTCCACCCGTATGGGTGTGCAACGTGGTCGGCGCCGGCTCGATTGGCCGGCTACGGAAAGGATATCTGTACAGACCCATTCATTATAGCCAGCTTCGGAAAATCGGCGAACGAAAAGGCCGCAAAAACGGTTCGAGGGGCGTCGCGAAAGCTGCATAATCGGACACGAGGACGCGTGGGCCAGCCGAACCGGGGGCGTAGAATCGGCTGGAGTTGTCGCGGGCCGCTCCGTACGCTCCATTTGGTGCATCGCAACATAATGTTATCGGTTTACTCGGAAACGAATGCTTGAAGGCCGGCGGTTGAAGATACTGCCGATTGGGGGGACGATGTTTAGGCAAGGTCGATCGCGGATCGTCGCCGCGGTGGCGGGCGGACTTTTGGCTGCGTTTGTCATGCTCGGTCGGGCCTGGGCGGCGGACACGCCGAATATCGTGATCGTGTTCACAGACGACCAAGGGTACGGCGACTTGGGCTGTTATGGCTCGAAAACGATCCGCACGCCGCGGATCGACCGGCTGGCCGAAGAAGGGACGCGGTTTACGAGCTTCTACGCCCAGATCGTGTGCGGACCGTCGCGGTCGGCGTTGCTCACGGGTCGCTATCCCGTCCGCAGCGGCGGTTGGTCGATGCCGGCGAGCGAAATCACGATCGCCGAATTACTGCAACGATCCGGCTACGCCACTTGCTGCATCGGCAAATGGGACGTTTCAAACCGCGCGGCGATACGTCCGCGTATGCCGAGGGCCAAGGGCTTCGATTATTTCTGGGGCACCCTGGGGGCGAACGACGACGGCCGCGTCGCGTTTCACAAGAACGACGAACCGGCCGGGCGGACGAGCGACATGGCCAGCCTGACTCGCATTTACACGGACGAGGCCATCGACTTCGTCCGTACGAACAAAAACAAGGAGAAACCGTTTCTGCTGTATCTCGCCCATACGATGGTGCATTCCGTGATCGACGCATCGGCTGAATTCAAGGGCAAGTCGCAGGGCGGACTGTACGGCGATACGGTCGAGGAGCTGGACCATCACACCGGGCGGCTGCTCGACGCGATCGACGAGCTTGGGCTTCGCGACAACACGATCGTCATCTTTACCACGGACAACGGACCGTGGAACAACATGCAGGACGTGCTGGGGCCGCGACACGGCGGGGCGATCGCCTGGGGATCGTCCGGGCCGCTCCGCGAAGGGAAAGGATCGACTTACGAAGGCGGTTCGCGTGTGCCGTGCATCGTCCGCTGGCCGGGCAACGTTCCGGCGGGGCGAACGAGCGACGCGATCTTTTCGACGCTCGACTTCATGCCGACGTTTGCCGCGCTGTGCGGGTACAAGGCGCCCGACGACCGGATTGTGGACGGCGTCGATCAAACCGACTTGCTGCGGGGCAAGAGCGAGGTCGGCGCTCGCGAAGATTTCTATTACTTCAGCGACAACGAGCTGCACGGCGTGCGAGTTGGGAAGTGGAAATTGATGCTGGCCGGCCGAAAGTCGTTCTACGGCTACGTCGACGACCGGGGATCGAAGGACGTTGAGCTTTACGACCTGGAAGCGGACGTCGGCGAAAAGAAGAACGTTGCGGCGGAGCATCCCGACGAGGTCGCCAAACTGTCGGCGAGGGCCAAGGCGTTCCGCTGGCCGGACCGATTGCACGAACCTCGCATTCGGCTCCCGGCGAAGAAGAAGCAAGAGTGACTAAGCAGAGGTGACCGGCCCGGCGGGGAGGTAGCGTGGCGGGCTGCGCGATCGGCCGTGGTTGGCGACTCTGAAGCGGCTCGTCTCTGAAGCGGGTCATCTCTGAAGCAGCTCGTCGCGAAATCCTCGGATTTCGCGTAAGTCGGCTATCTTCATGGGCTTGCGGGACCGTGCGGCGGGCTTACAATTTGGGCTTGCCGCGTCGCACGATGCTCGGTGCCGAGTAGTTCTCTCGGCACCGGTTCACGCCCTGGCCGGAATTGCCATTCGCCATGACCACGCCTACGATGATCGGCGCCTATTTGGCGCTGTTTTTTTGCGTCGGTTTCTTGTTCTTGTTCGCGAATCTGCTGCTAGGGCGGTTCTTGCGGCCGAAGGATCCGTCCGTGGAAAAGGGCGAGGTCTACGAATGCGGCGAGCCGACGATCGGGTCGAGCTACGTGCAGTTCGACCTGCGGTTTTACGTCGTGGCGCTGCTGTTCATCATTTTCGACGTCGAAGTCGCGTTCTTCTTTCCCTGGGCGACCGTCTTCGGCAAGACGACGAACGTGGCGGCGACGTCAGTTGAGTTAGTCGAGAAGGTTCCTGGCGACGGCGGCAAGCAAAAATTGGCCCTGACGCCGACGGCGCGGGCGGCGTTTGCCGAACTTGGCGTCCCGGCAGCGGCGACCGAATCCTACGTCGCTCCGGCCACCGATACGAGTCTCTCCATCGAACGCCAGGCAGCGCAAGCCACCGACAAGATCAAAGGCGACGCCCGATCGCTGGCGCTGTTGTCTCTGGCCGATATCGGCGTGTTTTTCTCCGTCCTGATGGTCGGTTTCGCATACGTCTGGAAGCGCGGCGACCTCGACTGGGTCCGCGCGGTGAGCCGTCAACGAGCCGGGCCGAGCCGCGAGGATGCACGCGAAGCGGCGCTGTCGGCTTGAGCAGGGGACAGGATTCGGGATTCAGGATTCGGGGGGGAGACTGAGAGTCGTCGAGCCAGTTAGGCTGTGCCGATTCGATTCGGCCATTGAACCTTAGGACTTATTTGAGCCTTGCAACTTGATACTTGAACCTTTCACCGCTCGTCTCGTTCTCTACCGCAATTGAGTTCCCCCATGTCCAGCGGCACCGACTTCGTCGAACAGCTTAAGAAGAAGTTTCCCGGCCAGATCACCGGGGCGAACCTCGAGGCAATCGATCCGTGGATCGAAGTCTCGCCCGAAGGCATTGCCGACGTGTGTCGGTTTTTGCGCGACGATGCCAAGCTGCGGTTCGACATGCTCAACTGCATTTCGGCGGTCGATTACTTCGAGCCGGACGCGAAGAAGGCCGCTAAAGTCCCCTGGCAGCCGCACCTCGAAGTCGTCTATCACTTGTGGAGCGTGCCGAACAAGAACAGCCTCGTGCTCAAGGTGATGCTGCCGCGTTGGAAGGACGACCGGGAGGGCGAATTGCCGGAAGTCCCCAGCGTCGCCGGCGTGTGGAGCACGGCCGACTGGCACGAGCGCGAAGTCTACGACCTGTGCGGCGTGCGATTCATCGGGCATCCGAATCATCGCCGCATCCTCTGTCCCGAGGATTGGGTCGGCCACCCGCTGCGAAGAGACTACGAAATGCCGCTAGAATACCACGGCATCCGCGGGCGATAGCCGAAGCCTCCCCAAACCCCGACCCCCAGCCCCTGCTTCCCCATGTCCACCGCAGTCGACGACCCGCGCATCATCGAATTCGACGTCCGCACGGACGAGATGCTCGTCAACATGGGCCCTCAGCATCCGAGCACGCACGGCGTGTTGCGGCTGGTGCTGCGGACCGATGGGGAGATCGTCTCGGAAGTGACGCCGCACATCGGCTATCTGCATCGCTGCGCGGAGAAGATCGGCGAGAATCTCACGCCGCGACAGTGGATTCCGTATACCGACCGGATGGATTATCTGGCCGGCATGAACATGAACCTCGGTTGGGCGCTGACCGTCGAAAAACTGCTCAACTACGAGTTGCCGGAGAAGGCGCGGCACCTTCGCGTGATTATCTCCGAGATGAACCGCATCGCCAGCCACCTGGTCGGCATGGGCGCGTATGGATTGGACCTCGGCTCGTTCAGCCCGTTCTTGTACGCCTTTCGCGAGCGGGAAAAGATTCTCGATTTGTTCGAGGAAGCCTGCGGCGCGCGGCTGACGTATAGCTATCTGACCGTCGGCGGCGCGACGGCCGATCTGCCGCGCGGTTGGGTGCAGAAGTGCGAGGCGTTTCTCGACCAGTTCATGCCGTGCATTGCCGAGTTTCACACGCTGCTTACCGAGAACGCGATCTTCATCAAGCGGACGGCGAATATCGGCACGCTGTCGCCGGAAATGGCGATCGATTACGGCTGCACGGGGCCGGTTTTGCGCGGCAGCGGCGTCGATCAGGATCTCCGCCGCGACGGCGAGGCGATTTACACCAGCATGTACGAGGGCTACGCCTTCGAGGTGATCGTCGAGAAAGATGGTCATTATCCGCAGGACCACAAATACCCGCCCGTGCCGCGCGACGCTGTACTCGGCGACTGCTGGCATCGGTTTTACGTGCGAATGCTGGAAGTCATTCAGGCGGTCGATCTCGTGCGTCAGGCGATCGACAAATACACGACGGCGACGGGCGATTGGGGCACGCCGGTGAAGCTGGCCGAAAAGCTGCCCAAGGGCGAGGTTTATCTCGAAACCGAAGCTCCCCGCGGCCAGATGGGCTTCTACCTGGTCAGCGATGGAACGTCGATTCCGTGGCGTACCCGGGCCCGCAGCAGTTGCTTCTGCAATTTGTCGGTCTGCCCGGAGATCTGCAAAGGCGTTCTGATCGCCGACGTGCCGGCGATCGTCGGCTCGCTCGATATCGTGATGGGCGAGATCGACCGATAGCGTTGCGCTGTCGGTTCACATCGGAAAGCACTTGCCGAAGGCGACCAGCAGCTTCAGCGGGCCTTTCAGTCGAACCTTGCGGCCCACGAGCGCCCACACGATGTTCTTTTCTTTTCGCAGGAAGCCAACCCAGGTTTTGGCGTCCGCGGTGACGTGTAAGTCCGCGCGGCCGACGTGTCCGTCTTCGACGGTGAGCCGCCGATCCGCGACGACGATGGTCGCCGTGCGATGCTCGTCGCCGGTGAACGTGAAATGGTAAACGGCGCGGAGACCGGCGGACTTGCCGCTCTGAAACACCAGCGGCGCTCCGGCCAAGAATCCCTCGATTGTGCTGGGGCGCAGACTATTGCCCACGTGTCGTAGTCGCTTGTGCGGGAAGCGTTTGGCGGCGTGTTCCTCGGCGTCTGAGTTCTTCAAAACGTAGACTGGTTCTTCCTTCTCTTGCAGCGGCTTGACGACTTCGCCCAGATGTGACTTCTTGTCGTCGAGATATGGACCAATTACGTCCTCGCCCGCCGGGCAAACGGAAATGCAGTACGCCGCCTTGTAGTTCGCGCCGAAGGAAAGGCTCTGCCACATCGAAGCCGACTCGGAGTCGTCGACGCGACGGCGATAATCCTCGGCGGACTTGCTGCTGGCCACCTGCTCGGTCCAATCGGTAAATCCGCCCATGAACTCGCGGTAGTTGTGCGTGTAGCAGGCGGAGAAGTTGAATTCTCCGTTCGGCGAGATCGCGCCGACCGGGCAGGCGGCCACGCAGAGCTTGCATTCCAGGCACGGGTTGTAGTCGATGGATTGGTCGTACTGGCTGACCTCCGATGCAAGCAGAATCGTGCCGAGCAGGACGAAGTTGCCGAATTTGGGATGAATCACATTGCGATGAATTCCCATCATGCCCAAGCCGGCCGCCACCGCGACCGGCTTGTGCGACACGACCCAAATCTTGCCGGGAAAGGCGTCCATCTCCATCGGAAACCCCATCGCCGGGTTGAGGGCCTTTACGCCGCGGCTTTCCAGAGCGCGTACGATCTCGCGGCCGACTTCGTTGACGACGTCGCCGGTGTGGTGAAACTCGAGATTCGCCACGGAACGCGCCGTCGCGCGAATCGGTTCGCGGTTCATGCGGACGACATAGCTGAGGAGCGTGCGCGTTTGCGGGAGCGCGGCGAGGATATCCGCGCGCTGATCGTCGAGGGCCGGTCGGCCGATGTCGACGAACCCGACGTCGTCGGCGCCGGCGTCAAGGGCGATTTGCCGCAGCCACTCGGCGTCGAGGGGCGAGGCGTCTTGCGACGCCGCCGGAGAAGCCCGGTCGCGGACGCGACGCACGGTGGGATGGTCGGCGAGTTTCATTTCGGCTCCTGTGTTTGTATATGCAAGTACGTGCCCAAAAAAAATGATGGCGACGTTAGCGAACTCGATTCGCGGTCTCCGCCAAGCGATGGACGAAGCCGTCGCCGAGCAGTGACTTGACCTGAGCCTGGGCCTTCTTCCATGCCGGTATCGCTCGTCGCAGCAGTTCGCGACCTTCCGCCGTCAAGCGGAACGGCTGCGCCCTACGGTCCGCGTCGGGGACGACTTCCAGCCAGCCGCGCGCTTGCATGCGTTCCACGTTGCGGCTGAGCGTGGACACGTCGAGGTGCAAGCGTTCGCAGACTTCGGCCGGACGGGCCGTACCCATCTTGGCGGCCGCGACGAGAATGTTCATTTGGCTCACCTTGAGGCCCAGCGGCCGCAGCGACTCGTCGTAGATGTTGGTCACGACGCGATTGAGCATCCGCACGCGGACGGCAATGCAGCCATTGGCGATCGCGTCGATCGATTCGTCGAACTTGGTCTTGACCATTCAATTCACCTATTACGCGCCATTTGATTGTATATGCAATCATAAGCTGCGTCAAGTCCAGCGGCGAGAGGAAATGTGCCGCGGCTGACGCTGGCTTACTTCGGCGGCAGCGATTGGGCGTATCGAACGGCCCGGTCGACCCATGCCTTGAGGTCTTCGTCCGACATGATGCCGGCCGGCTCGATTCTCGCCCAGCCCTTCATCACCTTGCCGGTGATGTCCATCGGCCGGGCGTGCGGGTACGACTGAGTTCCGTCGTGCTTGTCGCGATCGAGCCGAACGATGAGCGATCCCTTCCACGGCCCGACGCACATGTTGCCGCCGATCAGAAAGCAGACGCCGCCGAACATCTTCTTCTCGGAGTAACCCTTGCGCCGCTTGAGAAGCCGGCGAATTCTGGCGACCAGGGCTTCGTCTTCATCCGTCATTGCGCCGCTCCACGAGTATTTCAGGATGGGCGGCCCGCTAATTACGCGGTGCTTCGTGCAGCGAGACTCGGTTTTCTTCGGTGTCGCAAAAGTGCGCGATGGAACCATGCTGCCCGATGCTCGTTTTGGTCAGCAGCGTCTGGCCGCCGTTTTCGTTGACCTTTGCTAGGACGGCGTCGATGTCCGCGACGTGAAGGTAGGCGCGGATTCCATCGAGCGAGGGCGTATATCCTTCGCCGCATACGAGCGCACCGGCGGCACCGGCGCTGCCCTGTTGCATCGGGAACGAAGCCATCTTGGCCGGCCCCATTTCGCTGAGCGTCAGTTCGACGCCGAACGCGGCTTCGTAGAAGCGCTTCGCCCGTGCGATGTCGACGGCAGGGATTTCGAACCAGACGACTGGGTTGTTTTGCAAAGACATATGGCGCTCCGGATTTAGAATCTTGCGAGATCTCAATTGGTTACGAATCACGTCTGCGCCGCGACCGAGCCGCGTATTGCCCCGCGATCTCGATGGACGATGGCCAACAGAAGCGCCGCGAGCGCGAACTGAATTGCAACGTACGCGGTCTCCAGGGCGAACCACGTGGCGAGCGGCTCGATCGGATGTTTGGCGGCTTCGGCCAGGACGTGCACCGTCCAGTGGTACACGCCCATGACCAAAGCAAATTTCGCCGCGCCGCACGCCAGCGATTTCCCGCGGACGAATAGCGGGAACAGCCACGACAAGATCAGGCCCTGCATTGCCACGGCCAGGAAACCGAAGGCGATGATCGGCTCATCGCGGCTGAAATAGCCGAGCCGCCGGTACGTCGTCTCGAATGCCACGAGGTGCCAAGTGTATGCCAGCGGAAACGTGACGACGAGGTACGCCGCGGCGCCGACGACGGTTCTTGCGAAAGACATAGCCGGTCGATCTCCTTACGCCAATATCGGCTTGCGGCCGAGCATGCGGCGGCAAACGGCGGCCTGGCCTCGGTGCATGGCAAGATGCAGCGTCAATGCGAGAAAGCATTGGCGGCGCGTGCCGAAGAACGGGCCGAATTCTTCAGGAACGTTCTTGCTCGGTTGATCGAGTTCCGCTTCGCTCGTCGCGTCGAGCAGGGCGAGTGCCTCGGCATGAACCCCGCGGAACCGCCGCAGCACTTCTTCATACGACGGGTAGCGGCTCGCATCGTCCGTCGGCTGCGTGCCGGCGGCGAACTGGTCTTTCCATTCCGCGAGCGGATTCTCTTTGCCGAGCATCATCTCCCACATCAACTGCCCGGTGCTGTAGGCCAGGTGTCCGGCGATCCACATGGCGTGGTTTCCGCCGTTGGCCGAAGGGAACGCGAGCGGGGCGTCCTTCAGGTCTTCCAACAACGGGACCGTGATGCCGATCGCGGTGTCGATGCCGATTTTCAACAGTTCTTTCGATTGCATGGCGACGTTTCCTTTTTTAGTTGCGGGGAGTGGGGATTTCTAAGTATTCGCAACGGCCCGCACGAGCCGGTCGAGCGCGCCGGACCATCCGGCGTTGTGTTTTTCGAGCATTTCGGCGAGCGGGAATCGCTCGTGCGTGAGCGTGAGTTCCGCGCCCTCGTCGCACGGCGCGATCTCAACCGTAACGAGCGTTTCGTGCGTCTCAAACTCGTGCGGCGGTTCCCAACGCCACGTGAAGGCGATCTTATTCGGACGTTCGAGGGCGACGTA
>JAJDEG010000627.1 GCA_029259895.1 Planctomycetota bacterium
GCCTTGCAGCGGGCCGCTACGGACGCGCACCCAGTGGCCCGGTTCGAGCCGCGACTCGACCGTCAAAGGGCAGCCCGATTCGATCATCGTCTGAACGCTCGCCAGATCTTCGCAGAGTTCCTCGCCGTTGGGCACAGGCAGGATGTGGCAAACCCGATTCGTTTTCAGGCATTGCTCGCGCTCGTCGGCGTTGCCGTAGACGAAGACATAGCTGGGAAACACGGGCACGTACGACGCGACGGGCTTACCGCGGACCAATACCTCGCGCGAAACGAGCGGGAGATAGTGCGATACTTTCTGAGCATCCAAAGCACGCACCAGGGCTTTCTCCTGGCGCGACTTGGTGTACATCACCCACCAGCGACGGCCATTAACCGTGCGTCCGACTTCGGTCAGCAGATTTGCTGGAAATAGCGACGGCTCCAGAGCGAGATAAGGCATCGGAAGGATCTCTTGAAAGAATCGTCATGGTGCATCCCTGGCTTCGACACTGCGTTGCCCTCCAAAACTGGAAACGCTTCAAGGCAGCCTGCCACAGGTAGCGGTCTTCTCGCCCAAGTAGACTCGCCACAGTTGCATACTAAATGATGGGATACTCTCTGGGGTTACGAACCAAAAAACGAGGCAAAAACTCACTCATTTCGCCGAATTCGCTTGATCTTACGGCTTTGACTCTCGCACATAATCGCGTCGACCATGACGCATAAACGTCCGTGCATTCGTCGCATCGGTGCTATCACGGCGTCGCTGAATTCGCGGAAAGCCTACCTATGCCGCATTAAGCGGCGCAACGACATGAATTCTCGTAACATCTGAATACTGGGGTGTCGAGTGCGCGAAAAGGCCGTTCCATTCGTAGATACGATTAAGCCGCATATTAGGACGTATGATGCAGAATGGCGGCTGATTTAGCTCGAACAGTGCATTCCGGCCGAGCTTCGTGACACGAGGCCAATGGCGGACACGCGGCGAGCAAGCACCACTCGCAGGCTCACGACGGCGTCGATCCGTTACTTTCGGTCGACACGGTCATTCACCGAAAAGATACGCTCCCACCGCGGCGCATCGGTGTAAGTGCGAATACGCATCCATTTGGACTCAAAGAAATCTCGGTTTATTGAAAAAACCGCAAGTCGTCGGTGCCAAACGGCGATTCGACTGCGCCGGTCATCTCTCCGGCCGCAACGTCAAGCTACGCGGCGAGCGTTTCCTGCCACGACGCGTTCCACCGATTCGTCGCGAATTGACGCCGCGAATTGACGCCGCGATTATCGTCCCTGCATCAGTGCCTCGATTTCTTCGGCCTCGACCGGAATGTTTGCCATCAAGTCGACCGGGCCGTCCGCCGTAATCAACACGTCGTTTTCGATCCGCACTCCAAGGCCTTCGTCCGGTATGTAGATCCCTGGTTCGACCGTAATCACCCAGCCGGCCTCAAAGGGCGCGTGCGGAGATCCGACGTCGTGAACGTCGAGGCCCAATGGATGCCCGAGACCGTGCATGAAGTACTTGCGGCACGGCGGCTCGTCGGGATCGTGAGGCTTGGCCAAGTCCTCATCCGTGAGCAGCCCCAGCCGCAGCAGCTCGTCGTTCATCATCGCCTGCGCCTCGCGCCGCCAATCGCGATTGATCTTCCCCACGACGGCCCCAGCGATGGACGCACGCATCACGCGAAGCACGGCTTCGTAGACGTCGCGCTGCCGCTTCGTGAAGCGACCGTTTATCGGAATGGTCCGCGTCAAGTCGGCGTTGTAGTTCGCGTAACTCGCTCCAACGTCGAGCAGCAACAAGTCGCCGTCCCGACACGGCTGGTCATTGGCGATGTAGTGCAGCACACAAGCGTTCGCTCCGCCGGCCACGATTGGCGCATAGGCGAACTTCGCCCGCTGCCGCGTGAATTCGTGAATGAATTCGGCCTCGACCTCGCATTCGTTCACGTCCGGCCGCACGAAGGGCAGCACGCGACGAAACCCATCCTCCGTGATCTTGATCGCCCGCTCTAGCAACTCCAACTCTGGCGGCGATTTGACGAGCCGTAAGCGATGCAGCAACGGCGCCAGTCGGTGATACGAATGCAGCGGATACCGACGGCGACAATCGGCCACGAAACGCTCGTCGCGCGTTTCCACCTCACGGCTCGAGCGGGCGTGTTCGTTGCTGTTCAGGCATACGTGCTCGGCCTCGCACATCAGCTGGTGAAACACCGTGCGGAAATCGCCCAGCCATTTGATCGTCTTCACTCCGGAAATCGACGACGCCTCGTCCTTACCGAGTTTGTGCCCTTCCCACGTCTTCAGGAGTTCGCTCGGCTCCCGGAGAAAAAGGATTTCGCGATGCTTCTCTTCCGCTGCGTTCGGCGCGAGTACGAGAATCGATTCCTCTTGCTCGACCCCCGTCAGATAGAACAAATCGGCATTCGCGTGCAGTGGCAGCGAGCCATCCGCATTTGTGGGAAGCACATCGTTGGCGTTGACCACCGCCACGGCAGTGGGCGGCAGCATCTCGCCCAGGCGACGGCGGTTGTCGACGAACAGTTTGGAATCGATCGGCGCGTGACGCATGAAGCGGATCTGGGCTGGGGGCTGAGGGCTGGGGGAATTCCACCAAGCCGCGGACAGCCCTGTCGATTGCGAAGCGCAGGCATTGTCGCCGGAATCGCCCGCGAAGAAAAGGCGGCGGCCGCGGCAAACGCGAAATAGCGACGCGAAAACGGATATCTGGCGCTAGAGAATTGGCGTAGCGGCTACGACATCCCCTGCACGACCGTAAAGTAGCTCCGCACGACGATGTCGAAGTATTCCGTCTTCAACTCCAGCGGAATATCGTGATACGCACAGAAGTTTCTCACTTGGCCGATCAAATCGCGGGCGTGGCACCTCCGCATCCGCAGCTTCCGCGGTCGATAGTGGTTCTCGATCAGATGATCGACCACATCCTTCTTGTACTCGCAATTGAACGATGCCGCGTAAAGCTTGAATAGTTCGTGAAACTCCTCTTCGTTCGGATCGGTGATCTCGATCTTATAAGGAATCCGTCGCAGGAACGCTTCGTCGACCAGATCTTTCGGCTCTAGGTTCGTCGAAAAGATGATCAACTGCTCGAACGGCACCTGAATTTTCTTGCCCGTCGCCAGCGTAAGAAAATCCTGTCGAGCTTCGAGCGGCACGATCCAGCGATTGAGCAATTCGAGCGGCTCCATTCGCTGTCGCCCGAAGTCATCGATCAATAAACAGCCGCAGTTGCTCTTCATTTGCAGCGGTGCTTCGCTGATATTCCCGCGCGGGTCGTGGCGAATTTCCAGGGCGTCCATCGTCAACTCGCCGCCGACCATCACCGTCGGACGGCGAATCTTGATCCATCGCGCGTCGTGTTCGGCCTTGACGAGGCTGCTCTCGGAGATTTCAACCGGCTCGTGATACGCCTCGTCGAATACTTTGACGATCTGATTGTCGTCGACCACCGCCGACGGAATCCAGATCGACTGGCCGAAGCACATCGTGATGCACTTCGCCAGCGTCGACTTGCCGTTGCCCGGCGCACCGTAGAGAAACAGCCCGGCCCCGGAGTTGATCGCCGGGCCGAGCGAGTCGTAAAGTTCCGTATCGACGCAAATCTTGGAGAACGCGCTTTCCAACTGTTCGCGGCGGGGAGCTTCCGCACGGATGGTTTGCGCCTCGACCGATACGATGTAATCGGCCAGCGGCGCCGGCGCGGGGCCAACGTAGGCGCAGGCCGCCGCATACGTCGCCGCCCTTTCTTGCCCCTGCTCGGTGAGTTTGTAGTAGTAGTCGGAAAGCGGCGCAGACCCGGTATGACAAATCAGCATCCGCGACCGCAGTTGCCGGTACAACTCTTCGAGAATACCAAACGGCAGACAAATCTGTTGGGCGATCTGCCGCCCGCTGGCCATTCCAACCAGGCCGAGATGCTTGCAGACCAACGACTCGACCATGCTGCTCGTCAGCCCAGTTTCCTCGAGCGACCGAGGCGGCGTCGGCCAATAGCCGTCGTCGCGCAACAGATTGGCGAGAATACCGGACCCGACGACCGGCGATTGTGTGTCCGTAGCTGGCATGGGTGCTTTCTCCCGTCTCGTCACTGCGTTGCAAATGCGCATTACCCCGCGTGGCAAGTCTAGGTCGCGCTGGCGGAGCAGAAGGACACGTCGAAGGGCGTTTCGCCGTGCCGATTTTTCCAGTTGGTCGTTTTGTGCCGAAGAACGATCGCCGTCTGCCCATGCCGCGTTGCCAACCCCCTCCGGCACAAGCGATGCAACACGCTAGGCTTGTGCTAGAGGCCCATGCAATCGTGTTTTCCGCATCGCTGCCTGCAGCGCAGAGTACCGCCCGCCACCGAGAGATCGCCCCCATGCTCATCGAACTCGAGAACCTCACCGACGATCAGCGCGAGCTGCTCAAGGCCGCCACCGGCAACGGCGGCAGCCTGTCGCTATTCCGCCGCAGCGACACGCGCGGACCTGCTGTCCGCACCCCGACGCGCAAGTTCTTCGACCCCCGCGACACCGCGGTCGCCCAGCGGTACATCGACGGGCTGAAACACCTCGTCGAACTCTCGCTGATGCGAGCCCGTTCGGCCGAAATGTACGAACTGACGAATCAAGGCTGGGAAATGGCCGCCAAGACTGGGCGGTAGAAGCAACGACGCCAGTCGTCACCATGTGTGGCGACAACTATTCGACCGTCACGCTCTTCGCCAGATTGCGCGGCTTGTCGACGTCGCAGCCGCGCAGCACGGCAATGTGATACGCCAGCAGTTGCAGCGGAATCGCCGTCACGATCGGCTGCAAGAACTCTTCGACGGCCGGCACCTCGATGATATCGTCGGCAATGTCGGCCACGCGCGTATCGCCTTCGCCGACGATGGCAATCACCGGACCCCCGCGGGCCTTGATCTCTTCGAGGTTCGACATCACCTTGTCGTACACGAAGCCTTGCGGAACGAGGAACACCGCCGGCGTGTGCTCGTCGACCAGCGCGATCGGGCCGTGCTTCATCTCCGCGGCCGGATAGCCTTCGGCGTGGATATAGCTGATTTCCTTGAGCTTCAGCGCCCCTTCCAGCGCGGTCGGGAAATTGTAGTGCCGGCCCAGGTACAGAAAGTTCGTACACTGAAAATACTTGGCGGCGATGCGGCGGGCTTCGGCGTTGCAGTCGAGCGCGCGGCTGATCTGTTCGGGCAGTTGCTCGAGTTGGCGGATAATCCGGCGGCCGGCCGTGTAGCTCAAGTGCCGCATCCGGCCGAAGTACAGCGCGAGCAATGCGAGCACCACGCACTGCGACGTAAACGCTTTCGTCGACGCGACGCCGATCTCCGTGCCCGCATGCAGATAGACACCGCCGTCGGCTTCCTGCGCGATCGTGCTGCCGATCACGTTGCAAATTGCCAGCGTGCGGTGCCCCTTGCGTTTCATCTCGCGCAGCGCGGCCAGCGTGTCGGCCGTTTCACCGCTCTGCGTGATGGCGAATACCAGCGTGTTGTTGTCCATCGGCGGATTGCGATACCGCAACTCGCTGGCGTACTCGACTTCGACCGGTATGCGGGCAAGCTCTTCGATCAGATACTCGCCGACCATCGCCGAATGCCAACTTGTGCCGCAGCCGGTCAATACGATGCGATCGACGCGACCGAGTTGTTGCGGCGTAAGGTTTAAGCCGCCGAGAATCGCCGTGGCGTCGTCGCGCGAAAGCCGCCCGCGCATCGCGGCAAGCACCGTCTCCGGCTGCTCGAAGATTTCCTTGAGCATGTAGTGCGGATAGCTGCCGATATCGACGTCCGTCGCTTCGAGTTCGAGCAAGCGGACGTCGGGCTGGACGTGCCCTTGATCGCGGTGGACGATCCGCAAGCTCGTCGCGGTTACCAACGCGATCTCGTGGTCCTTGAGATAGACGATCTTGTCGGTCTGGCCCACCAGCGGCGAGGCGTCGCTGGCGACGAAATGCTCATCGTCGCCCACGCCGACGACCAACGGGCTGCCCAGCCGTGCGGTGACGAGTACGTCCGGGTAGTCGCGAAACAGCATCGCCAAGCCATAGGTGCCGCGAAGCTGAGCGAGCGCGGCCTGAATGGCGCGAATCAACGGAGCGTGCGGATCCGAGGCGTCGGCGACCGATTCCGCCGCTTGTTCGCGAGCAAGGCAATCGGCCAACAGGTGGGCAATCGCCTCCGTGTCGGTGGCCGAACGGAATTCGTAGCCTTGGCCTTCCAGTCGCTGACGGATTTTGCGGTAATTCTCGATGACGCCGTTGTGGACGATCGTCACAACGGACGACCCGCCGAAGTGGGGGTGTGCGTTGTCGTCGGTCGGCGGCCCGTGGGTGGCCCAGCGGGTGTGGCCGATGCCGATTTCACCGCTGACCGGATGTCCGGCGAGTCGAGCGGATAGGTCGTCGATGCGGCCGGCGGTCTTGGTGACGCTGATTCTGCCGTCCGCGGCGACCGTCGCCACGCCGGCGCTGTCGTAGCCGCGATATTCGAGGCGTCGCAGCCCGGCGAGCAGAAAATCGACGGCCGGGCGTGGGCCAATGTATCCGACGATGCCGCACATTCGTTACAGCCCTCTGTTTTGCTGCAAGCCCACCGCAATTCCCAAGTTATGTCGATGGCCTTGCGTCATTTCCGCCACCCGAACGGTGGATGCGCCACAGTGGCTGCGTCGCAGCCGCGATGAATAATGCTACGTCACCGCCGCGGCCCGCGAACGTCCGCCACCACTCAATCGTAGCAAGTTGGCGGATTCTCGCCCACGATATTGCGGTATTCCATGCACGTTGAATCGCTGCGCGGCGGCCGTCGCCGGCCACGGAAATGCTTCATTTCTCCGATTGCGTGAATTAGACTGAAACTTGCTGCCCAAATCGCCATTTTCCTTTCGAGACTCCAGGATGGACGGCAGCCGCGTCGCGCCCCGTGCACGCAAGTCATGTCTTTGCCGGAAGAGGAACCGTCCTTGTCTTTTCGACGACGGGTTCGCATTGCGCTCATCATTTCGTACGCGGTTGCGTACGCTTGGCTTTCTTGCGCCTCTGCGTCGCACGCCCAGCGCGCCGAGGACGACACCGCAGTCGCTGCCCGTTCGGCGCAAAAGCCGGCCGCAACGGACCCCGCCACCAAGAACACCGACAAGAACGTCGACAAGACGGTCGATACGCCGACCGCCCCACCGCCGCGCGTAATTGGCCCCCCGGTCGTTGAGGAGATACGACCCGAGTTGTATTACCTCAAAAACGAGAAGGGCGACCTCGAACCCATACTCGGCTTCACGTACAAGGATTTCTATCGACTGTATCGGCTCGAGAAAAAGCTACAGCAAGGGGCGAAGCCGCCGGAGTTTCGCTTCGCGAAGGCGTCGTTCCAGGGAACCGTTGCCAACGGACGCGCGGAGCTTCGGGCGGAATTTGAGATCGTCGCTTCGCAGGCAGGTTGGATTCGCGTGCCGCTCGCCTTGGCGTCGGCAATCATGACGGAACCGCCGAAGCGGGACGAGTCGGGCAAGCAGGCGGGCGAGCAGATGCTGCTCAACGACGCCAGCGAAGGCTACGTGCTATGGCTCAGCGGCGAACAGGGGCAAACGCATTCGATCGTTCTCGAACGCCTGGTTGCGCCGGTGGAAGTCAGCGGCGACGAGTCGCGATTGCGTCTCGCGCTCCCCCGCTCGTTAACGACGGCCGACGTGCGGCTTTCCGTACCGTTGGCCAGTGCCGAGGTAACGACGTCGGACGCGGCGACGGTCGTTTCCACGAAAGCCGCCGGTGATGCAGCGACCGACATCGCCGTTACCGCGCGCGGCGGCGACTTGCTGATTTCTTGGCGCAGCGGTTCCGACGGTGCCACGCAGACCGCCCACGTTGTCGAAGCGACGTCGGCAATTCGAGCGACGATCGACGACCGTTCGATTCTCTGGGAAGCGCAGCTAACCGTGCGAAACCTTAATGGGCCGCTGGAATCGTTCGACGTTCGCCTGCCGGCCGGAGCGGAGCTCGATCCCGTTGCGCCGGGAGGATACATCGTATCGATCTCCGGCGAGTCGCCGCGCATCCTGCACGTCGCCCTCCGCAAGCCGACGACGGAACCAGCGACGATACGCCTAGTTTGTCGGCGCGCACGCGAGGCGTCGAGTTTGCCCGAAGACATTGCTCTCGCCGGATTCGCGGTCGTGGACGCGGCGCGTCAGTCGGGAGCGCTCGTCGTTGCCATCGACGGCGATTGGCGGATCGCGTGGCAGCAACGCGAAGAGGTTCGCGATGCAGAGCAGCCGCCAGAGTCGCTAGCGCCGCCAGAAGATCAGCAAGCCTATTCGTTCGACTTTTACCGGCAGCCGTTTTCGCTCGTCGGCAGGATTACGCCGCAGCCAACGCGGCTCGACGTCGAGCCGCAATACCAGGTTTCGGTCGAGGCGGATCGGCTGCTGTTAACGGCGCGGTTGTTGTACAAGGTTCGCGGCGCGAAAGTGTCGCGCGTTCAATTGCAACTCGCCGGTTGGGAACTGGACGAGGTCGGTCCGCCCGGAATGGTGCATGCGGCGGGTGCCTTGATGGGCGACGACGGAATGCTGACCGTGCCGCTCGCCCAGCGGATGCGCTCCGGGTTCGAGTTGACGCTTCAGGCGACTCGTTCGCTGCCGGCCGACGCGAAACGCGTCGACTTTGCCCTGCCTAGCGCAACGGCCGACGCGATCGCTCCGCCCGTGTTGGTCGTCGAAGTCGCCGACAATGTCGATCTCATGCCCGTCGAGACAGAAATGACGCAACTGGCGACGCGAAGCGGATCGCCGCCGTCGGGCATGAAAACGGAGCCGCGACGACATCCGCCGCTCGTGTACCGCGTCCTCGACGACGGACGTGCCGCGCGGTTTGTGGCCGAGCGAACGATACGCGTACGCGAGATCTTCGTCGACTCGACGACCGACGTGCAGATCGAGCGTGGCGAGGCGCTCGTCGAGCAGCGTCTCGACCTGCGCGTCGCATACGAGGCGCTCAACCGGATCGTGCTCGATCTGCCGCCGGCATTGGCGGGACGCCGCGATGTGAGTTTTTCGATCGACGGCGAGGCAGTGTTGCCGATCGAGCTAGGTGCGGCGGCGGAATCCACCGCGGCGAACGCGGCAAGTGGAAAGAACTGGTTCGAATCTGCGGCTAAGTCGAACGGCGGCAGGCGCATCGCGCTCGAACCGCCGACGGCGTTTCTTCAGCGGGCGCGGATTACGATTCGCCACGTTTCGCCAACGGCAACCGCGAAGTCGCCCGATGCGCTGACGATTCCGTTGGTGATGCCCGGCGAGGCGGACGTCATAAGCAACGTCGTTCGCATATCGTCGTCCGAGTCCGCCACGTTTGCCAGTGACGAGAAATGGACGTCGCTCGACCGAGCATCCTCGGCCGATTCGGTCACGGCCCGAGAGTTTCGCGCAAATGGTCGAGAGGACGAGATTTCGCTGCGCATGGTGACTCAGCCTCGACGGACGACCGTGCATACGATGTGGATTCGCACGACGGCGGCGAATGCGTTGCGTCAGGATCGCGTCGCCTTTCGCGTGGAGGCGGACGAGCGGTACTTGGACATTGGCTTGCCCGCCGGCGCAAGCGCGGACCGCGTGGCCGTGTGGGTCGATCAGCGTTCCGTCGTGCCGCCGGTCGTCTCGACGACGTCGAGTGGCGCGACGGCGAGTGGAGAATCGTTCAGCGTGCGTGTCGACCTGTTCGCGATGAAGTCTGCGAATGCGTCGGCTTCGGCGGCCGATTCGAACGCGCACACGGTGGAGTTGCTCTACGATGTCGTTGGTCCGCCCGGCGAAATGGGCTGGCGATCTTGGGAAGCGCCGCGTGTGCTCGGAGACGTTTGGCAGACGCGGACATTGTGGGAGGTCGTCGTGCCGCGGGGCGAGCACGTCACGATCGATCCGAGCGGATTCACTCCCGAATATGCCTGGCAATGGAGCGCCGCGGCGCGATGGGGCGACACGCCGATCCTGCCGATTCTCGGTCGGCGACCGAATCTTACCCCGACCGAACTGCAACGGCTGACGGGCGCGACGCCCATCAAGGCCGCGACCGGGCAGTCGAATCGGTATTTGTTCAGCACGAACGGACCGGCGCAGCGCATCGAGTTCAGCACGCTGCCGCGATGGCTGATCGTGCTGATCGCTTCGGGCGCGGCCATCGCCGTCGGCTTGGCATTGCTATACGCGCCGATCGTGCGACGACCGGCCGTGCTCCTGCTGGGCTGCGTTGCTCTGGTCGCCGTGGCGATCTGGTCTCCCTCGGCGGCCGTTCTAGGCGGTCAAGCGGCGGCCGTGGGATTGGTGCTGGCGGTCGCGGCCGGTATCGCCTCGTGGTGGCTCGGCGGCCGACAAGTGGCCGCTGCCGCGCCCAGCGCGCAAACCGATCGCATCGAGCGAGGTTCGTCGGCAAGTCGCCGGCGACGCGACGATCGATCGCAAGCGACGACTCTCAACGTGCCGGCCGAACTGGATGTCGCCGACATAAACACCTAAACGGCGCGGTCCCAACAGAATTCATGCTCGCTCGACGTTCCCGCTTCTGGCTCATTCTCCTTGCCGCGGCATCGGCCACGCTTGGCGCCGCAATCCTGTCGGCTGCCGATTCTGGCGCGAAGTCGGCGGCCGTGGCAATGCTGTTTCACAAGGTGTACGCGCCGGCCGACCGTATCGACGAGTGGCCGCGCGGGTCGGTACGTTACGTGCCGATGGACCGCGCCGAGTTCGAGCGGATTGTGGCCGAGATGGCCGACGAGGCGACATCGCCGGCGAATCGCGAAGGCCGCGTCGAAGCGGCAACCTATTCCGCACGACTGGGAGCCGACGGCGTCTTGCGCGGCCGCGGAGAGCTGAAGGTGCATCACGCTTCTTCGCGTGGCGTCTTGCTGGACCTCGGTAAGTGTGACCTTGCAATCGATAACGCTACGTGGGAAGACGCAAACGACGCCGTGCTCGGCATCGGAGCTGACGGGCGGCTTAAGCTGCTCGTCGAACGGCCGGGAACGCTGCGTTTCGACTTCACCGTCGAGAGCGAATCGATAGACGGGCGCAACGTCGTCTCAGTGGCGATACCATCGGGAATCTCCACGCAGTGTTTGCTCGACGCGCCAAGTGAGATCGTCCCGAATGTCAGCATCGGTCTGATCGCGCCCGTCGACGCATCGACCGATGCGAACGCGAAAGAGGACGTCGACAAGAATCGGCGGACGTGGAGAATCGACCTCGGCAACGCTGGCCGTCTGGCTTTTTCGCTCGGCGCACGCCGACCGTCACGAGAGCACGTCTTGGTAAGCCAATATGCGACGGATTACACCATTGCGCCGAGCGGCCTCTCGTTCGCCTCGACGTTTCATCTCGACGTATACCAGACGCCGCTGGAAAGAATGACGCTGCGGATGGACGCTGACGCGACGCTGGTGGACGCCCGCATCGGAGATCGAGCCGCGCGCATCGTCGATCGCAAAGTCGACGAGGATGGCGTGCAGTTGATCGAGTTGGAGGTACCGACGCCGATACTCGGCGTCGGTCAATCGTTGACGGTAAATGCCATCTCGCCGCTGCGCGCGGCGGAAAAGTGGCGTCTGCCGCGCATCGCGCCGCACGACGTGCCCTGGGGAAATGCGTCGGCGCGGATCGTCGTACAGTCACCGCTGCGAATCGAGCAACTTTGGCCGTCCGACGCTCAGATCGTGTCGGCCGTGTCGCCCACGACCGCGAACCTAAAGTATCTCACCGCCGATGCCGCGATCGACGTTGTCGTCGTATGGTCGAGCCGGGACATTCAGGCAACGGCTGCCACGATCCTCGACGTCGGCGCAGAGGCACGCGGCTCGGCCGTGATAGAAGCCGTCTTTGCCGACGCGGCCGCGACGAGCGTCACGGGCCTGCTCGACGACGGTTGGTCCGTGGAAAGCGTCGCATCGACGCCGCCGGAAGCCGTCGTCGATTGGCGCATCGACGGCAACGCCCAGAGCGGCGAACGCCTTGTCGTCGAGTGTCGTCCCGATGCCTCGCGGCGAGCGAGGATCGTGGTGACGGCGCGCTGGCGCGACAATCCGGAGCAGCGCCCTCTAAGAGCCGGCGATCTGCGTATCGTCGATTGGCGGGCGTCTTGCAACGTGACTCGCTCGCTCGTGTCGATCGCGTCGGCACCGTCGTATCGACTTGCGGTTAAGGGCGAGCATCGCCTTGCCCCGATCGACGCGGGGGACGAAACCGCGCGGCGTCTGTTGGCAGGTCACGACGCTCAATTGCGGTTCGATCTTGGCGCGGCGACCGCCGCGTTGACCGTCGGCGCGCGACGCGCGGCGACGCCGTATCGCGGCGACATCGATATCGATGTGCATTGCTCGACCACGCATGTTCGCGAGACGTACCGCTTGCGCTGCACGCCTCAGGGAGACGGTTTGACGCGCGTCGTGGTGCGCTTGGCTCCGACGGCCAGCGAGGAGATCGCCTGGACCGACGCAATCGACCCGGCGGCGCCGATCGCAGCGCGGCGGCTTTCCGACGACGAAGCCCGCGCGTTTCTCATCGAGCCGGGTAGCGAGGTATGGCTGATTTCTTTGGAACCGTCGCGAAGCGCGGCGTTCGAGATCGTCGGCGAGCGAACGCGACGATTCGACGGCGATTTGCCGATGTCGCTGGCCACGCTGCACGACGCAGAGGCTCAGACCGGCACGATCACCGTACGCTCAGAGGCCTCGGCGCACCTGGGCATCGACAACCGAAGACTGACTTCGATACCGCATTCCAGCGATTCGGTCGCGCAGTTCGACGACGTACGAGGGACGTATCGATACGTCCCCGCACGCGATGTCTTGGCCGTCGATCCGGCGGCCGTACTGACTCGCCGCGCCACAGCATCGTCGGACGCGATCGCATATTCGTGTTGGCTCTCGGCGCGAATTCATGCCAGCGGCGGCGTGCATCGACGGGCGCACTTCGCAATCGAGAATTTTGGGCGAAGAAAAGTTACTGTCGATCTCGGTGAAACCACCACGCGATTCGAGGCCCGCGTCGACGACGAGATCGTCGCTAGGGGCCGCCACAGTGACGTGCCGATACAAATACCGCTGCCCGCCGGGCGTCGGTTCGTGTCGTTGACAATCGACTACAGCGTCGAAGGCGAGGCGCCGCAATGGCTGGGCGCGACGTCGCTCCCAGCTCCGCGCATCGACGTGCCGGTTCTCCGTCGTCGATGGACGGCGTTTGTGCCCGACGCGTTGGACGTGATCGGTAGCGAGAGAAGAGATTTTCCCAGTGCATCGTGGACCGAACGTTGGTTCGGTCCTCTCGCTCGCGCCGGCAACGAACCTCGTTTCGATCCGACGTCGTGGCGATCGTGGTTGGGCCGCAGTCCGCAAGGCATCGAGAAGGCGACGGCACGCGACGCGACGGTCGCCTTCATCGACCGGCTGGGCGAGGCGATGGCCACTCTCGCGGGAGAACCGGCGACAACGTGGTCGGCATTGGTGACGAGCATTGACCGCGACGACGTATTCGTAGACGCCGCGGCGCTCGATCGCGCCGGGCTTCGGCCCTGGACGCTTTTGCCCATCCCACCGCCCGGCGGCCGACGAACGCAAGCGGCGCAACTGCTGTTCGACGCAGACTTGACGATCGTCACCGACGGCGAGCGATTTGTGTTGACGTCGGTTGCCGCTGCCAACTCGCTCGACCGTTTGTCCGATCCAACGGCAGCGCTCGATCTGAGGGAATTGGGCGGACTTCGACTGTCGGTCATCTGGTTGCCGTCCGCAAAAACCGCTCGTGCGAGCGAAGACAATGCCGGAGATGGGCTTACGAAAACGTTGCGTCGCGCCGGAGCAGAACGGATCGTCGCCGCGCAAGAGTGGAGCGATACGACGGGCGCGTTTTCGCTACCCTGGGACACCGATGCGGATGCACTTCAAGACCGTGGTGCTTGGCGCGGATGGCGGCGTGTCGAGCTGTCCGCCGATGGCGACATCGCGACCGTGCGGTGGATCAATCTGAATTGGGTCCGCGTGGCGGCATGGGTCGGTTTCCTGGCTGCGGCCGCCCTAGCGTGGTGGCTTTCGCGTCGCCGTGCGATCGTCGTCGTCAGCCTTGCCGCGGTTGCGGTCGCGGCGCTGTTGCTCGACGACGGGCTGTTTGTCTTCGCGCCGATTCTCTCCGGCATTTGGTGGGGACTTTGCGTCGGACTGGCATTGGCGTGGCTGCCGCGAATCGTCCGCTCGAAACGAGAAGTTGCCGACGCGCGAAGTGCGGCCGCGTCGCGTTGGAAGAGCGTCGCAACGGCCGGAGCGTTCCTCGTTGCCGCGTTGTGGGTCGTGCGTTCTTGGGCGGACGACGCACCCACGCTCGATGGGGATGCCGCAAAACCCGTCGCCACCATCCACCGCGTCTTTTATCCCGTCGACGACGACCAGAAGCCCGTTGGCGAGCGCGTCTATGTGCCGGAACCGTTGTTCGCGCGACTGGAACGATGGAAGCTCGACCAGGAACGCGGGCCGCAAGGCTCGATCGTCGCTGCGGCGTCGCATCGATTTCAACTGGACTGGAATTCCGACGGCACGTCGCTCGAGCTACGCATGATGACCGTGACCGTCGACGCGCACACCTTCGACGACGATGCGATCGTAAGCCTGCCGTTCGCATCAGTCGCCGACGTGCGGTTGGACGGCGCGTTGTTGGACGCCGGCAATTACGCGTTCGACGATGGATGGATGCAGATCGCTATCGCCAAGGCTGGCGTACATCGAATCGAGGTTGCGGCAGCGCCCGCAGCGATGCAGCGCGAGGGACGCGTTGGCGTCGACGTGAAGGCGGTTGACGCCGCGAAAACGCGAATCGAAATTGACGCGCCGGAGAACGGACCGGAGGTCGAAATCGTCGTTGCCACCGACAAGAGGCGATCGTCGCGCGAGCGAGGTGCATTCGATCGCCCGCTCGTCGCGGGCCGAACCTATCGCGTCGAATGGACGAAAATGCCGGCGCGAATGGCTGGCGAAAACGTCGAGTCCACCGAACGGCTTTGGCTGGACGTGACGCCGGGATCCGTCGGATTTACCGCCGACGTTGCGATTCGCGATGCGAACGGACTTCCCGGGGAGCTGCGTATTTCCATCGACCCACGTTTGACGCCGTTGGCGGCGACGGTCGATGGTGCGGAGACGACCTGGCGTCGCATCAACGGCGCGGCCGACCAACTGGCATTTCGACTCAAAGCAAATGATGCGGTTGAGAAACGGTTGATTGTAAAATTCCTCGTGCAATCGGCGTCCGGCGTGGGCGTGCTGCGGCTGCCGCGGTGGGAACCGCAGGTGAGCGAAGTGCGACAGCGATGGCTTGCGGTCAATATCGACGACGCCTTGGAGCGGGAGATCACTGCCGGGCCCGAGGCGCAGCCGATGAGCGTCGTTGATTTCGTCCAAAACGACGACGCCGAGACCGCGCCGCACTACGCCTATCGGCTCGCCCGCGGCAACGTATTGTGGAATCTCTCGACTCGGCGTTTGGCGAGCAACGTACAGTTCGACCAGACTGTGGCGGCCGTCGCGGAAGCCGGGCGCGTTCGCATGGTCCTCGACGGCGACATCGCGATTCGTTCCGGCGACGTGTACGAACATGTGCTGCGGTGTGGCGAGCAGTTGAAAGTCAATCGCGTGGCGGTCGTCGAGGACGACGAAGACTGCGTGGCATTTTGGACGCAGTCGACCGATGGCAGCGTACAGGTCTTTCTGAATCGAAGAGCCGGCCCGAACCAACGGATTCGCCTCGAAGGACACATCGAAGCGCCGGCCGACGGCGTGGTTTCGATCGGCGAGACATCCTTGGTGGACGCTAAGCGTTCGGGACGCCGACTGCTCCTCTATCGGATGCCCTCGGTTGGCGTGGCCGTCCGAGATTTGACGGGACTGACGGAATCGAGCAGCGCGGCGTCGGAGGACGATCTCCGCGCGTCGACTGTCCGCACGTTCGTCCCGCCGGCGGGTTCGCGCCTGCTCCGCGATCTCGTCGCGGCCGCGGACGGCTCGCCAACGGCGACGGTCGAGTTGACGCCCAATGTTCCACGGATCGACGCCACGTCGGTCGTCGTGGTCGACGAAGTCCAGACCAACGCCTGGTCCGTGCGAGCCGAATTTCGTGGCGAAGTGAACGAGGGGCTAGCGGACGACCTCGTCGTTGACTTGCCCGGCGATTGGATTGGCGACGCAAACGTCGAGCCGCCGATGCCGACCGTCGTGCTCGACGCGCCCGATGGTGGTCGACGATTGTTGATCCGCCCCGTGTTGCCCTTGCGCGGGCGGTTCGGGTTTTCTGTTGCCGGGCAGATCCGCACACCGGAAAGCCGTGCCGTGCCGCGATGGAAACTGCTCGATGCCGATGAAGTGCGCGAGTTCGTTGTGTTGCCGACACTCTGGCGAGGTCGTCGGCTGGGCTGGGATCTGTCGCAGATGCGACGCAGCGTGCCCTACGACGGATTTGCCTTGCCGCGGCGCGAAGGTGCTCGATATCAGACGTATCAGATCGCCGGCGAGCGAGCGGCGGCAACGCTGCAAGCCGAAATCCCGTCCTCGCGATCGCTCGAAGCATTCGTCGACGTCGTCGCGACGGACTTGCACGACGGCTCGCGCGCGATGTTGACCACGTACGACCTCTTGCCCAGCGGAGTGGCGTCGTGCCGGGTTGCGATGCCCGCCGGGGCAAGATTGTTATCCGCGGTGCTGGAGAATCGACTCGTGTCGCCCGTCCGCGAAGCCGACGGCACCTGGCGAATCGACTTGGAAAGCGACTCTTTGCCGCAGCGTTTGCAGATCTGGACGGTCAACGACGGCGGCGAGTCGATCGAGTCCCATAGACAATGTGCGGCACCGCGCCTCGAAGACGCCTTAATCCGACAAACGACGTGGACCGTGGCGACGGCCGAAGAGTCGCGACACGCAGACGATGCAATCGACGATGCACTCGACGCTGCACTCGACACTGCGGCGGCGAACGCCGAGCGCTTGGCAGCGCGGATTGATTCGCTAAAGCGACTTTGGTTGGCCGCCGCGAACTCGTCTTCGGATTACAACACGTTGGTCGCAGGTCGCTGGGAACTTCGACTCGCAGCGGCCGTCGCCGAATCGCCTTCAAGTGCGTCTCCAGAAACGCCATCGAGCGCACCCGAAAATGGCGGCGATCCGCTTCCGATCGGCCGCTGGAATTATGTGATCGCCGGACACCGTGAAGCCGCCAGCGCGACCGTAGCGACGGTGGCGCAGCAATTCGGCGCGAAGCCGTGGGGTCGAATGGCCAACGACGTCGTGTTTCAACTCCCCGCCGCTCAAGCGCGGAGGTTTGCCGACCAATTGATTCGCGACGGCGGTGCCATGCACGCGACGGTCGTCGCCGCGCCGCCAAGAGTCGTCGAACGGTCCGCCATCTTTCATCGAACTCTGGTCGGGCGTCGGTTCGCGTATCGCACGACAGACGATGCAGCCTGGACGTGGAGCCCGCCGGCGGCCAAGCCTTCCGCCGCGCCCGTTGGGCGATGGGCGTTGGCCTTGGGCGTAATCGCGATTGCGGTGTTGCTGCTGCGGCGGGGCGGACGTCGAGTTCTCTCGGAGCAATGGTCGCGCCATCCGCATCTCGCGCTGGCCGCTTTCGGCGTCGTCTGGTGGCTCTGGTTGTGGCCGACGTGGATCGGTTGGGCATGCATCGCCGCCAGCCTGTTTTTGGCATGCCGATTGACGTGGCCGCTGCCGAAATTGGTTGGCCGCACGCGACCTTCCAGCTATTCGTAATCGCGCGCCGTGCTAGCAGTGGGCGTTTGTGCGCTGCACAGTTCGCACAGCGACGAGCCATGCAAAGACAGACGCCGCAATCGCCCTTCATCGACCGCGACACGATGCACCCGGCAAACCACGAGGTATTGCGTCTCGCAAGCATATCGAACGCTATGGGTAGCCCTGCACGTGCAAAGAAACAGTTCAGCGGCGCGTGGCAACTTGCGCAGTATGCAACGACCCAGTTTCGCGCCCACCCGCATTCGAGTCGGTAACCTGTACGTACCGTCGCACGCGAATCCATCGTCGCCGGCGCATCAAATCACGCGAAATTTGAATCGAGTTATTTGAACGAGTGACGCTTCGACCACAACGCCGCGACGATTTTCCGCAGCTTGTCTTGCCCGATGATCGCGTCGTGTGATATATCTACGCCCCTCGCGGATGGCACGCCTTGCCAATGGCGAAATGCAGCGACGAAGCCGCGACAAGTTTGCCGCCGCGACGGCTGCAAAGTCCGAAAGAAAGATTTCGCATGACCACTAGGCCGACATGGAAGGAGGCCGTTATGAATCGTCCGCAGGCCGCGCCCCCGGTTCACATTCGTTGGATGATTCGCCGCGACATGCCCGAGGTCCTCGACATCGAGCAGGACAGCTTCGAGTTTCCCTGGTGCGAAGACGACTTCATTCGTTGCCTCCGCCAGCGAAACTGCATCGGCATGGTCGCCGATTGGGAAGACCGCGTCGCCGGCTTCATGATTTACGAGTTGCACAAGACGCGGCTTCATCTGCTCAACTTTTCCGTCGCCCGCGAATTCCGCCGCCGCGGCGTCGCCACGCAAATGGTGACCAAGCTGATCGGCAAGCTCTCGCCGGACCGCCGCACGCGCGTCTCGCTCGAAGTTCGCGAAACGAACCTCCCGGCCCAAATCTTCTTTCGCGATAGCGGCTTCCGCGCTGTCTCCGTGTTGCGAGATTACTACCAAGACACGACCGAAGACGCCTACGTTATGCAATACCGCTACCGCGCGGCCGTACCCGACTTCGCCGAAGCAACCAACCGCATCACGCGCCTCGCTGGCTAACAGAATAGTTCGGTAAGTGGTCGCAATGCCGAGCAACGTGCGCGCTCGGTTAACGCTCCCCGATTCCGGCCCTCTATTTCCCAGCCTCCAGCCCCCAGTCCCCAATCCCCGTTCTCTCCACGCGACGATAAAGCGTATCCCGCTCCACCGGCTCCCGCCCCGCTTCCACGATCACGCGCCGAATCTCCTCGACCGACAGCGCTTCCGGCGTCACGGCCCCCGCGTCGTGATAGATCAGCTCGTGCCGCACGGTCCCGTCCAGATCGTCCGCGCCGTAAGACAGCGCAATCTGTGCCGTCTCCACGCCCAGCATGATCCAATACGCCTTCACATGGTCGAAGTTGTCCAGCATCAGCCGGCTCACCGCCATCGTTCTCAAATCCATCAGCGCCGACGCCTTCGTGATGTGATCGAGCCTCGTGTTGTCCGGGTGAAACGCCAGCGGAATGAACGTCTGAAATCCGCCCGTCTCGTCCTGTAGTTCCCGCAACCGCAGCAAGTGGTCGATGCGGTGATAGGCATTCTCGATGTGCCCATACAACATCGTCGCGTTCGTTCTCAGGCCCAGTTCGTGCGCCGTGCGATGAATCTCGATCCACGGCGTCGCGTCGGCCTTGTGTTCGCAAATCTGCCGCCGCACTTCCGGATGAAAAATCTCCGCCCCGCCCCCCGGCATTGAACCCAACCCCGCTTCGATCATCTCTTCCAAAATCGCCCGATACGGCCGCTTCGTCATATGGGCGAACCAATGTATCTCCACCGCGGTCCACGCCTTCAAATGCAGACGCGGATACGCCTCGTGCAGCAGCCGCACCAGATGCAAGTACCAGTCGTACTTCATCTGATGGTGCAAACCGCCCACGATGTGCATCTCCGTCGCGCCGATCTCGACCGCCTCTTTCCCTCGCGCGAGAATCTGCTCGTCGCTCATCCGGTACCCGCGATCGTCCCGCAGATCGGCCCGAAACGCGCAAAACGAACAGCGATACACGCACACGTTCGTCGCGTTCAAATGCGTATTGATGTTGTAATAAGCAACGTTCCCATGCTTCCGCTCCCGCACGGCATTGGCCAACTCGGCCACCTCGCCCAGCGGCACGTCAGGCCCATAAAGATAAAGCCCATCCTCAAAAGAAAGCCGCTCCCCAGCCTCCACTTTGGAACGAATAGCAGATAAGTCAGACTGTTCGCGAGATACGACGATCATCAATTGATCTCAAAAAAAATGTAGGGTGGGTCGAACGAAGTGAGGCCCACCGGATGCGTCCAAAGAAATCGACCGCCCGGTCCAGTAGTCCTGTAATGGTCTGAAACGCTACCTCGCTGAGGCGTAGACTGGGGGTTGGTTTTGCTGACCCTTTTGTGTTCGTCTCAGCGGAGGTAGCTATGAGCGTTTTGGCGGTTGGTTGGGATGTGCATCGTCGGTTCAGTCAGGTC
>JAJDEG010000628.1 GCA_029259895.1 Planctomycetota bacterium
CTGCCTGTGCCCAACGGCGAGGAACTCTGCGAAGATCTGGCGAGCGTTCAGACGATGATCGAATCGGGCTGCCCTTTGACGGTCGAGTCGCGGCTCGAACCGGGCCACTGGGTGCGCGTCCGTAGCGGCCCGCTGCAAGGCCTCGAAGGTTCGATCGTGAAGCGCAAGCGTCAAACGCGGTTGATCGTCGCCGTGCGGATGTTGCAGCAGGGCGTTTCGGTCGAACTGAGCGACTATCTGGTGGAGCCGGTTACCGCGCCTGCGTGGTTCCAGATGCCGGTCGAGTCCTTCGGTCCGATGCACGCTTAATTGAGCGTTGACGAAACGGGTGGCGGTATCGCATTTCGAATCGCGGTGAGCGCCGCTTCCACCTGTCGCTCGATATCGATCGTCGCGTCGATCGACGCACTCGGTAGCGCGGCACTGTCCGATTCTTCTTCGTTCGCCTGACGGCGCAGCGTCGCTTGGCTTGCGTCCGACTCTGTGTGCGAATTGGCGGCGCGGTCGGCAATCCGCTGCGCGGCGACTTCGATTGGGCATCGGCAGACGAGCATCACAATCGTCGCCATATTCCGCGTGGCGAGTTCGGCAGCCGTCAATCGCGATTCGGCCGTAAGAAACGTGCCGTCCAGCACCACGGGGATACGCTGTTCGAGAGACTCGCGGGCCTGGGCGAACATGGCGTCGTAAACCATCCGTCGCGACGCCGACGTGTAGCATCCCTGACCGTACGTCGCTGGCGTCGCACTGGGAAAGAGTTGCCTCCGAATGCGATCGGTCTGCAGATGGACCGCTCCAAGCTTTTCAGCAAGCGCGGCAGCGAGCGTCGATTTGCCCGTACCGCTGAGGCCGCGGACGACAATGCATATTGGGCGCTGCAACCGCTTCGATGCGCGATCGGCCAGGTCGAGATACTCTCGCGCTGCCGCTTGCTGCTCGGCACGTTGAGGCTCGTCGAGCTGGCCGGCGCGAAGCACCGCGACCTTGGCCCTCACGCAGGCGCGATACGCCCGATAAAAGTCCCACAGACCGGCCGGCGGACGATCGCCGGAAATGCGCTCGTATGCGCCAACAAATGCATGGGCTAATTCGCCTGCGTTTACTCGCTCTAACTCCATCGCCAGAAACGCGATTTCATCGGCCGCGTCGAGTGTGCGCAATTCACGGCTGAACGCCAGGCAGTCGATTACGGACAGATGCGGCGAAAAGTAGACGTGCTCGGGTCGCAGGTCGCCGTGTCCCTCGACGATACGATTCTGCTCGACGCGGTCGCGAAACCACACTAGGCACGTCGCCAGAGTCGCAAGTTGGGCCGCGTGTACACGTGCGACGATGCCCTGCGGCATAGCATGCTCGCCACGCGACAACTCGGCAAGATTATCGCGCACATGATGCTCGACCGCCGCGACAAACTCGTACTCCGTCAAAGCCGGACGCGATGCGGACGTATAGAATTTGCAGAGCGCCGTCGCCAAATCCGTCGCATGCTGCACCGTCGCTTCGCCGCGGCGAACGAGCGCGTCGAGCGTCGCGTCGTCGGGAAGGCGACGCATCTTGACGGCCCAGTCGACGATCGTTGCGGCCGAAGTGTTGTCGCCGCCGGTTTGAACGCCAATGCGAACGCCGCCGCTTTCGAGCTGCCAGACTGGCTCGGCGGAAACATAGACATTGGCTGCCAACGGGCGATTGAGTTCGACTTCCGCGCGGCATTCTTCGCGGCGTCGGTCGACCGTGCTGAAGTCCACGAACGCGAACTTCACCGGTTTGAGTAGCTTGAAGACAAACTCGCGGCACAAAAAGACGTGCGAAAGATGCGTTTCGATGTGCTTCACCGCCGAGGCGTCGCTGCCGTCGCGCGTTGGGTCGCCGTGGCCCGCGAGGTATTTCACGGCCGCAGCCACGGTAGCGTCCGATTGTTGCCGCCGATTGCGATCGTCCGCATCACGATCACCCGCATTTCGTCGCGTCGAAGCCGCCATCGTATCGCTCCACCTCGGGTGTCGTCGGGCAGTCGTCGACGGACGCCCCGAAGGGCAACAAGCGGTCCAACGAGCGGCACGCCAAGCAATTGATATTAAAGAACGCGCGCCGCGTTACGATTGTACGCGAAGAAATCGAGCCGCGAGAAATCGCATCAACGTCGGTGGATGCAAAGGCGGCTGAGCGAAGATGGAATCTAACGCAGCGGCGCCCCTGCTTCGCCAGCTTCGGCCAGTTCTTGCGGTGGACCGTCGAAGATCGTCCAGACTGGGGTGTTGGCCCTAAGCTTGGCCAAGTATTCCTTGATTTCGCGGTCGGTCTTCTGTTTGCGGATCGTGTCGCGAATGTCGACTTGGGCCTCGAGGAACGGTCGCATCGAATCGTCGTTGCGCTCGACGACCCGAAGGATGTGAAAACCGGTTGGGCCTTCGATGATCTTGCTCAACTGGCCGACTGGCAGCGCGAACAGCGCCTGATCCATCTCCTCGGCGGCGAGGCTTCCGCGCGACGTCCAATCGCGCGCGCCTCCGTCTGTAGAAGTCGCCCCTTGCGATTGTTCCTTGGCGACCTGGGCGAAGGATGCCTGTCGGCTCAACACACGGTTGCCCATTTCGGCGAGGGCGCGCCAGGCATCGGCTTTGGTGGGGAACTCTTCGAACCGCACCATCAACTCTTCCCATCGCGCCTGGGCTTTGACCGAGAACTCGTCGGCATGATCGCGATAATACGTGAGCATGTCGTCGTGCGTCACTTCCGGGTCGAAGTTCACCTCTCGGCGAATCCATTCCTGCGTCACGCTTCGTTCAAAGTACAACTTTCGCTGTCGGGCCAGCGATGAACCG
>JAJDEG010000629.1 GCA_029259895.1 Planctomycetota bacterium
GCGTCGCCGTTCGCCGCCGCCTCCATCGCCAGGATCGCCGCCACGACGTCCTGCACCGGCACCTCGTTCGACTTCCTAAATGCCATCCTTGGCTCCTTTACCCAAATTGAACCACACCCGCGACACGAAACACCAAAATCATCCCCCGATTGTTAACACAACATCCGGGAACGCGCAAAGTGCGACATGCGCCCACGCCCGGACGCCCGGCACCACAACCGACTTGCCGTTGACCCAATTCGCCGTCCCGTCTAGACTCCCGCCCCCTCGTGAAATCCCGCTGGAGGTCCGACCGTACATTTCCGATTCGTCCGCGGCTCGTATCGTGGCAGGCACAGTTCATGGCATTGGCTACCGCACTCGCAATCGCCCCGCGCGGTCCGCGGACGTCGGTCGGCGGCTTGCCCGCACGCATGCATGTGCTCCACATCGCTAACCAGCACGGACTCGGCGATTGGCTGGCTGACGCCTTCCTCGCCGACAGCGCGTCCGAAGTCCAACTCGCCAAAGCAATTGGCACGTCCGCTGGACTTTCCCGGCTGCGGCACGACGTCTACGACGCGATTCTCATCTGCCATCAGCCCGGCGAACTCGACGCGCTCGACACCGTCGAGGGAATCAGGGCGGCGCATCCCGACGTCGCCATCGTCGTCCTGGGCGCACAAAGCGAACAGGAGATGGCCGCCCTCTGCTACGAAGTCGACGCCGACGCCTACGTCTGCGTCCACACCGCAACCACCCGGGCGCTCATCTGGCAAATCGCCCGCGCCATCGAGCGGCACCAGCTTCTCGCCGAAAACCGCAAGTTGCATCAAGCCGAACAGCACCGCCTGCAATCCGAACACCAAGAGGTCGAACGGCTCCTCGACCAGCAGCGCGGCCTGATCGCCGACTTAGCCGCCATCGAACGAGGAGTCGAAACTCGGCAAGCCGACACCCCGGGCGATACCGCGACCAACGCTCGCGCAACCAATCCCGCCGACTGTGCCAATCTGGCCGCGCCGCCGCCCGCCCATTCCGGTCGCCGACGCGAGCGAGACTCCGGCGAGCTTCCCGACCGTCTCGTCGCCCATTACCGCGAACTACTCCGCACCCACGTCATCATGGGTTCCGGGCAACTCACCGAGGAAATGAACAAGCTGGCCGATCTCCTCGCCACGGCCGAAGTCACCGCGCGACAGGCCATGTGGCTCCACCTCCGCGTCCTCGAAGAGCTAATCCGCGGCCTCGGTAATCGCAGCGCCCGCCACGTCATGAATCGAGCCGACCTGCTCGTCGTGGACGTCCTGGTTCATCTCACCGAGCGCTACCGCCAACGCTATCTCGACCGCGTCCGCCCCCCGCGCCAACAAACGCTGCCGGGCATCGACTGACGCGTCGATCATCCTCCGTGCCCCGCTGCGCTCCTCCTCCGCTTCCCACTGTGGTTAAGCCCCGGTAGTCGAATCACCGGCAGTCGCATCACCGACGTCCAAGGTGGCCCGACTTCGCCAACACCACCGCGTCGGCCAATTCCGCCAGCATCATCGCCGTCGCCCCCCACACCTCGTGACCCGGCAAGCACAACGCCGGCGCAAAGAACTCCAACGCCCGAAAACCTCGCCGCACTCGCGCTGGCGCGGCATCGTTTAACAAGGCATCCAGCGGCAACTCGATCACCTCGGCCACTTCCGCGTCGCTTGGTCGAAACGTCGGCCCAGCCGCGATCGCCGCCACGTGGGGCGTGATCAGAAAATCGGTCACGTACAAGTACAGCGGCGAAAGGCTCCCCAAGACCGTGACGCTCCCCGCGTCGACGCCCAGTTCTTCCTCCAATTCGCGCAACGCCGCATCGGCCGTCGACTCGCCCGGCTCGACCAGTCCGCCCGGCAGGCTGATTTGTCCCGCGTGGTTCGCCAGATGCGCCGGTCGAACGGTCAGCGGCACGTGCCATTTTCCGTGGCGCTCGTAGAGCAACAACGCCACCGCCGCCGATCGAGCCGAATGCGGCGCCGGTCCGCCATGCCGACCGAACGCCAACTCCGGTTCGTACCGCGCCTGCGCCGCCCGCCCCGGCAACGGTCCGGTCAACACTTCGCCGAGCCGCCCCAGCCAGCCATCCGCCGTGGCGCTCATCGCAACCGCTCCGGTCGGATCCAATACACCGCGTACGACCGATTTGAATACAGCCGCGGCAACGCCAGCGGCGGCTCCGCCTCGGCGACGACGTACGCCGCACCGTACTCCCGCGCCACGCGAACCAACTCCTCTTTGCCCAAGTCGGCCAGGGTCCGCGACCACTGTCGCTGCGGTTTCGTTGCGTCGCGATTGGCGTGAATCGTCCGCATCCGCGTCATCCACTCCACGATGCTCTCGGCGTCTTGAGGGATGTCTTTCCAGGTGCCGACTTCCGGCCTTTCCGCATACCACTTGAACGAGTGCGAATTCCGCGGCGTCAGCACTTTCGCCGCCGGCGAAATGCCAGGGTGATCGTGAAAGAACATGCAGATCTCGCGCCAATCGTCCGCGGCCACGACCGCCTTGCCGTCGACGACGACTTTGCTCTTCGCATCGGCCGGCGCGTAAATCGCGAAATCCGTTCCCGGTCTACGTTCGTACAGCAACGTGCCCAAGTGCACGGCGCACAGCAACATCAGCCCAGCCGCCAAATACGAACCGCGCACGGCATCGCGATTGAGCGACTGCCCAATCCGCACCGCCAACAACAACGCCACACAAAGCGGCACGACGACGTCGGCCAATCGGAACCAATAGTAGCGCAGCACGCCAGCCATCGCTTCCTCGGCGAACTCCGCGACCAAACTCAACCCCACGCCAACGAGCGCAATCACCACCGCCCCGGCACCGTATGCGATCAACACGCGCAGGCCGCCCGTTCTTCGCACCGAAAAAGCCAATCCGACGCCAACCGCCGCCAGCAGCGCGAAGCGAATGACGAACTCGGCTTTCATGCCACTGAGTACCAGATGATGCGGCAGCCGATCGAATACATAGATTGCATTCGCCGCGGCGACCGTCTCGGCATCGGCGTGCGCATCGAGTTCCAACGCGAACAGAACGCTCGGGGCGGCCAGCGCCGCGCCAACCAATACGGCCGGCAACAACGAAATCAACGACGGCGCGGAGCGACTTCGCAGTAGCAGCAGCCAGGCAATTGCCACGGCCACCAGCGACCACCCGCCAACGAGCACGTGAAACGCCGCCGCTGCCCCCATCAACACGATCGCCGTTCGCCAAGCCCCTTGCACGAGCGAACCGAGGCCGAACAACACCAGCGCATAAGCGAACCCCTTCGCCTCGACGCCGCCAACGACCCATTCGCCCGCCATGTGGCAGCGCTGCATCAACGCCAAAAACACGACCGCGGAAGCGACCGCCATCGTCGGCCGCGGCACGAGCGCCCAACTCAGCCGCCGCCACGCGAACGCCAACAGCGCCCACGTCGCCAACCGACCGATCCACGCGATCTCCGTAAACGAAAGCCCCCACTGCTCGAGCGTCAACCAACCGAAAGTCCAATAGAACACCTGATGCGCGTCGGCCGTATCTAAGAAGAAGTCGCCCGGACACCACGCAGGATCCCAATAATGCTTCGCCTTACCGAGATAGTGCACCTCGTTCAAATCCGGTGGCAACGAAGCGCCGTGTAGGAACAGGACCAAGAAAATCAATAACGACTCGCCCACCGCCAACCAAGGCCGTCGCCGTGGCGGAGGAATCTCGCGGCCCTCGTCGTCGAAATACGCAGGCCGAATCGGGCCGGAGCGAGGTGGAGTCGAATCGTAGTCTGCCATCGGCCGTTTCAATTGAGATTGTGTCGCTGCAACGCCCGGTAGCCCATTGCCAGCGTCGATTAACCGCCGCATCGCCTGCCCACAAGTCACGTAACGTACCGCGAACGAAGCGCGACCGACAAGGGCGGCACCTGCCGTGCACGGACGCAACGGACCGCGGCAATGCGGGACTATTCGCCGCCATACGAGCCAATTAGACTGACCGATGAGGTGCCGCCGATGGTGAGCATGGTGAGCGCCGACGGCAACCGCAACTTGCATACTCAATGGCCGCATGCTCGTGGGCCATCGTCTCGCCACGAGAAAAATCACCCCCAATTAAGAGAATCGCGTTCGATCGGCCGAATCCGCCCGCGGCGGTTGCGTCTTAGCGTCGGCGGTCGCCGAATTCTTCGAGAAAGGAGTCGCACGATGGCCAAGAAGAAAAAACTTGCCACCGAAAGGAAATCCGAAACGAAATCCGGTAAGAAGCCCGGCACGAAGTCCGGCAAGGCCGGCAGTTCCACGGGGCAGTCGACGCAGGAAGTCTTCGACATGATCTCCGCATTGCCGGAACTGGCCGATCTAGCGGCGGCCGACGATCCCCTGTTTCGCCAGGTCTTGGAAAAACTAGGCGGATCGTTGGACGAAATCGTCGATTGCGACGACTCCCCGATGGGCCGAGCGCTCGACGTACTCTACGAAGCCCAGGAGGCCACGCCTAAGCGGCAGCTTCAAGCCGCCCGCAAGGCGCTAAAAATTTGCCCGCAGTGCGTCGAGGCCCACGGCATGCTCGGCGATCTTGCCGCCACCGACGAAGAATCCCTCGCCCACTACCAAACCGCCGTCGAAACCGGCTGGCGAAACCTCGGCAAAGACCCAAGACAGCAATTCGGCGAACACTTCTGGCTCGCGCTCGAAACGCGCCCCTTCATGGCCGCCAAGCGCAATCTCGCGAATTTCCTCTGGGAGACCGGCGATGTCGCCGCGGCCATCGAGCACTATCGCGAATTGCTCGAATTCAATCCCAACGACAACCAGGGCGTCCGCTACGAACTGGCCAATTGCCTGCTTCGTGAAGACCGCCGCGCCGATCTTCGCGAGCTTCTCGAACGATACGACGAAGACGCTTCGGCGGAATTCGCTTATTCCGCCGCGCTGCTCGCCTTTCGCGAGCAGGGCGATACCCCGCACGCTCGTAAATTGCTCCGCGCTGCCAAGCGATCGAACAAGCACGTAATCGCCTACCTCGTCGGCAAAGACGAACTTCCGTTCGACCTGCCCGAATACATCACCGTCGGCGGCAAAGACGAAGCGGTATCCTTCGCCGCGGCCAACTTGCGAAACTGGACCGAAACCGACGGCGCCGTCCCCTGGATTCGCAAGGTGCTCAAGCTCAAGGTTGTCGAGCCAGGCAAGACGAAACGCGCTCCGCAGGGCGATCGCTGGATGCGAATCGCCGCCGACCTCCCGCAAAGTGAAGACGAGGTCTGGCAAATCGACGCTGTACAAATGGAAGATTTCGCCGCCGACGATCCGAACGGCGCGCCTTGGATGGCCGCCATCGTCCGTGACGACGACGGCTTGGTCGTAAACTTCGATCTCAATCCCGATTGTCCTTCGCCCGACGAACTCCTCGCGTTCGTGCTTCAGGCGATGTCCAGCGACGATCGCCGCGAACCGTCGCGCCCCGCCGCCATCGAAGTCCGCCGCCAACCGCTCTACAGCGCATGGACTAAGCCGATGAATGCCTTGGGCATCGACTTGATCCTCTGCGACGAGCTGCCAACTTGCGACGAGGCCCTCCGCGAATCCTCGCAAGGTTCGCTTTCGGTCGATCGATTGGCGAGCGTCCTCAGCGACGCCGCCGAGGGCAATCTCCCTTCGCCCAACACGCTGTCGCAAGCTACCGGCGAGTTCTGGCTTGCCGACATACGCTCGCTGGCCACCTGGCTCGAGGATGGCGGATCGTTGATCCGGCCGATGATGGCGATGATCGTCGACACCACCAACGAAGCCCTGCTCATGCAAGACGTCGTGATCGAAGACGAGGTCGACGACGATCGCCTGTGGCGCGTGCTCTCCGCCGCCATGCACAGTCCGCAGGAGGGCGAGCCGCGCCGTCCCGGACGCATCGGCTTTCGCACTTCCGAATTCGTCGATCGCTTCGGCCCGCGCCTCGCCGATATCGGCATCGACGCCGCCGTCTGCGAAGACCTTGGCCCCATCGACTTCATGGCCGACGAGTTGGGCCGCCGCATGTGCGGTCCCGAAGCGCCGCCGGCCCTCGTCGACGTTCCCGGCATGACGAACGAGCACTTGCTCGCTTTCTTCGATTCCGCCGCGACGTTTCGTCAAAACGCGGTGTGGCGCGGCGTCCCCTCCGACGCCATGCTTCGCGTCGACCGCGTACAGCCCGCGGGCCCGTCGTGGTTCGGCGTCGTCATGGGCCAGTCTGGCATGACCTACGGCCTGGCCCTCTACGAATCGCTCGACGACCTGCTGCGGCTCATGTCCGGCGCGATCACATCCAACGAAGAAGCTGCCCGCACCTCTGCGCTTTCGATGACCTTCGGCGAGGCCTTCGACATATCGCCCCGCGATCTCGAAGCCCAAGAGCAGCACGGCTGGCCCGTCGTCGGCAAACAGGGCTACCCGACCATCACCCGCGTCAACCAGGGCGGATCGATGCGGCCGCCGCTGGTCTGGGAATTAGAACTGATGACGACCTGCCTCGCCGCGCTCCCGGAGTTTCGCTACCGCGTCGGCACCAACACAACTGCATCCACCCCGACTGGCAATGGCGAAGTGACGCTGCGGTTGCATTGGCTCGACGAGCTCGACGGCTAAGCGTCACCGCTGGCGCTGCCATTTCCAAGGATATCGCGCGATGCGTCGCATGATTTGGTGGCTCCTCATATCGCTCGCGGCGTTGGCCCTGGCCGGTGGTATTGCCCTCGTCGCGTCGGTCGACGATTGGAGCCGCGACCTGTCGACCAATCGCGCCGCCACCGACGAACGAGCGACCGACCCCGCCTTGCGACCGATCCACGCTTCGCAAAGCATCGAAGAACTCGCCGAATTGGTCGTCAGCGCTGCCGGATCGCTGCCGAATTGGAGCGTACAGTCGAAAACCATCGCGGGGGGCTCCGCGACCGTCCACCTCGTCCGCACGACGCCGCTCTGGCGATTCCGCGACGACATCACGGTCCAAATCGCGTCCGACGGCCAGCAACGCACGATCGAAGCCGTAAGCCAATCCCGCGTCGGCAAAGGCGATCTCGGCCAAAACCCACGAAACCTCCGCGAACTGCTCGCCGAGATCCGCCGACGATTGGCGACGGAAGGCGAATAACTCCACGGTGCCCCAGCGCGGAAAGCGGAGCGCGAATACTGGAATTCCGTCGACCGGCGCTTTACCCTAGAGACAACCTCGATCGACCAACCAAGCCCACCCACACATTCCCCAAAGCATTCGGCCCTTTCGCAAGCAGGGCCTTTCAAGACCAGGAGACACTCCGCATGTCGAACCACATCGTTCATCCGAATCGCCGACGGTTCATCAAGACCGCGCTTTCCGTCGGCGCGGCGGCGATGGCACCGCACGTGATTCCCAGTTCCGCCCTCGGCAAGGACGGCGCGGTCGCCCCCAGCGAACGCATCACCGTCGGTGGCATCGGCATCGGCAACCGCGGCGCTTACGACCTCGGCTGCTTCCTCGAACAGCCCGACGTACAGTTCGTCGCCGTCTGCGACATCAAGGCCAATCGCCGCAAGACGATCAAGAACATCGCCGACAAGAAATACGGCAACCAAGACTGCGCGACCTATCGCGACTTCCGCGATCTGCTTGCCCGCGAAAACATCGACGCGGTGTTGATCGCCACCGGACCCAACTGGCACGCCACGGCCGCCATGAACGCCGCCCGCGCCGGCAAAGACATGTACTGCGAAAAGCCCTGCACGAAAAATATTTCGCAAAGCCTGATCCTCAAAGACACGATGCAGCGCACGGGCCGCATCTTTCAAGCCGGCACACAACGCCGCAACTTGCCGCACTTCGCCTTCGCCTGCGAGCTCGCCCGCACCGGCAAGCTCGGCAAGCTCAAAGCCGTACACGCGCACCCGGCGGGCATGAAGACCGCGATGAGTGGTTGGTTCACGCCCGAACCGGAGCCGCCCAAGGAAGAAATCGACTGGGACATGTACCTCGGCCCGGCAGCGTGGCGACCCTTCAACCGCAAGCACCTCGACGGCTTCAACTTCGAGAAGGGCGGAGGCATGGTCGGCGGCGGCGTGCTCGAATGGGGATCGCACTGCGTCGACCTCTGCCAATGGGCCGTCGGTGCCGATGACGTCGTCCCCGTCGAATACGATCCGCCCAAGGACGGCCGCGTCGTCGCCCGCTACGAGAATGGCGTCGAGCTTATCATCCGCGAAACCGGCTGGCTGCCGTTGGGTTCCTGTCCGGTCCGCTTCGAAGGCGAAGACGGTTGGGTCGAAGCCGGCGATAGCGGCAAGATGGTGCTCAGTTCGCCGGCCTTGCTCGCGGGTCGCAAAGTCGAGGAGATCGGCGGCTATCCGGCCACGTTCCACGTCCGCGACTTTCTCGACTGCGTCAAGACGCGCAAGCAGCCCAAGGGCAACGCCGTCGCGGCGTGTTACGCCCACATCGCGTGCCACGCGGCGAACATCGCCGTCGCGCTCGGTCGCACCGTGAAGTTCGATCGCCACAAGAACGAATTCATCGGCGACGAACAAGCCAATCGCCTCCGCTCCGAAGCACTCCGCTCGCCGTGGCGGCTGTAAGCGGCGCAACGTCGGTGGGCACAGCCCACCCTACGAGATCTCGAAGAATTCCAACGCCCGCTATCACTTAGGAATATATCCATGCCGACAAATCGAAACACGATGCTGCTGGCCGCGATTGCCGCGTTCGGCCTGCTCGCCGCGCCGCTCCGCGCGGCCGAAGACGCACAAGCCGCCGCCAAAGAACAATCGCTCATCGCCATCCTCGCCTCCGACGCGCCGGGCGCCGAAAAGGCGATCGCCTGCAAAGAACTCGCGATCTACGGCTCCGCCGAGGCCGTCCCGCAATTGGCCCCGCTGCTCGCCGATGAACGACTCGCCTCGTGGTCTCGCACCGCCCTCGAAGTCATCCCCGGCTCCGAGGCCGACGCCGCCCTCCGCGATGCCGTCGCCAAGCTCGAAGGCCGCCTGCTCATCGGCACGATCAACTCCATCGGCGTCCGCCGCGATACCAA
>JAJDEG010000630.1 GCA_029259895.1 Planctomycetota bacterium
CCAATCCAACAGCGCCTCGTGGCTCGGCATTTCGCCTTGCGAGCCGAAGTCGTCGACCGTGCGAACGAGGCCGGTGCCCATCAGCATTTCCCACAGGCGATTCATCGCAACGCGCGCGGTGAGCGGATGATCGGGTCGCACGATCCACTGCGCCAGCCCCAAGCGATTTTGCGGAGCGTCGTCGCTCATCGCAAGCAGCGTCGCGGGAACGCCCGGCTGCACCGGCTGATCCTTGCGAGGCGCATCGTAGTTGCCACGGTCGAGCATGAACGTTTCCCGGCCTTTGGCGACGTCCTGCATGACCATCACCGTGCTGACCGGCTTCTCGCCGGCGGCGATGTCGGCCTTCAGCTTCGCGATATCCGCAACGACTTGTCGATAGGCATCGTCGTGATTGTTGAGGTAATGGGTAACGAGCGACGCACGCTCCGTCTCGCTCCACGTCGTGGAGTCCTTTGCCAGCAGCGGGCCGATCGGATCGCTACCGGCGAGCGCCGCGACTTCCGCGTCACTTAGCGCTCGACCGTAGAAACGCACGTCGTCCACGCCGCCGGTCAGCGGCGCGCCGGCATTTCGGCGGCCGATATGCAGCGGCTTGTCGGTGCGGATCGTATCGCTCAGGCGGTCTTGCTCGATGGTCCACTCTTGCGGTTTGCCGTCGAAATAGACCTTCACGCCGGCCGCTTTGCTCGAACCGTCGTAGGTGACGAATACGTGCTGCCAAACGTCGGCCTTGAGGGTTTGTTTCGTCTTGACTTTGATCGCATTGGTCGGCCACGTGTTGATGATGTGAATTTCGGCACGATTGGCGCTGATGAACAGATCGTAGCCGCGGTGGCCGCCGTTGTCGTCCATGCGGGCGATGGCCGCGCCGTTGCCGCCGCCGGCCGGCTTGACCCATGCACCGTAGCTGAACGATTCGGTGCGTTCAAAGTTCCCGACGTTGCCGGCGTCGATGTAATTTCCGCCGGCAATTTGAAAACCGCCGGCGTGCTTGCCTTCGTTCCAGGACGCCTTGCCGTGGACTTTTGCCGTGCGGGCCTCGTCGCCGGCGACAAATGCGACGTCCGCGCCCGATTGCTCGTCGAGCGGAATATGGGCCAGCACGTCGCCGGGCAGCAGCGGTTGGCCCTGTGCGACGGCGGCCGCTTCCCGCGCCCACGCCTCGAATCTCGGTTGCGCGTCGATGGCGTGCTGTGCGAGCTTCGCATCGAGCGCCGGCAATTGCTCTTTCAGTTTCGCGACCCTGTTGAGCGCCGCTTCATCGAGCACGTTGACGAGCGGCGCCTGATTGCCGCCGCGCGTTTGCATGCCGGGATCGGCTGCCTGGTTGAAATAGGCGAAGAAGCGGTAATAGTCGCGCTGCGAGATCGGATCGTATTTGTGGTCGTGACATTGGGCGCATTCCATCGTCAGGCCCAGCCACACGAGTGACGTCGTCTTTACGCGGTCGACGGCATATTCGACGCGGAACTCCTCGGCGATCGCGCCCCCTTCGTCGGTCGTCGCGTTGTTGCGATTGAAGCCGGTCGCAATCTTCTGTTGCCGCGTTGCATCGGGGAGCAAATCGCCGGCGAGCTGCTCGACCGTGAACTGGTCGTAGGGCATGTTGTCGTTGTATGCCTTGATGACCCAATCGCGCCACGGCCACATATCGCGCGGGCCGTCGGCGTGGAAGACGCTCGAATCGCCGTAGCGAGCCGCATCGAGCCATGCGACCGCCATTCGCTCGCCGTAGTGCTTCGACGCGAGCAGGCGGTCGACGACCTTCTCGTAAGCGTGCGGGCTGCCGTCGGCCAGGAAGGCGTCGATCTGGTCGATCGTCGGCGGCAGGCCGGTTAAGTCGAACGTGACGCGGCGCAGCAGCCGCTCGCGGTCGGCTGCTGCGCTGGGCGAGAGCCTTTCCTGGTAGAGCCGCGCGAAGATGAACGCATCGATCGGGTTCGCGACACGGTCGATCGTTGCGGGTTGCGGAACGTTGGGCTTTGCCGGCGCGATGAGCGCCCAGTGGCCTTGCCAATTTGCTCCCGCGGCGACCCATTGGCGGAGCGATTCGATTTGGTCCGGCTTGAGTTCCTTGTGAGAATCCGGCGGCGGCATTTGCTCATCGGGGTCGTTGGCGACAATTCGCCGCCAAGCTTCGCTTTTCTCCACGCCGCCCGCGAATGCTTGCGCGACGCCATCTTCCGTGTCGAGACGCAAATCGGCCTCGCGATGCTCGGCATCGGGACCGTGACATTGAAAGCAATGCTGGGCGAGCAGCGGGCGAACGTCGCGATTGAACGACGGTCCGGCGGGTGTTTCACCACGAGTCGCCGGAGAATTCGTCACACTGACGGCGAAGACGAGCAATATGGCGACGAATCGCGTCGGGTAGATCGGCATGGCGGGCCTTAGAAAGCGGCTTTTATCGCAAGATGAATAGATATCAATGGCGGTTTCGGCTTCAAGCTCATCACGAGGCGCGGTCCTCGCACTGGTGCGGAGCCGAGCGTTCATTAGAACTCCGAAGTACGGCATTCTAACACGCCTCCAACGTCCTCGCACGGCAGGACTTGCGCCGATCTTTAGGGCCAAGAATCGTGCGGGCTTTCGGACGTCAAGGAATCTTGTTGCGCAAATTCTCAACGAGAAGGCGATAAATATTTTTTCCCCAAGATGCTTGACATTTGCTGGGGGTGTAATCAAAGTAGGAACGTTCCGCTCTCTAGTAGGGCTGGAGCGACATTTTCGACAACGGGAATTTCACGCCATTGTGTCAGGTTTGGCGAACGCCAAAGGAGAATGTTCTAATGAGTGTCTCTCGAAGTTTGTCTCTTTGGATGCGCGTCTTGCGTTGCGTCCTGCGGCCAGCGGCGATCGCCGCGTTTGTGGCCGCTCCCTCGCTGGCCTTGGCCGCGAACACGTTCCAAGATTTCTCGGCTGATTTTCCGGCACCGCCGCTTCCGCCAGCTCAGGTGCTGACGAATGTGGCGCATCTCGAACCGGGTAGTTTGAACGGCGGCACGGATGGTTCCGTGAATTTCCTGCGTTTGGTCAACGATGGCGTTGCTGGAACCGGGCAGGCAGGACTGAATCAGGTGCCCTCGAATGTTGGGCCGTACAATCAACTGGTTTTTGAATTTGATATTCGCATGAACGACCCGGTTACGGGTGCCGACGGCTTTAGCTTCGCCTATTTGCCGGTGGCGAACCACGGTTCCGCTGGAGCGGCACCCGCGCTGGGCGAGGAACCGAATTTGGCAGGCGCGTTGGGCGTCGGCTTCGACACCTGGAACAATAGCGATGCCGACGACAACGATCCGGCCCGCGGGAATGGTTCTTTGCCGGACAGCCTGTCGATCCATTGGAACGGCGCCCAAATCGGTTTGTCGCTCGACATGGTCACGGCCGGATTGCCCGAAGCGTGGTTGGAAAACGACGCAACGAAGCACGTGTTGATTTCGCTCACGCCAACCGGCGCCGACCAAATCATCGACCTGCAAGTTTTTGAGCCGTCGACGGGGCTAACGGCCACGATGTCGCGGACGGCGATTGGCATGCCGCAGTACGACGGTCGCATTGGTTTCTCCGGTCGCGTTGGCGGCGAGAACCAGAACCAGGACATCGACAACGTGTGGACGACGTTCGACAACGGCACGCCGATCTTTACGGTCGTGAACGATTTCGACGCGGGAGTTCCACCGCCGCCATCGGCACCGACCCTGTTGGGCGGCACGCCCTATGCCGCGATGCAACACGCGAACCCGCCCGGCGGAACGCTTTCGCCGACGTTTCCGTTGCCTCCGGCCGGCGGCCCGGCGGACGGCGATTATCGATTGACCGAGAACATCGGTAGCCAGCAAAACAGCATTGCGTTCGACAAGACGTTTAGCACGCTGAAGGCTGGCCAGCAGATTCTCGGTTCGTTTGACATTCGCGTGCAGAACGACAACGCGAACACGGCCGACGGCATGTCGTTCATGATTCTCGACACGGCGATCTACGGTGACAGCGGCCCGTTGGCGGCCGGCCATTTTGGTGCGGCTCCGGCCGAGGATCCCAACTTCCCCGGCGTGATCGGCTTGGGCTTCGATACGTTCGATAACGACGAAGACTTCGTGGCCGGCGACCCGAACGGTTGCGGCGGCGGCGGTCCGTGTCTCGATCGTCTTGCGAACAGCATCTCGGCCCACGCGAACGGCGTGCAGCTCGACCAACAGTTCCTCCCCAATATTGCCTACAACGATGGCAATTGGATCGAGGTTCAATTCGCCCTGTCGATTGTCGACAATGGTACGGGCGGACTGTCGGGCTTCCTGGACGTGCTTACCACGGACTTGGCGACCGGCGAGGTGTTCCTGGCCTTTGCCGGCTTGCCCGTCGACAACTTGCCGGAGAATGTCCGCTTCGCGTTTGCCGCCCGGACTGGTGGCGAGCAGGATATTCAGTCGCTCGACAACGTGAATATCCAGCAGATTCCGGAACCGTCGTCCATTCTGATCGCGGTGAGCGCGATCGGCTTGGTGGCGTTCGTGCAGCGTCGCCGTATGCCGGCCAGACGCGGCGCCTAGGCTGGCGCCAAATGTAGTAAGAACCCAACGGGGCCGCTTTCGGGCGGCCCCGTTTTTTTTCGGCCTGCCGACCCGAGTGCGAACCGAATGCGTGGCGGGCCAGACGACTCGGCAGGTATTTCGTTGGAGCCTCTCGACGGCGAATGGTTCCAATGGTTGCGAATGAGGGTGCCGCGTGAAGCCCTACGCACGTTTCCTGTCGTTTGTCCGCAGTCGTTTGCATTCTGCTCGCCGACGACCGCAGCAGCCCCGACTGCTTCGACTTCTTGAGGGATGGCTGCCCGATCGGGCAATGCAAACGACGTGAGTCTCCCTGTCGGGTTGAGTGTCACGGCGCGAACGACCCTCGTCTCTATCGAGACGTCGTCCAAGTCGACGTCGCCGCGAAATGAGGTACGGGGAAACCGGCTTTGGGGTCGAATCCTTTTCCCTACGGTTCTTGCAATTCCTCGCAACGTGACGCCCAACGGCCCTATGGTCGCCGAACGCGGTTAGGCGGCAACTGTCCGCGGCGATGGCGAGTTCAGCATGCGACGCCGAGCATCGCTTGAGACGACGTGGGAGGCTAGACTGGTGGCCTTCGCCGATACGCTTCGTCCTCGAAGGGATCACCGAATGAGCCGTTCCACGACGACCATCAGATTCAAGATCGTAACCGTTTTTGTAGGCGTGCTGCTGATGGGGTTGGGTGCGGATCGCGCGTTGGCGGCCGCGCCGAACGTGATCGTGGTGATGGCGGACGATTTGGGAATCGGCGACGTGTCGCCGACGAATCCCGACTGCAAGATCGTCACGCCTAGCATTCAGAAGTTGGCGGACGAGGGGTTGACGTTTCTGGATGCGCACACGCCGAGTTCGGTATGCACGCCGACGCGCTACGGGCTGCTGACGGGCCGCTACAACTGGCGGTCGCGCTTGGCGGCCGGTGTGCTGAGCGGGACAAGCTCCCACCTCATCCCCAAGGACCGCCCTACGCTCGGCCATTTGATGCGCAGCGCGGGCTACCACACGGCGATGATCGGCAAGTGGCATTTGGGTTGGGACTGGCACAAAACCGGAAACAAGATCGACTTCACCAAGCCGGTGAAGAACGGCCCGGACATCAACGGGTTCGACAAGTACTACGGGCACTGCGGTTCGTTGGACATGCCGCCGTACGTGTGGGTCGATACGGGAAAGGTCACCGCACAACCGGATCGTGTCGAGGGCGTGAGCCGGCGGCAGAATCGCTACGGTTGGTACCGTAAGGGGCCGATCGGATCGGACTTCGATATCCCGGAGGTGCTGCCGCATCTGTTCAACAAGTCGATCGAGTATGTTAAGTCACGCGCGGAGTCTGCGAAGGAGGGCAATCCATTTTTCCTGTACCTGGCGTTGCCGGCGCCGCATACGCCAATCGTTCCGGTGCCGCCATTTAAGGATGCCAGCGGGCTGAATCCATACGCCGACTTCGTGATGCAAATGGACCATCACTTGGGCCAGTTGTTGGGCGCGGTGAAAGATGCCGGGCTGGACGATAACACGTTGATTATCTTCACGAGCGATAACGGCTGCTCGCCCGAGGCGAATATCGAGTTGCTGCAAGGTAAGGGGCACGACCCGAGCAGCAAGTTCCGAGGGCACAAGGCGGACATCTACGAAGGCGGGCACCGCGTGCCATTCATTGCGCGCTGGCCAGGAAATATCGAGGGCGGGCGTAGGACCGAAGCGCTGGCGTGCCTGACCGACGTGTATGCCACGCTGGAGGCGCTCACGGGTCAGGAAAAGCAAGAACTTGGCGGTGAGGACGGGTACGACTTGCTGCCCGTGTTCAAGGACGAGGCGACGTCCGGGCGGGACACGCTCATCAGCCACTCGATCGGCGGGTCGTTCGCGATCCGGCGGGGTTCTTGGAAGCTGTGCCTGTCGAGCGGCAGCGGCGGCTGGAGTGCTCCGCGGGAAGCCGATGCGAAGAAGAAGGGCCTGCCGGCGATGCAGTTGTACAACCTTTCCGACGACCCAGCGGAGGAAAAAAACTTGATTAAGGACAAGCCGGATAAGGTCAATGCG
>JAJDEG010000064.1 GCA_029259895.1 Planctomycetota bacterium
CGTCCGGTAGGACGGCGTCGTCGTCAGCCCGCCACCCTGGTTGGCCACTCGTCGGCTCGGCGCTAGTCGTCGGACGCTTCGGCAGCCTCGATTCGCAGAGCCGACCCACACCTCGGGCGGCCGTGCGTTCACGAGGCTTGCATCGAATTAGCCGCAGGGACGCCTGCGGCATTCTGGGACGCTTCGGCGGCGGCTGGCTGTCTTGCCCTTTTGCCGACCGCTGCCGAAGTGCCATTCTTCGTGTGAGGGCTAATATGATGGGCGCGTCGCGACGTAAAAAGGAGACCGTCGATGTCGAAGGATTGATGCCACGGTTCTTAAAGTTCGCGCGGCGTTGGCAATCGAACCGATTGGTATTCAACGTTCATAGCGAAGCCAGCCGAACCGAGTGTACGGAACGGGTGCGCCAAAGGATCGTCGATTTGTTTGTCGGTGAATTTGTACCACTGGCGCGAGATATCGTGAACGCCGGCGGTACCCATCGCTTCGAGGTCGGCGAAGAGCCGCCGGAACGCAGTGGTCCTGACGACGCGAAGTATGCGTGGTGGCTGACGAATTCGCATGACACTCGCGAGGCCGCTCGGCGCATCCTTTCCTGGGCGGCGAACGCCCAAGCCCCCGCACTCGCAGATCGAGGACCGCAGGAAGAAGACCGAATTGGCCGCTGGGCGGGGAACATGTTTCTTTGCGTCGTTCAGCCCGGCGAGCCGGATGTGTTGAGGGGCATCAATCAATGGCTTGACTGGGTGCGAGTACTCTTGGACCGTTTGTTGGATGAATGTGGCGCCGTTCGCTACGTGGTAAACATGCCGGGTAGCCTGCTAACGTCGAAGCAAGCCTATCGGTCGTGGCAACTTCATCAAGATGGAGCACAGTCGCCAACAGCAATTCGGTTGGCCGAAGTTCCAAAGCCCTGCGAAGTCCTTGTCAACCTGATGTGGGAATCTGACGTGATTCCCGTGAACCTTAGCGTGGCGGCAGTTACCCAGTGGTTCGATTTCTACATCTCGATTCCAAAGAACCATTTTGGTGGTGGAAGGCTCCACGAATGGCAATCCAGCAATTGGCCTCAGGATGCCGCCGCCGAGTTGCATGATGCATTCCGCCAACTCGACGCTTTGGCCGATGTGCATGGCTGGAACGATGTGCCAGTCGAACCTGCGACGTCGGGTCGCGAGATTTCAGCGCGCGATGCATTGATCGAGTTCAAGAAGCTTTCGAAATACCTCAAGTCACGAATCGAGAATGGAAGCTGGATCCCGCAAGGCGCACGAGCGCCGAGGCTTGCTGAAGATCATGCAGAGGCTTACGCGACCGGTACAAATAGTATTGCACCGGAAGATGTTCGCGATCGATCGCTGGAGAACGAGCAACTGGGTTGCTCCGGAGCCAACGGTTCCGGGGATCAATCGCCAAAGCAAGCCGTCCTTCGTAAGACCCGTAACGGTTTCGGTGAGATTGCTTTCGGCGAAAGTGAATTACGCCCCATAAAGTGGCTGAAACCGATCCAAACGATTCATGCTCTGCTTGGACAACCCGGCAAAGAAGTCGACGCACTTGATGTCTTGGGCCGGCCAAAGATCAAGGCCGGTTTGCCGGATGATGCTCCAGGCCAGAAGAGAAAAGGCGTTCGCCTCCAGGACGAAGGTGTCTGCAATGATGAAGGCATGGCAGATATCAACGCCGAACTAGCCCGATTAACGCTCGGGCTGGCTCGCATTCCGGTGCGCATCCGCCACGATGTTTCCTACCTGCACGACAAGGACGAGTTCCTGCGGCTGCTGGCCAGCTACAACCGCCAGCGAGTGAAGTCCACGGCCGAACAACTCCGCGAAGAAGTTGCCTTGATGTCGGACGAGTCGTGCGAGGACGTCCATTGCTTCCGGCGCGACGCTTCGGCGATTAGTAGCGACGGAATCGTGGACCTGCGGGGCCGGAAGCGACGGTCGGCGATTCGTGACAAACTGAAATTGCGGGACGCGATCATCTAGGTCGTCTTTGACGAAGAGCAGAACTGGCCTCTCAGCGACCGTGCCGTCCACTATCGGCTGCTCAACATCCCGGGGTTGGTGCGGAACGACAAGACCCGCGTGCCCTACGACAACACGCCGGCAGCCTACGACGATGTCACCAACATGCTTACGAGGCTGCGCCTTGACGGCTCCGTGCCGTTTGAGGCCATTTCGGACGAGACGCGGCCTGTGGTGGTGTGGGACACACACCGTTGCGTTGGGGACTTCGTCCGACGGGAATGCGACCGATTCTTGAAGAACTATTGGCGTGGCCTACTACAAAGCCAGCCGAACTGGATCGAACTGCTCGTCGAGAAAAACACGGTCGCAAGCCAACTGCGCTCGGTGGCCGCGAAGTACACGGTGCCCATGACCAGTGGCCCAACCCGCGGCTGCCGCACGCGAGGAGGAAGAATTCCGCTCAATGAGCAATGAACAAATCGACGACGAACAGCGGGAACACGCCATCGCGGTCTTGCGAAATCATGGGCTGAGCGAAGCGGACGCCGAAGGATTGGCGGAGCGGATAGTGGGTGGCACATGATGGCAAGGTGCCGCGGGCGAAAGATCAACGTTCGCCGTCAAACGTCGGCAGTGAGCGGAAACGACGCTCGGCGGCCGCAACGATTTCAAGACGTTGCCGCGTCGGCACTTACGATGCAACTTTCTTGCGAAACGCCACACGCTCGCCCCATTGCCGAGTTGCCGCATTACGAGGTTCTTCCGAACCGAATTGGTCTGACGTAGTTCCCGTCGCTCCACTCGGCCAGATTGCGGTGATGGCAAAGTCAGCAACGTCCAATTACGCTAGTTTGCCGTCCGCACGATGGCGCCCCTGGCGAACAACGTGCCTTGCAGCGGTTTGACGTTGGCTTTGAACTTGGACGACAAAATCGAACACGACGAGGCCGACGCATCGTGCATGTTCTGGCTGCGGCGGACGTCGACGGCGGCGCAGTGGATCGACTTCGCGTTCAAGCGGATCATCTACGTCAATTATCCGGACGTCTATCTCAACACGGCGCGGATTCGGTATCTTGGCGACCTGGCAGGACCGGCCGTGCGGACCTTTGAAGGGCCGTGAATCGCGTGGCCACGGCGCGAAATCTTGGAGCGACGGTCGGCGAGTTTCTGGCCCGCCGCGGTTGGTTCGCCCGACTTCCCGGCGGCGGCGAAAGCCGCGACATCTGGCGGCGTAGGCCTGTGTGCGTCAAACGCTGGTCGCCGCGGGTTTCGCCGGCGGACGTCAGGTTGCGGTGCCGCGTTTCCCGCGACGTACCGGTCTGCAATCGCATGTCGTACGTGCCGTGGCTGCATCGGACGGGGGCCCGCTGGGTCGTCGGCGAACCGGCGACCCACGAAGCGTGCAATCGACTGTTGGCGCGGTTTCCGGGGCTGCGGGACTTGCATCCCAGGAATGTCGTCGGGCGGCGTAGGATGGCGGTGGATTCTACTCTTCGCTCGCCGTAAACGTGCCGGGCGCTACGTGAGTCAACTCGCTGCGTCAGACCGTCAATGTTCGGCCAAAACCGCCACCCCCACTCGCTTTCGTTGCGCGTGGAGGGAGCGCGTGTTAAGCCGTCGTTGGAACGACGCGCTGTGCGCCTTCAGCCGAGTTCGCTGGTTGCTGCAGTGCCCCGCCCCGCATGCCGCGGCGTTGAAGTTGCACCAGTCAAGCCGAACGCCCAACACGGATCGACGTAGTTCCGCAATGTCTTCTCACAGGACAATTTAGTCGTTCCGGCGTTCGCTCTCTGGGACGTGAACGACGGTAAGCGAGCACGTGTTGAAGGGAACACGGCGCTCGGTCGGTTCGGTCCCGCGATTTCCGTTCCAGGTAACAAAGACCTTATCGCCATTTGAGGATACAGCCGTGCCATAAGTGCCCAGTGGGGTGTAGCCGAAGCGGCGATGCAGCGTGGGGTGCAGGAACGCGACGACCTTGCTGCGGCGCAGCTTCACGTCGTACTGCACCAGAGGTGCACCGTCCTTGTAGCTTCCGCCGTGGGCACCGGCGACGAAATACAGATAGCGGCCGGTCGCGGGATCGACGTCAATGCTGGCGATGTACGTTTCCTTTCCGACGCAAAGCGATCCCAATGCCGTGGCTTGCTCCGCTTTGACGTCGAACGCCCATAGATTGTCGCCGTCAACGGTGTACACGATTCCGTCGGCCGTCTCATCCGTCGCAGCGCGAAGACCGACACGGGCGTCGATCGGCGTCGGTTTACCGGGTTTGTCGGGATCGAACCGCACGAGCCGGCGCGGGCTTTCGCCCGACGGCTGGTTTGCGTCCGCCGGATCGCCGTGAAAGTAAGCCCGTCCGGTTGACCGAGCGAAGATCAAATATCGGTACGGACCGTGGTCGTCCGAGTACAACACGCGGCGGCGGCGGACATCGTAAGCCAGAAACTTCACCGTTTTTACCTGATAATCGCCGTCGGCGGTGCCGGCATAGAAGATCAGTTTTTCAGGATCGAGCCGGCTCGTAGGCATGCATTGATCGGCCAGCGGCGCGTGGGCAACGATTTCCGATTTGCCAGTTTTTGGATGGCAGCGGAGGATCCACTCGCCCGTGAAACCTTTTTCGGCGGTGGTCGCCCGCGTCGAACCACGGTGCGTGGCGAAGTACAGCCAACCGTCGCTGCCCAAGTCGATACGGCTGTGAATCTTTCCCGGCGTGTAGCGGTTCGCGGGCAAGGCTAGGCTCTGTCGGAAAAGTCAGATTCCCATTAGGCGGAAGTAACGTTCTATGAATGCCATTTTGATGAATCCGCCGAAATTCTTGGCGGTCTTTTCGAAGCGGGTCAGCACGCGGCGGCATTCTTTTAGCCAGCCGA
>JAJDEG010000631.1 GCA_029259895.1 Planctomycetota bacterium
GTTCGACGCGCTCGACGGTGTCGCGATGGACTTGGACGAACGCCGCTACGAGACCGCCGACGACCTCCGCGAATACTGCCACCGCGTGGCGTCGGTCGTCGGGCTGGCCTGCATTCACATCTGGGGTTTTCGCGGCCCCGATGCCTTCGAGCCGGCACGCCAATGCGGGCTGGCGTTTCAGTGGACGAACATCCTCCGCGATCTCGGTGAAGACGCGGCCCGCAGGCGCATCTACCTGCCGCTGCAATCGCTTCGCCGCAACGGCTATCGCCCAGAAGAACTGCTCGCCGGCGTCGCCGATGGCCGACTTTCGGCCGTGCTCGACGAACAAATCGCGACCGCGCGAGCACATTTCGCCGCGGCCGCGTCGCTCCACTCTCATCTTTCGGCCGACGGCCAACGCGTGTTCGGTGCCATGTACCACACGTATCGCGAGTTGCTCGACCGTGTCGCCCTAGCCGGCTGCGACGTGCTCCACCGCCGCGTGCGCGTGCCGACGTGGCGAAAGTTGCAACTGACGGCGCAGGCGCTCCTCGCCAGGCGTAGCGGCGAGGATCGCGAAGAGGTGGCGGCCCGATGAGCAACCGCGCGCCGCGCGTCGCCGTGGTCGGCGGAGGCCTGGCTGGACTATCCGCCGCGCTTGCGCTCGCCGAACGAGGCTGTGCGGTCGAACTTTTCGAGGCGCGGCGAAATCTCGGCGGCCGCGCCGGTTCGTTCGTCGACAAAACGACCGGCGAGACGATCGACCATTGCCAGCACGTGGCGATGGGCTGCTGCATGAACTACTTGGACTTCTGCCGCCGCGTGGGCGCATTGCCGTATCTTCGACGCGTGCGAACGCTCCATTTCTTCGCTCCCGATGGCCGCCGATGCGACTTCCGCGGATCGCAATGGCTTCCATCGCCGTTGCATCTGGCCGGTGGGCTATTGCGTCTTTCGTTCCTCACTCTCGCAGAGCGCGTATCAATCGGTCGAGCGCTACTTCGGCTAGCGCGCGTTCCGCCACCGGCGCTTTCGCAAACGGCGCTTTTGCAAACGGCACCGCCGCAAACAGCAATGCCGCAAACGGTCGGCAAATGGCTACAGCAGCAGCGACAATCGCCGCGGCAAATTGAGCGCTTCTGGTCGGTCGTGCTCGTCAGCGCACTGGGCGAGAACATTGAGCGCGCGTCCCTCGCCGCGGCGCGAAAGGTGTTCGTCGACGGGTTCATGGCGACGCCAGCGGCTTACGAAGTGTATGTTCCGACCGTGCCCCTATCGACGATCTACGATACGTTCGTGGCGCGCAAACTACGCGATCTCGGCGTCGAGGTTCACCTGGAACGGCCCGTCGAGCGCTTGGACGGCGAGGAAAACGGCGTCAAAGCCCTGGTCCTTCGCAGCGGCGAGCAGCGCACCTTCGACGCATACATGATCGCCGTACCCTGGCGGTCGGTTTCCCGAATTCTCGCTCCGCCGTTAGCTGCGGCTATTCCACAATTGCGGCACATCGCCGAACTTCCCGCCGCCCCGATCTCGGCCGTTCATCTGTGGTTCGACCGCCAGATCGCGCGCCTAGACCACGCCGTACTCGTTGGCCGGCTATCGCAGTGGGTTTTCTCGCGCGGGCGGATGACCTCATCGAATGCGTCGCCCACAGACGGCTATTATTATCAAGTCGTGATCAGCGCATCGCGCGACGTCGTAGATGCCGGCCGGGACGAAACGATTGCTCGCGTGTGCGGCGACTTGGCGGCCGTGTTTCCCGATGCTCGTCGCGCGAAGTTGCTACACGCCCGCGTGGTCACGGACCGCGACGCCGTGTTCGCGCCGTCGGCTCAGTGGGAATCGTTCCGCCCAAGTCAACGAACGTCCGTAGCGAATCTATTCCTCTGCGGCGATTGGACCGCAACCGGTTGGCCGGCGACGATGGAAAGCGCGGTGCGCAGCGGGCGACTGGCCGCGGAGGGAGTCCTGGCCGCGGCGGGAACAGAATGCGCCAGCGAGCCGCTTGTGACGCCAGACTTGCCGCGCGGATGGCTGGCGCGATGGCTCATCAAATAGGCTCGCTCGCGTAGCGCGATGCGAGACTACTTCTTCTTCGGCACGACCGTGCTTGCCGATTTCTTCTTCGCCGGCGACCTCTGGCGACCGAAGCACGCCAGGCACATGTCGTCGCTCTGGGCACGTTCGCCGACGAATTGTCGGACATCCTCGAGGATATGGCGGCCTAGATCGGCGACATTGTCGATCGGCGCGGCCACTTGCTGGTGAATCCGCTCCAGCCCATAGATATCGCCCTGCGGATTCATCGCCTCGCTAATGCCGTCGGTGTAGAGCGTCAAAAAACTGCCGGCGGGTAGCTCGACCGACACCTGCTCGAACTCGTAATCGTCGAGCACGCCCAACGGAAGTCCGCTCTGGTCGCCGCCGATTTCCGTCGCTTGCTTGTCGCCGGTCCGCAGAATGGGCGGCATGTGCCCTGCGTTGACGATCGTCGCCACGTGCTCGCGCGGATCGAGAACGGCCATCACCATCGTCACGAATCGATCTTCCCACGCCGATCGCGCCATGCCCGCATTCAGCCGACGAATCGCCGCGGCGGGATTGGGCGCACTGGCTAGGCAATAACGGACGTCGGACGATAGCCGCGCCATTAGCAGCGCCGCGGCGATGCCCTTGCCGGACACGTCGGCCACGACCACGGCGATGCGCCCGTCGGGCAGTTCGACGTAATCGTAGTAGTCGCCGCCCACTTCCCGGGCCGCGCGGTAGAAATCGAAAAAGCAATAGCCCTCGACGGTTGCCGGAGCCACCGGCAACATGCTCTGCTGTACCTTGTGGGCTAGCTCCAAATCGTGCTGAACGTGCTGCTGTCGAATCGCTTGAGAGTGCAGGTGTGCGTTGTCGATGGCGATGGCCGCTTGCAGGGCGACGCCGACCAACACTTCCAGGTCGTCTTCCTGAAAGCGGCTCCGCTGGTCGAGCGTATCGATCTGAATCACGCCCAGCACTTCGTCGTCGCCGTTGACGATCGGCGCGCACATCATCGAGCGAATACGAAACTCGACGATACTCTGGCTCATGTCGAAACGTTCATCGCTGGCGGCGTCCGCCGACAGGATTGCCATCTTCGACTCGATCACCTTGTTGACGATCGTACGGCTAATGCGGCTGTCGTCCGTGCCAACCCGACGATGCTTGACGGCCCTGGGAATTAACCCGCCGTCCGCCGAGCGGAGTACGACGAATCCCCGGTCGGCCTGCACGAAAATCTTGAACAATCCGTCGAGCAGCCTAGGCAAAACCTCGTCGAGCAACAACGTCCTGCTCAGCGACTGCATAATCTCCAAGAGCGCCTTGAGTTTGACCTCCGGCCGCACAGTCAGTCGTACGCCCCCTTGGCTCGCAGACACGTCCAACCGAGACGTGATGGTCGACGTCCGCGTAATCGCGTCGTCGTCGTCGACGAGCAGTGCCGACACCATGTCGGATGCAGGCCCGAGCGGCACGGACAACGCCGAGGCCCCCGTCGCCGCCGCCGTCACCGTTGCGTCGCCGAAGAACTCCAGCGTCAGGTCGCAAATCCGCAGCCGATCGCCGTGTTCGAGCTCCTGGCGACCTTGAACCAATTGGCCGTTGAGAAACGTGCCGTTGCGGCTGCCGAGATCCTCGATGTAATGCTCGCCGTTCGCGCGAACCAACGTGGCGTGCTGGCGGCTGACGGCCGCAGAATCGAGGACGATGTCGCAGTCCGGATGCCGTCCGAGCACCATTCGATCTTTCACGATCGAATGTTTGCGGCCCAACTCCGTGCCGGCCAAAACTTGTAAGTAGGGTTTGTCCACGCTTAACTCCCTGCCCCGCAATCGTCGCCACGAGACCCGCGAAATCGCCATCGCCATCGACATCACCATCACCATCGACATCGACATCGAATCCAGGCAGGACGCACGACGACGTCGCCACGGGCACCACGACATGGGCGCCGCTCGACGAGGATTTCAACGGCGAAATTCAACTTACTTCGATTGTGAATCCAAAGCCCGATTGTATGGCGAGCGGGGAAAGATCGTCAATCGACTTGCCCGTCGACTCGCCGCTCGCAAAGGACAAAGTATCGCCGCCTCTCCTTGTCCGCCGCGGCATCCGCCGAGATAATTGCCAAATCTTCGCAAATCGCCGTTTTTTCGCGATTCGCTCTCGACCAACGTTCCCTCGGCTTCCGCTCGGCGTGGCGTTCGATGAAACAAGTCTGGCTGCGTACGAACCGCCGCGCGATGCTCCTGTTTGCGTTTCCGCTCGTCGCGCTCTCCGCGTTAGCCGCAGTCGCCATCGTCGACCCGTGGGATTTGGGGTGGGCCGTGCGCGGTCCCGGCATTGCCGTGGCCGTACTGGCCGGATTGGGCGCGGCCGCAGCGCTGCTGCTCGCTCGCCAGCCGCGTGTTGCCTTTGCCGATGGCCACGTGCTGTTCTACATTCGGCTCGGCCGACCAACGTCCGTTCCCGTCGACGTGGTCGAGTGTTTCCTGTTAGGCCAGGGACCGTCGCTACTGCCCGGCCAGCAATACGCAAAGACGGCGACCAGTACCGTTGTGGTTCGCCTGTCGGAGCGAGCCGAAGCGTGGTCGCACGGTGAGTTTCATCCGCTGTTGGCGGCATGGTGCGATGGCTACATCACGCTGCGCGGCACGTGGTGCGAGCCGCTCACCGTCGACTTGGTCAAACGCATGAACCGTCTGCTACACGAAGCGGCCAAGGGCCTCGCTTCCAAGCGCGGCAAATCGAAGGTTGGCGTATGACCGGACTGCTCGTCAGCGTTCGCGACGCCGACGAGGCGCGGCTGGCTCTGGCCGCGGGCGTCGACGTCATCGACATCAAGGAACCGGCTCGCGGCTCGCTAGGAGCGGCGTCGATGGCAACGGTGCGAAGCGTGGTCGACGTAGTCGCCGGCCGTACCACGGTGAGCGCGGCATGCGGCGAATTGCTCGACTTCGTGGCGCGGGACGCCGCTTCAAATACCATCTCCAGCCCATTACTCGAGCGTCGCCAATTGCACGGCCCCAACTTGGCAAACACCAACTTGGCAAAGATCGGACTGGCTGGATGCGACGAGCGAGGCGACTGGCAACAATGCTGGCGTCGTTGGACGCGAACGCTCCCCAAGGGCGTGCGGCCCGTGGCCGTTGCATACGCCGATCGACATTTGGCCCACTCGCCATCCTGGGAAAGCATCGTCGCGCTT
>JAJDEG010000632.1 GCA_029259895.1 Planctomycetota bacterium
ACAACGTGCCCCTGTCGGCGAGTTCAAAGCGCCCGGCTCTGTCGCGGAGTGCGCCGGTGAAGGCGCCTTTGGCGTGTCCGAAGAACTCGCTCTCATAGAGTTCTCGCGGAATTGCCGCACAATTCACTTTGATGAGGGGCCGATCGGCTCGGCTGCTCCGGCGATGAAGCTCGCGGGCCACGACCTCTTTGCCCGTCCCGCTTTCGCCAAGAATCAGGACGGCGGAATCCGTGGGAGCGACTAGTTCGATCTGGCGTGCCGTTGCGAGCAGGGACGGACTTTGTCCGATCAATTCTCCAAATGAAGCAATCTGCCGCACTTCTTCGCGCAGGTACTCGTTCTCCTGTTCCAATCGTTTCTTGAGCGACTCAATCTCCTCCAACGCGCGGGAATTGGCAATCGCGGCCGCCAGATGGTCGGCGATCATTCGCAGCCACTCGAAGCAGGAATCACCTGGTGGCTCGCGTGCAAACAGTCCCAGCACCCCGAGCACTTCGCCACGATGCAACAAAGGGTGGCCGGCGAACGAAGCGATACGCTCGTCACGAATCCAGGTGGGATCAGCAGCCCAGGCCTGGTCGTGAACGACGTCGGCAACTTCTAGTGACTGACCTGTCTTGGCAATCTGTCCGACTTTGCGGACCCCAATTGGAAAACGGCGAAACGCACCGTCGAGTCGTTCCCACGACTTGCGAGCGCCATCGAGCGAGCGACCGGCGCTGGCGACTAGATGCAGGCAACGTTCACGGTGCAGACATTCGTCCGCCAACCGGCAGTTTGTGCAGTCATCGGGCAGCGGCGGCTGTATGAGCCAGATGCGGACTAGCGCAATTGCTGGACTTTCGGCGAGCCGTCGCACCGCCAGCGGCAGCAATTCTGATAAGTGATAACGACCGGCGAGGTCCAGAAGCAGTCGCTTCGGGTCGCCGACGAATCCAGTCGGTTGAAGTGACTTAACCATTGCTCAATTGTGACGACATGTCGTTGTTTTTTCAACGACATGTCGTGTAGTCACGAAATATCGTGCGCCGGTGGCATGGCGAGTGAATTTCTTAAGTTAAGTCCCTCGCTGCACTTACGAATTTTCGTGTGGTACGGCACGTGAAGTGTATTTAGGGACGTCGTCACCGACGAATGGTTCGTTCGGCACCAGTTCAAGCCCTGTGAAGCTTAAGAAAGGTTCTGACCATGTCTCGCATTCATCAAATCGCAATTGACGCCGCAACCGGAAAAGCGAAGGAGTTGCTCGATGCGGTAAAAGCGAAGCTCGGGCTCGTCCCCAACATCACTCGGGCGATGGCTAACTCACCGGCCGTATTGGAAGGCTACCTCGGTTTGAGCGGCGCGCTAGGTAAGGGAAGCCTCTCCGCTAAGAACCGGGAACAAATCGCGCTGGCGGTCGGACAGTCGAACCAATGCAACTACTGCCTCGCCGCACACTCAGCGATTGGGAAGATGGTTGGGCTAACCCCGGATCAGATCCTTGACAGCCGTCGCGGAACCGCCATCGACGCGAAGTCGGATGCCGTGATTCGCTTCGCGCGCAAGGTGGTCGACGAACGCGGCCACGTGAGCGACGCCGATGTGGCGGAAGTCCGCGCCGCAGGATTGGACGACGGCGCCATTGCCGAGATTGTTGCCAACGTGGCGCTCAACATTTTCACCAACTACTTCAATCACGTGGCTGAAACAGACATCGATTTTCCCGAAGTCGAACCGATCATCGATCACCACGATGTGTGTGCCTCGATCCCTGGTTGTGATCCGACTCGCTAGTTCCTGGGCGGTCGCCCGACAGGAAGACGCGGAACTGTCTGAAACACAAACGCCTAATCCAAGGAGATAAACCGTGCCGCAGACCAACCTGAACCTCGACCAGTCAACGATCGTTTACGGCGCTGGCCGTAGACAGGATGCCGCAATCCCACGACCGGGACTCAGGCTCCGCAAGGGGCATGTCGGCATCGTCGTCATCGATCCACAAAACGATTTCCTCAGCCCGCAAGGTGTCGCCTGGGGCGTCGTCGGCAAGAACGTTACCGACAATCGAACTGTGGAGAACATCGGGCAGTTGTTCGCTACGGCCAAGGAACTCGGCATTCCGCTGTTGATCAGCCCGCACTACTACTTTCCTCATGACCACAAATGGGAGTTTGAGGGGGCGCTGGAGCGGCTGATGCACGACATCAAGATGTTCGATCGTCCAGGGCCGCTCGACACCACAGATATCCAAGGTTCGGGGGCCGACTGGCTGGAGCCGTACAAGCCGTTCATCAATGACGGCCAGACCATCGTATGCAGCCCGCATAAAGTCTACGGCCCGCAGTCGAACGATCTCGTCGTACAACTCCGCAAGCGGCGGATCGAGCAGGTGATCCTCGCGGGGATGTCGGCCAACTTGTGTGTCGAGTCGCATCTGCGGGAACTTTTGGAACAGGGCTTCGAGGTCGCCGTCGTAGGTGACGCCACGGCAGCGGCCCAACTTCCCGGCTACGACGGCTATGCAGCGGCGATCACCAACTTCCGCTTCCTCGCCAGTGATTTGTGGAGTACCGGAGAAGCCGCCCAGCGGTTGACCGAACTCGAGTAAAACCCGAACCACCAACAAACGCCCGTTTCTCACGAGCTTTGCCCTGGAGACTGAATCATGACCACCCAGAAAAATGCCGTTATCACGCTAGCTTTCGTCACTTTATTTTCGTTCGGATCGACTGCCAACGCTGTTGAGTCGAAGTCGCCTCAGGTCTTGCACCGGACGGTCAAGATCGACGGACTGGACATCTTCTATCGGGAAGCCGGTCCCAAGGATGCTCCCACCGTCCTGTTGCTGCACGGCTTTCCGACTTCCTCTCATATGTTCCGCAACCTGACCCCGGCGTTGGCGGACAAGTACCATGTCGTCGCCCCAGACTATCCCGGCTTTGGCAATAGTTCCGCCCCGTCCGTCAAGGACTTCGACTACACCTTCGACAACTTGGCGAACGTGATCGAGAAGTTCACCGAGAAGGTCGGTCTGAAGAAGTATTCGATCTACCTGATGGATTACGGAGCGCCCGTTGGGTTCCGTCTCGCTGCGAAGCACCCGGAGCGGGTTCAATCGCTGATCGTGCAGAACGGTAACGCCTACGACGAGGGCATCGACAACGAGTTTTGGAAGCCCATCAAAGCGTATTGGAAAGACCGCAGCAAGGAAAAGGGCGACGGGTTGCGTGCGCTACTGTCCCTTGAGGCAACCAAGTGGCAGTACACCACCGGCGTCCGCAATTTGGAAACGATCAGCCCCGATACCTGGGGCCATGTGCAGCCGCTCCTGGATCGTCCCGGCAACCAGGAGATTCAATTGGCCCTGTTCTTCAGCTACGGCAGCAACCCGCCCCTGTATCCCAAGTGGCAGGAGTACTTCCGCAAGCACCAACCGCCGACCCTGATCCTCTGGGGCGAGCATGACGAGATCTTCCCTGCCAATGGAGCTCACCCTTACTTGCGAGACCTACCGAACGCGGAGCTTCATCT
>JAJDEG010000633.1 GCA_029259895.1 Planctomycetota bacterium
GTAAGCGCCTTGGAAACGCTTATTCGCGTCGCTCCGCCGCGCCGCGATCGCTTCCTTCGGCGGTTGGCTCGGTATCAAACAATCGCACCCGCCGCCGATCAGGTCTTGGCGGTCGGCTTGCTCGAGGGCCCGGCGGACTTCAAAGTAGTTTTCGGGCTTAAAGAACTGCATCAGCGCCCGTTGCAGCTTGCGGTCGCGCAGGTGCTCGGCGACGTGAACTTTCCGCTTCGAGAACGGATCGACGCCCGTGTAGTACATGCACGTCGCCACGTCGAACGGGGCAGGGATGAAATCCTGCACCTGATCCGGCTTGTAACCGTTCCGCTTGAGGAACAACGCCAACTCAATCATCGCATCGAGGTCGCATCCCGGATGACTCGCGATGAAGTACGGCACGATGTACTGCTTCTTGCCGGCCTTCTTAGATTCCTCCGTGAACGACTCGGCGAACTTCTCAAAATCGTCGTTGGCCGGCTTGCGCATCATGTCGAGCACGTGCGGTTCGACGTGTTCCGGCGCAACCTTGAGATGCCCGCCAACGTGATGCCGAGCCAGATCCTGCATGTATTCCGGCGAACGCCGCGCCAGATCCATACGAATGCCGCTCGCCACGAGAACTTTCTTGATCCCCGGCGTCTCGCGAGCGTCGCGCATAAGCTGCACGAGCGGCCCATGATCGGTGCCCAACAGCTTGCAAATCGTCGGGTGAACGCACGATTGCCGCCGGCAGATGGCCTCGACCTCTGGCCGCGAGCACCGCATTTCGTACATGTTCGCCGTCGGTCCGCCGATGTCGCTGATCACGCCTTTGAATTGCGGATCGGCCGCCATGTCGCGAATTTCGCCCAGCACCGACTGCTGGCTCCGCGATTGGATGATCCGCCCCTGATGCGCGGTGATCGAACAAAACGTGCACCCGCCGAAGCAGCCGCGCATGATCGTCACCGAATCCTTAATCATCTCGAACGCCGGAATCGGCTCGCTGTACGTCGGATGTGCCCGCCGCGTGTACGGAAATCCATAAACGCGATCCATCGCCGCTTGCGAAATCGGCAGCGGCGGCGGATTGCATACGATCGCCTGACGGTCGTGCCACTGCACCAGCCGCCGGGCGTTGTAAGGATTCGTCTCGTTGTGAATGATCCGCGTGGCTTCGATGAACGCGGCTTTATCGCCCGTGTCGCTAACCTGCTCAAAGCTCGGCAGCGTCAGCGCATCCTCCGGCGGCGTTTCCGACGCGCCCATCGCATACGCCACGCCCCGCAAACCGCGCATGTCGCGAACGGTCTCGCCGGCGGCGAACCGCTGGGCGATCTCCACGATCGAGTCCTCGCCCATGCCGTACACGAGCAGATCGGCCTTGCTGTCCAACAGAATCGAACGCCGGACCTTGTCGCTCCAGTAGTCGTAATGCGCCAACCGCCGCAGCGAAGCCTCCACGCCGCCAGCGATCACCGGCACACCGCTGAACGCCTCGCGCGCACGTTGACAATACGACAGCGTCGCCCGATCCGGCCGCAAGCCAATCCGCCCGCCCGGCGAATACGCATCGTCGTTGCGCACCTTTCGGTTGGCCGTGTAGTGGTTGATCATCGAGTCCATGTTGCCGCCGCTGATCGCAAAGAACAGCCGCGGCCGACCGAACCGCCGCCAATCGTCGCACGACCGCCAGTCCGGCTGACTCACGATCCCCACACGAAACCCAGCCGCCTCGAGTACGCGGCCAAGAATCGCCATCGCAAAGCTGGGGTGATCGATGTACGCGTCGCCAGTGATGAACACCACGTCCAACTCGTCCCAGCCACGCTCCCGCGCTTCGTCCATCGACATCGGCAGCGGCCGGCGCAGCGCAAGCTCGACCGGCACAACCGGCAGCGATTCCAGCCGATCGGCGGCGGGTGCGGGATTGTCGAGAATAGGCAGCGCGGACAGCGACATGAACGAGGCCGATCGATGCAAGAATACCGGGGGAAACCAACAGCCTCGATTATACGACCGCAGACCGAGCGAGAACTATGGCCCGACTGGCGAATTGCCGGCGTGCCCAGGGCATCGGGGCGGAAAATGCCTCAGGACATAGGGCGTACAGTCCGTTAAGATAGTCCTTCTGCAAGGAGTTTTCATGCTGCGCCGCTGGCTCGATAGCTTTCTTCTCGCCCCACTTCGCCGCGCAAACGACGAACAGCGAACGCACGTCGCCGCGGCCGCAGGCGCCGATTGGCACGTCGCCGTCGTCCTCGTCACCGTCGCGGTGATGCTGACGATCCAGCAATATGTGTTCCGCTCCGGCAACGTCTGGCTGGCGCTCGACGCATTGGGATCTGTCCTCGATCGTTCGACCCACACCCGGCTGGTCGACGCGGCCAGCGCGCCAGAGAACTCGCAACTTGCCGGACTGATGTTTTGGGCATTCGGACAATGCGCCGTCTACGTCGCCGGGCCGCTCCTCGTCGTCAAGCTCCTGTTCCGACGCCCACTGGCCGACTTCGGCGCAAAGCTCCCCGGCATGTTCGCCTGTGCCTGGGCGTATCTCATAATGGCCGCCGTGATGCTCCCCTGCGTGCTCTACGTCTCAACGAGCGAACGATTCCTACACACCTATCCGTTCTATCGTCTGGCGTTGGGCGAATCGCCCTGGCCTCGCTTCTTGATCTGGGAGGTCTGCTACGCCCTGCAATTCGTGTCGCTGGAGTTCTTCTTTCGCGGCTTCCTACTACACGGCACGCGGCGACGCTTCGGCGCGTATTCGATCTACGTGATGATGGTTCCCTATTGCATGATTCACTTCAACAAGCCGGCGCTGGAAACGCTCGGCGCGATCACCGCCGGCATCGTGCTCGGCTTCATGAGCCTCAAGACCCGCTCGATCTGGATGGGCGCAGGCCTGCACATCTTCGTCGCCTGGACGATGGACGCAGCGGCGCTCTGGCGAACGGGAAGGCTTTAGCGGGCTGATCCGAATAGGCAACGCATCAACACCCGCGCCCCGCGAATCCGCGCCTATCCATTGCGTCGACAGAATTCGCCCATGAACTCGGCCAGCCGCCCAGCGCCATCCATCGGCATCGCGTTGTAGATCGACGCCCGGATGCCCCCAACGCTGCGATGACCCTTGAGCTCGCACAGATTCTCTTTCGCGG
>JAJDEG010000634.1 GCA_029259895.1 Planctomycetota bacterium
TGAGCTTTTCGAGCGCACGGTCCGTGAGCAACGCCTCTCCGCACGGAATCGCCACTGGCTCGCCGTCGATGCGATCGACCAGCAGCGGCAATTCTTCGACATCGAGTATGTCGCCCGGCTGCATGTTCCAGCCAGCCGCCGCGTACGCCACGCCCAACAGATATCCGCACGCCGCTGCCGCCGGCCCCCACGCTAGCCGTTCGTGCCGAGCCGCCGCATCGTTCACTTCTTCCGGCAGTTCCTCGAACGCGAAACGTTCCGTCGGATTCGATCGCGAGCCGTACGGCAGCCGCAGCAGTAGACGCGGCAGTGCGAGACCGACGTACGCGCTTTCTTGCAGATTGCGCAGATCGCGCCATGCCGCCGCGCTCGTGGCGTCTGGCGTCCATGTCCAGTCGTCCGGATCGCCGGTAGCGTAGAGCGATTGGCAACCGGCGAGGCGGTCGTGCGCCCCGGCGATGATCGGAGCGGTGGCCGCTTGAGCAATTTTCGCCATCCGACCCAGCACGTCCGCGTCGTGCGCCGTGGCGTCGAAGCGGTCGAGAAGTAGTACCGCCCCCCACGGCTTGCCGCCGGGCGTGTTGACGGTCTCTTCGACCAGCCGCCGGTAAAGCATCGAACGCGCAAGATCGTCGGACTCACGCACGTCGGCCGCGATATCGGCGGCGGACACGTCGAGCACAAATAGCTTGAGCGACGTATCGGTTTCCAGCCGGCGGGTGAGAAACTCGACGCCGCGCCACGCCATTTCGACGCGGCGGAATCGTTCGTGGCCGAGAATCGCCCGCATCGTTTCGCCGGTTGCGCGATCGACGACCGCGGTAAGTTCTGCTTCCTCGGCTTTCGTGTTTGGCAGGGCATACGGTGCGGCGATGTCGCGAATCAAATCCCGCCAGTTGGACGTCTCGTCGGACTGCTTCGTCGATTGCTGGTTCGTCTCGCCGAGCGTGAGGTCGAAGAGTCCCTCGGTGCTGTACTCTGGGCGCTGATCGGGCGTGTCGTCGGGCTTCGCCGATGGCGTCGCGGCCGGTGCTGCCGCCGCGTCGCTCTCGCTTGCCGGTTGCGATTGGCCCCAGGCGCGGACTTCGGCCGCGGCTTCGGCAAACGTATTTGAATTGGTCAGCCGCCGGCGCATCTGCCGCAGCGACGCAAAGATTTCCAGTTCGTCGAACAGCGCGTCGGGATGGAAATCCGCGAGCGAGCGTATTTCGACGCTCGCCGGTGGCACGCCTTCGCCGGCGACGAGGTTGTCGAGCCGGATCGCGTGCTTGGCGATGACGTCGTCGATGTTGTCTCGGTCGACCGCTACAGGCCGAACGCTGGCGCGCTGCTCGGCGCTACGCCGACGGCCGGAAAAATCGCCGATTAGCAACATCCGCATCGGCCCATCGCCGGATGCCGATGTGCCTGTCGGACTGCGAACGCCGGTGAGCGTTCCGAACGTGATTCCGGCCATAATAGTCGCTCTGCGGAAGTTTGGCGTGTCGCGGCTGTGGATGAGTTCCGAACGGCATTATAGAAGTTCTCGCCAGCCGCGTTCACCCAGTTGCCGTGCGACTTCGCGAACTGCCTCCTCGTCCTGCTTGCGGGCGACGAGCGTCGCGTCGGGCGTATGGACGACGATGCAGTCTTCCAGCCCGATCGTGACGACGAGATGCTGGTCATCCGTGCGGACGATCGTGCCGCGTGTGTCGATGCCGATGTGCCGGCCGGCGATCGTGTTGCCGTCGGCGTCCTCGCCGCTCAATCGGGCCAGCGATTGCCAACTGCCGACGTCGTCCCACGAGAAGGGTGCTTCAATCACCACGATATTGTCGGCGTGCTCCATGACCGCGTAGTCGATCGAGATGCCCTTGATGGCGGCGAACTCGCGTTCGAGCGTCGCTTGATAGTCATTCGTGTCGATGGCCGCGGCGATCGCTTTAACGCGTGCATGGAGTTCCGGCTGTAGACGCTCGAGATAACCGAGAATCGTCGCGGCCCGCCACGCGAAGATGCCGGCGTTCCAATAGAAGTTGCCGGCGGCGAGATACTGTTGCGCCGCCTCGGCCTTGGGCTTTTCGCGAAAGCGGACGACGCGATGTACGGACGCAGCGGATTGACTCTCATCGGCAAGCGGCAGTGCCTCGCCCCGCTCGATGTAACCGAACGACTCCGCCGCATACGTCGGCCGAATGCCCAGCGTGACGATCCGGTCCGGCGACTGGGCGATCAAATCGGCCGCAAGCTGAATTGCTTGCTGAAACTTCTCCGTCGGGCGTATCACGTGATCCGACGGCATCACCGCCATAACGGCATCCGGATCGCGACGGACCAAATGCGCCGCCGCCAGCGCGATGCAGGGCGCGGTGTCGCGCTTGCATGGTTCCAGCAGCAGCGACGACGGCGGCAGTTCCGGAAGTTGCTGGGCGACGGCCGCGGCCTGCCGCTGGTTCGTGGCGATCAGCACGCGGTCGCTCGGCACGAGGCCCGCCAGTCGGTCGACCGTCGCCTGAATCATTGACCGGTCGCCGACGAACTTGAGAAGCTGCTTGGGGCGCAGGTCGCGACTCTCGGGCCAAAACCGAGTTCCGCTACCACCGGCCATAATAACGGCGTGAAGCATGAGCAGGGGTTGGAGGTTGGGGGCTGGAGATTGGGGAAGGACAAAGTGGCGCGAGGCGGATGGGCAACGTTGATTCGTGGATTGAGGATTTCTTTCCCCAGCCCCGAGTCCCTAGCCCCCAGTCCCAGCTCACACTAGGTGTTGTTGTCGGATTGTGGCGAGTGCGCCGACGACCGGTTTGATGTTGCCTGCGCCATCGATCAATCCGCCGTGGGGATAATCGTGTGGCCGCGCATCGTTGAGTTGATTCCAGAATATCCCTTGCACTGACTGCTTGGCCAGCAGCATCGGCACGAGCCGCTGGGCGATTTCGCACTGGCTCCCCAAGTCGGGCGTACCGGCGCGGCCGCCGAGGCATTTACATTTGGCCAGCGCCGCCACATCTTCGCCCGCGGCGCTGGGCGCGGTCAGGGTCACGATCAGCGGCAAGCCGAACATGCTCCAGCGGTCGATCTGCTGATTGATGGCGATCGGGTCGCGGGGCAACGTCCCTTCGCCCGTGTAGCCGAGATTGATCTCGAGCGCCAGTCCGGCCACGCCCAGGTCAGCGCGAACTAATGCATCGGCAAAGTGCAGCGACGACATTTCGCACTCTTCGCGAATGATCCGCTCGCCCCAGGGCTGGTCGAAGCTAACGATTAGCGGCGTCTTGGCGTCCATGCGGCGGACGGATTCAACGGCCCGCAGCATCAGCCGCAGCTTGGCGTCGTCGCCGATGGGCAGAGGATCGGCGATGTTGGTCCGCGCCGCGGCGTGCCAAAGATGGACGTGTCCTGCGTAGCGGCTGACGACTTGCTCCACTTGTCGCGTGACGAAGTCTAGCAGCCGATCGAGGTCGTTTTCCCACAGGTAGACCCATTGCGGCAGCGACGCGAGCGACGGCTCGAAGATCGGCCCGGCCGCAACGCGATATCCTTGCGCCACGCACCATTGGACCTGGGCATCCGCGATCCGCCAGTCCCAGCGGCCGTCTTCCGGCTCGAGTTTGGCCCACGACACCGACGTTTGCACCGCATTGAACGCCGGCAATATTGCTTGTGCCGGGCTGGTTTCGAGCGTTTCGTGATCCAGCCGCACGCCGAACAGCGTCATCAGCCGCGGTGTCTGATGGTGTCGGGCGTCGAGCGCTTGTACGGCGTACGAACTGCACAGCAGATCGATCGCGGCGAGCGCGTGGTGGAGAGACTCCTGAGCCGCCGCCGCGGCGTCAGCGACGTTCGATTGTCCCGCCGCGGCACGCGAGAAGGCGCGCTGCGCTAGACCAATTTCGGCGACCAATTCCGGCGGCATCGTCATGCCCAGCGACTGCCACGCCGAAGCGTGATTCCGCAGCCGATTGAGCGTGCCGCGTGCCAATTCGACACTGAGCACATACGGGCGCATCCGCTCCATCAGACTGGCCGTCGAAAGTGTGACCGCACCCTGCCCCTCGACGATCCAGGGAATATGGAAATTGCCCGAGTCGCCGGCCGGCCGGTCGACCATCAGCCCGTTGCCGGTCGCTACGACGCGGCACGGCCAGGGTATGCCGTCCATGCCCGTCATGTGTGCCGCCGCCAACGATTCTTCCGCCAAGAAGGACCGGTCGGGAACGAGGAAGTGCATCAAGCCCATCGCATCGGGCATCCTTGGCGCGGCGGAAGGTGCGTGGCCGGCAACAGTTTGGGCGGGACGGTGCGATTCTAGTCGGCCTCGAAAGGCGGCGAAAGGGTTGTGGCCGAGGGGGTACGCACGCGAACGCCCGGCGTTGTGAGCATCGCGATGACGAACGGATCGCTGCGGTCAGTGGGCCGCCAGCACGGGGCAATTATCGAACCAACAGCGGCCCTGGCCTTCCATCCAGTCGGTGGATGATTGCGGCCCCCAGAGCCCGCGCTCATATTCGGCGAGCGAAGGTTCCGCCGAGTCTTCCCACGCCGCGAGAATCGGATCGATAATTCCCCAGGCGAGTTCGACTTCGTCGGCGCGGGAGAACAGGCTCGCGTCGCCAGAAAGTGCGTCGAGAAGCAGCCGCTCGTAGGCTTCCGGCAACTGGCCGGCGAGGCGTCCCTGAAATCGAAAATCGAGGTCCGTCAGCCGCATTTGCATCGCCGAGTCGGGCACCTTCGTTTGCAATTGAAGCTGAATGCCCTCGGCCGGCTGGACCTGGATGACGAGACGATTGGCGTCGCAATGCGAATGGCGGCCGTCGCCGAACATCATGTGGGGCGGTTCGCGGAATTGGACGACGATTTGCGTCGTGCGACACGACATTGCCTTACCGCTGCGTAAGTAAAACGGCACGTCCTTCCAGCGCCAGTTGTCGACGTCGAGCCGTAGCGACGCGAACGTCGCCGTTCGGCTGTCGGCGGCTACGTCCTTTTCTTCCAAGTAGCCGCGGTAACGGCCGCGAACCGTATTTGTCGCGACTTGTTCGGCCGTCATCGGCCCAATGGCTCGGAGCACCTTCACCTTTTCGTTGCGCACTGCGTCGGCCTCGAACCGCACGGGCGGCTCCATCGCCGCGATGGTGAGCAATTGCAGCAGGTGGTTTTGGAACATGTCGCGCAGCACGCCGGCGGTGTCGTAATAGTCGCCGCGATGGCCGACGTCGACTTCTTCGGCCACGGTGATCTGCACGTGGTCGATGTAGTTGCGGTTCCAGATCGGCTCGAAGATCGTGTTGGCGAAGCGGAACACGAACAGGTTCTGCACGGTCTCTTTGCCCAGATAGTGGTCGATGCGGAAGACTTGTTCTTCGCGAAACGAGCGATGGGTGACTTCGTTTAGTTTTCGCGCGGATTGCCGGTCGGTGCCGAATGGCTTTTCGATGACGACCCGCCGCCGGCCGCGCGATTCGTCGGCCATGCCGTGCTCGCCCAGGGCGAGAATCGCCGGCTCGTAGAACCGGGGCGCGGTCGAAAGGTAGTACACGCGGTCGCACGCCGCGTCGCCTTCGATTTCGCCAAGCTGACTTTCGAGCCGCGCGAATGATTCGCTCTTGGTGATATCGCCGGGAACGTAGAACACGCGGCGGGCGAACGTCGCCCACGTATCGGTGGCGAATCCGTCACCGGCGGCCGCGGCGGTGGAGACGGCAAGTTCGCCGCGCCACGCGTCGTGGCTGAACTCGGTCCGAGAAACGCCGACGATCTTGGTCCCCTCCGGCAAGCGGCCTTTGCGGTGCAGCGAATACAAGGCCGGAATCAGCTTGCGGCTCGTCAGGTCGCCGGACGCGCCGAAGATGACGATGGTCGAGGGAGCGGCGGACTTGTCGGCAACGGCCATGCGTTTTTCCGGTAAGGGAGTTTAAGTCTTGCTCTGAAATGCCATGCGACGTACTGGGTTACGGCGGCAACATCTTACGCCAGGACATCTTACGCCAGGACGGCGTCGGGATGAATGCGCCCTCGTCGGACGAACTGTGGCACGACGTTTGCGGTTGTGTTCCTGGCTAGAGATATCGGGAATTTGCGTACACCGACGCTTCGCACTACGCGAAACGTGGGGTGGTCACGCGATAACGCTACGCAGTCGCGTTGTGCGATACGTGATGTGCGGCGTGTATTTGACTGCGCTTGCCGCTTACGACCGCCGCGCGTTCGGTTGGCGCGGAGTATTGCGCCCATATCGATCGCGCGACAATCATCGAATTGGTGAGTCGTCTCACCAAAATGGTGAAACTGCGCGCAAACACCGTTTACGGCTCAGTTTGCGCGAGCCCGCGTGCGGAATTCGCTCGACGCAGTTTCCGATCCGAACAGGCCGCGACGTGTCGCATCTCTTTACTGCGACCTGTCTTATCGCCGCTCCGGTTTGCTTTCACCGAATTGCGCTAACGTTTCCCCCGCAGCTACGATTCGCACTCTGCGGCGTCGAACGCTGCGAATCCTAGTTTGCCGCGAAATCCCATTGCATCCCATTGCGCCGTTTCGACTTGTGTCGATTCCGTAGACGGGAATTCGGCGCTGCCGCCGCCGCGTTTCGTTTTTGGCGCGCCGGTTGCTTTTAGGCGACGCCCGTCGGATACGTTTTCTCCAATGCCAGCTCACGGGGGTGACGCCAATGGCTACAAAGAATGGAAACGAACCTTTCGCCGGTGGGAGTGAAATTCGGGATCGAAGGGCAAAGTCGACGGCAAAGCGCTCGAAGTCGCCCAAAGCGCGACGCGGCCGGAACAAAGCGACTCCGCCCGCCGTACCCGGCATGCAACAGCGACGCCACAAACATTGGATGTGGTAAGTCGTGCGGCAGGATGTCGGCAGCAACGTGAGCGACGGTCGTAGTTCGACGGGCTCGCC
>JAJDEG010000635.1 GCA_029259895.1 Planctomycetota bacterium
GTTTTTGGTGGGGGGGCTCCCCTTACGTGCGCCCCCGGGTTTTGTCTCCCCCCCGGGGGGGCCCCCCTCTCTTCCCCCCCCACCCTACGCGGCTTAGGCCGTTGAGTGCGCCGTTGCTCCCTGCCCTAAGCCGTCCGCTGCCCCGGATACTTCACCCGCCCGTGGTACACCGCGATCAGCGACTTGATGAGGCTCTCCTCGATCGTGTGCAATTCATGCAGCGTCAGGCCGCAGGCGTTGAATTGGCCGTCGAGCAGGCGTTTCATTGCGATGTCGTGGACCAGACTTTCAATCCGCGCCGGCGCCGGCTCCACCAGTGATCGGCTGGCGCTCTCCACCGCATCCGAGAGCATCAGCACAGCCGCTTCCTTGGTCTGCGGCTTCGGACCGGGATAGCGAAAATTGCTCTCGTCCACCGGGCGGTCGGGGTCGCTGGCCTTTTGCTCGGCCGACGCGCGGCCGTAGAAATACTCCACCAGCGTCGTGCCGTGGTGCTGTTGGATGAAGTCGATGAGTTGCTGCGGCAGGTGATGCTGCCGGGCGAGGTCCGCGCCATCCTTGACGTGGGCGATGATGATGAGCGTGCTCATCGCCGGCACGAGGTCGTCGTGACGATTTCCGGATTGGCCCTGATTCTCGACGAAATACCCCGGCTTGAGCATTTTGCCAATATCGTGGAAGTACGCTCCCACGCGGACCAACAGCCCGTGTGCGCCGATTGATTCCGCGGCCGCTTCCGCAATCGACGCGACCATGATCGAGTGGTTGTACGTACCAGGCGCGCGGCGAACCAATTCTTGCAACAGCGGATGGGCCACGTCGCCTAGTTCGATCAAGCTAAGATCGGTCTGCACGCCGAACAAGTTCTCGATGAACGGCAACAGTCCGGTCATCAGAAACGCGGCCACCAGCCCCCACAGCCCGCACCACAGCGCCGTATACACGATGGGCAGCGTCGGCGTCGGCCCGGTGAGCGTGTTGACGCCCAGCGACGTAAACGCCGACGCAATTCCCGCCGTCAGCCCGACGTAAATCAGTTTGCGACGGCTACGAATGCGTCCCAGTAGGAGAATCGACACGCTCACAGTGGCCGTAAGTACGACGTAGCTCGTCATCCCGAAGCCGGCGAGAAATACGACGATCAGCGCAACGGCCGCCGAAACGAGCATCGCCAATTCCTGCTGATACGCAACGGCGATCGTCATGCCAAACAGCATCAGCGGGATGATCTCGGCCCGCAGGTCGCTCTTCACCCAGTAGGAAAGCAACACGGTCGCCGTCACCATCGCCAGCAGCAACGAGAACTTCGCCAAGTTTGAAAGCAACCGCGGTTCGCGAATCACTATATAGAATCCGCACAGCGTAAACAGCGCGACGAACATACCGGCGACAGCCGCCGTCCTCGCCAAACGATCGAACCACGTCGGTTGGGCGTCCGGCGAATCGAATTCGAGTTGCAATAGCCCCAGGCGGTCGAGCGTTATCGGCTCGTCGGCCGCGGCGAGCGGCATGCCCGCCAGAAAGCTGATCATCACCGGTGGCACGGCGGCCGCAGCCTCTTTCTTGGCCTCCGACGTCAAATCTGCATCCAACGTAAGCGTGTTCGCGCCCTGCAGACGAGTGCGGAGCCAATCGAAGCAGATGTCGGCGACGAACTTCGATCCAAACTTTGCCGACACCTCTTGCTTGATCGTCGGCATGGCGTCGCCGATAAGCACTTCATTGATGCGAAACACCGACGTGTCGTTGCGACTGTCGCGGACGCGTATCTGAAGTTGGTTGCCGTCGTGACGCGGCGAAAGCGCGTCCATCAATCCGTGCTTGACGAGCGGCGCAAAAAGATTGTCGACGGCGGACTTGAACTCGTCGAGCTTGCCTTCGGCCGAAAGAGCCGCGCGAAACTGGTCGAGGGCGAGTTCGGCCGGTGTTTTCGGCGGAGGTGGCGGAGGATCGGGCTGTTTCGGTTCCGGTTCCTTTGGTTCGACGACCGGAGCGACCGGCGGCGTATCGACCGCAGGCGTATCCGTTGGAGGAACGTCCGTCGGTGGCACATCGGTCGGCGGTGCATCAATCGGCGATTTCGCGTCGCCCGGCTGCGGCGGCGTATCCGCTGAGGGCGTTTCGGTCGGCGTGGTGTCGGCCGGCGCAGTGTCGGTCCGCGACGCATCCGTGGAAGGCAACGCCGAATCGGGCTCCGTCGACGCCGGCGGCGGACTCGATTCCGTTGAACTCGATTCCGTTGAATCGGCGGCGGACGATGTTGCCGAAGGCGACTGGCCGGCGTCATCCGATTTCTCAGCCGCGTCGCCCGGCGGGTCAACCTGTACCGAAACGAGCGTCACCGGCGCGGCAAGCGGCTTCGCGCGGACCGAATCGCTCGTACTCTCAGCAGCATGCGTGTTCGCCGGCCGTTCATCCGACGCCTTGGCGGCCGGTGCCGTACTGGCCGACGGTTTCGCGTCCGCGGGAGGAATGTAGAACTCCTTCCACAGCGCAAGCAGCTTTGCATCCGGGGGCGACTGCGTAAGCGAGACGACCTTGTTCTTAAGCTCCTCGCGGAGGTTGGTCAGCACGTCCTCGTTGTTGTTGTAGACGCACCGCGCCTGCGACCGGGCGACTTCGCGGGCCTGTTCCGTCTTCGCGACATCTTCCTTGCTGAACGGATAGCGCACGACGATCGTCCGCATCGGCGTATCGCCGAGCCGATAAGGAAACGGCCGCTTACCCGCGCCCGTCACCGCCCACATGATGGTGGCAGCCACGACACAAAGCGCAAGGCGCAACAAAACGTCGCGCTGTTGCAAGCGGTCGAACGCGGCCTCGATCAACCCCGGTGGCAGTTCGAGCCGCGAGACCCGATTTGTCTTGGGGCGTTTGGGCGTGACGTTATGCATGGCCGAATCAAACTGGAATCAGTCGAAGTCGCACAAGTAAATACGATTCTCACTGGCGGTCGAGCCACCCAAGCCACTCTTCGATCATCTTTTTTTGGCTTTGGCGACCGGGCTGTCTTCGTAAGCCCTCACGATTTGCTGCACGAGGCGATGGCGAACGATGTCGGCCTCGTTGAGGCGGATATCGCAATATCCTTCGATATGGCTCAGCCGCCGCAGCGCGTCGGTCAAACCGTTTTGCTGATGGGCCGGCAGATCGACCTGTGTCGTATCGCCGGAGACGACGATCTTCGACCCCATGCCCATGCGAGTAAGGAACATCTTCATCTGCGAAATGGTCGTGTTTTGCGCTTCGTCGAGAATGATGAACGCCTCGTTCAGCGTTCGCCCCCGCATATAAGCCAGCGGAATCACCTCGATGACGTCTTGATCCTGAAAACGGCGGTATTGCTCGAAGTCGATCATCTCGCGAAGCGCGTCGAGCAGCGGGCGCTGGTAGGGATTGATCTTCGCTTGCAAGTCGCCGGGCAAGAAACCGAGGCTTTCGCCCGCCTCGACCGCCGGGCGAACGAGCACGATCTTGCGGATCCGCTTTTGCTTCAGCGCCGTAACGGCCATCGCCACCGCGAGGTATGTCTTGCCCGTGCCTGCCGGTCCAATGCAAAACACCAAATCGTGCTTGGCGATCGCCTCACAATATCTGGCCTGCCCCGGCGTCTTGGGCCGGATCTTTCGGCCCGGCTCGAACACGTCAATCGAGAACGAAAGCTCCGGCACCGCCTGCTCGACGCCGCGCACCCGGCTGAGGATCGCCGAGACATCGTCGGGCGAGACGATTCCCTTGCGGGCCAGCAGCGTCTTGAGTTCTTCAAAGACGTGTGTCGCCTGGTTGACCTCGGCTTCGGCCCCCTCGATGTGGACGTGACCATTGCGCGCGAACAGCTGCACGCCAAGTCCTTCACGGATTTGCCGCAAGTGCTGGTCGCGTGGACCGAAGAGAGCGAGCAACTGGGCTGAATCGCCAACCGAGATGGTAGCTTCAAACATGCTCACCGCGGCGGGCCGTCGGCGGCTCGTCGCAAAAAGGAGAGGAACATCGAAAGGCACACGGCTATCAAGGTGCGGCGCGGAATACTGAACCAATCGCTGGCAACCGCGCCCGTTGGCCGGGCCGTTTCGCACTTCACAACTATACCCGAAAGTTTCGCAAACGTCGTCGTCAAAGCGACATGGCGCCGTAAATCATTTACAGGACACCAGTTACAGCATGCCGTCGTCACGCGGATTCGCGACATTTCCGCCCCGCGAGCCACAGCGGACCACCGCTATGGCCGAACGATTCCGGCCGCCCAAAGCAGGTACGCCACCGGTGCCGCGAACAGGATCGAGTCGAGAATATCGAGCACGCCGCCGAAACCCGGCATCCATCGGCTCGAATCCTTGCGGCCGGCGTCCCGTTTGACCAACGACTCGGCCAAGTCACCAAACATGCCGGTGACGCCCACGACGCCGCCGTATATCAGCCAACCGACGCCGCTCGTCGCTTCCGCGGTCCCCATCGACCGCAGCGTTACATACGCCGCGACACACGCCAGCGCCACGCCCCCCGCTGCCCCTTCGATCGTCTTGCCCGGACTGATCACCGGCGACATCTTGTGCCGCCCGAACAACCGGCCAAACGTATACGCACCCACGTCGCACGCCTTCACGACGGCCACAAGCGACACCAGCGGCAACAGGCCCGCCGCCATCGTGACTTCGCTGCCGCCGCGCGCCGCAGCACCAAGCAACCGCAGATGCACCAGCAGCGACACAAACACGCCCACGTAAATAAACGACAACGCTGCCGCCGCCAGGTTCGCGATCGACGCGCCAGGCGCACGATAACGCCGCATCTCCACGACAAACGCAAACATCAACGCGACCGCCGTCGTAGCAAGCGGCCAACCTAACGTGCCGATCGAACAGTTGGCCGGATACGCTCCGCCGCCGAGTGGCCAATAAACGACGACGGCATTGCTCGCCACGATCGCACCGGCCGCCAACAGCGTCGCGGCGCGATGCGGACGCAAGTCTCGCTCGGCGGCCAAACTCAACAACTCATCCGCCGCCAGCACGCTCAGCACGACCGCGACCGGCAGCAACACCCAGCCAGGATGTGGCAATCGCGCATCGGACCAACAGAGGCCCACCGTGGCCGCGATGAAAACGGCTCCAAGGATCAGACGCCAAACGAGATTCACGTGCGGATGCTCACGAGGTGATGTTGCAGGTCGAGTCAATCGAGGCGTCGCGCCGAGGTTTCGTGGCTTGATACGCAAATTGCGCTCATTCGATGCGTCACTTCGTCTCGGCCACGCGCCGCCACCGCTCCGCGACGCCCGGTATCGACCGCACGGCGTTCTCATAATACACCTTCCGCAGCACGTCGTCCGGCAGGCCAACGCCATAAATCCGCCAAAACCCTTGCGGCGGAAACGGCGACTCCGCATACGGAAAATACTCGTCCTGCGTCTCTAAGAACCGCCAGTGCAGCTTCAACCGTTCCGCAGACCGAGGGCCGTCCGTACCAAACAGAATCCGATCGGCATACTTAACGAAGAACTTGCGGGCCGTCACCGGCTGCCGCCCAAGCTCCGCGATCCGCGCCGCAATCTCAACGTTCAAGTTTGGATGCGCATCGAGCCAGCCGCCAACCGTGGCCAGGTCTTCCGGCAGATTCGCTACGTGCGCCGCTATAAACGTCGTCTCGCGATGTTTCTTCACAACGCGCAAGAATGCCGCCAGCAACTGCTCGTGCGTCGGCCACTGCGGTCCATGAAAGCTCCAATCCGGATGCCGCCGCAGTTCCTCCCATCGTTCATTCGTGGCATCGATCGGCTCGAAAAACGCCAACGGATCGGCCGTGTGAATCAGCACGACGAGCTTAAGTTGCCCGCAAACCCGCCAGATCGGATCCCACTTCGCATCGTCGATCGCCGCGAGCGACCCATCGGCATTCCGCACGCCCAGGCCAAACTCCTTGAAGAATTTCAGCCCGCTCACGCCCGACGCCTGCGCCGCACGAAGCTGCTCGACCGTCCGCTCTACGAACTCTGGTCGGTTGCAATCCCAAGACTCCGGCTTCGTCTGCTCGCCACGGCCCTTGAAGTCGATGTTGGCAAAGATCACGAACCGCTCGCGATGCTTCGTCCACAGCAATCGCCGATGGTCCTCCAGCTTCGCCCCCAGTCCGCCGTCGAGACTCACGCAGACCGCGATATTCTGCTCGTCCATCAGCCGCACAAACTCGTCGACCGCCTCGGACGTTGCCCTCGCCGTGTCGTCCGAATTCTCCCCCGGCTTACCCAGCCGAATCTGAGGATGCGTATGCACATCCACCACGGGAAACATCGCCCGCCGAATGTCAGTTTCCGGCACCTTCAGCATCGACCGCGGCCGAAACCGCTCAAGAGCGAGCGGACGACCTTCTTGGCCATCTAGCGGCGCGTCCGACGTCTCGACGCCAAGCCCCGATTGCAATGCGCCCCCGGCGGGATCGGCCGCCACGGGATATCGCGCCAAAACGGCGACAACGACGGCCGTGATAACGAGCAGCGGTAGCGTCAGGCAGCGTCTAGTCATGCTGGCATCGTAGTTCAAGCGGCATTAGCGGCCAACGGTTGCGGCGAAGTTAACGATTATCTCGCTCCGGCAATCTGGAAAAACCTTGCCGATCGTAGGAATTATTCAGGCGCGGCCCCCCGACGGTCCGATATCTACGCAGACATCGTTGACGCACAACGGCGAAGGGCGGCCGTTCGTCCCCCAATTTCACCGCGTGCGGCCCCATGCCGCGTGCCCGCATAGTTCCCCTTGGGAGTGAGACCGATGATTGCGAAACCACTTCGATCGTGGGCGGCCCCGCTGGCCGCCGCCGCTGTCACTGCGACGCTGGCGCTGGTCGATCTTCCCCAAGCGCACGCACAGCGATCGTTCGAGGAAGCCATCTTCGGCCGACCCGTCGGGTTCCAACCCGCCCACGAAGCCCGCGTCCGCAGCACCACCAACCGCCACGCCGCCTACTCCCAAGAACCAGGGCTGATCGAAGAAGTCCCCACCAGCCGACGTCGCGGCACGCCCGTTCGCGAAGTCGCCAGCGAAGAAATCATCTACGAAGACGGCTTTGAAGGCGGCGCGTACGAAGAAGACTGCGCCGATTGCAGCGGCCACTGCCCGCCCAATGTCGGCCGCATGTTTTGGGCACGCGGCGAATATCTGTATTGGTGGACCAAAGGCATGGACGTGCCGCCGTTGGTCACAACGAGCACCGCCGGCGGCACCGGCGCGCTCGGTGCCGCCGGAACCAACGTCGTCTTCGGCGACGACCTTATCAACAACGACGGCCGCTCCGGCGCGAAGTTTACGCTCGGCTGGGAACTGTTCACCAGCACGCCGTCGAGCTTCGAGATCAGCTACTTCGGCCTCGACAAGGAAGAAGCCAGCTTCTCGCTCGACACCCCCGCCAACACAACCGTCGGCCGCCCGTTCTTCAACATCAACCCCGACACCGGCATCGCTCGCCAGGACGCCGTCATCGTTTCGCAGCCCACCAATTTCTCCGGTGCGGTCCACGTCGATGCGACGACGGAATTGAACGGCGGCGAAGCCCTGCTCCGCTGGACCATGTGCGAAGCCACCTGCAGCAACACCGAGATGCTGCTCGGCTATCGCTTCCTGCGACTCGACGACTCGATCCACATCCGCCAAGACACACGCGCCGAAAGCACGGCCGGCGGTCTCGTCGTCGGCACCACGATCAACCTGTTCGATCTGATCGAATCGGAAAACGAATTCCACGGCATCGAATTCGGCACGGCCTCGAAACATTACCGCGGCCGCTGGACGCTCGAAACGCTCGCCAAGCTGGCCATCGGCAGCACCCGCTCGACAACCACCATCGGCGGCAACACGACAACCTCGGTCCCGGCGGTCAGCTCGGCCAACAGCAACGGCGGCCTGCTCTCGCAAGATTCAAACATCGGCACCCACGAGTACGATAGCTTCACCGTCGTCCCCGAGTTGGGCCTCTCGCTCAAATACGACATCACGTCCTGCTTGCAAGCCAGCCTCGGATACAGCTTCCTCTACTGGAGCAAAGTCGGCCGAGCCGGCGAGCAGATCGACACCGACGTCAACCTAACTCAACAACCGCCAGGACCGACCACCGGCGATCTCCGTCCAATCTTCCCCGAAGCCTCCAACGACTTCTGGGCACAAGGCATAAACGCCGGCCTCGAATGGACCTTCTAGACAAGCACCGCCTAGCGAAAAAACGCAGATGCTCGGCGCAACATTCGGCCGCAACCAAAAAACAAACGGGCACTTTCCCAACGCAGAGAGCGCCCAGGTTTCGCAAAGGACGCTGAAAAAACCGCAAGTCGAGGTATCACGGCACGTCGGAAAATTCGCAAAAAAAAAACGGATTCTCCGCGACCTCTGCGCACCCTCCGCGTCCTCTGCGTTAAAAAAAAGTACCAACGTGTTTCTCACCAGAGGCCAACGGCAGCTCCGTGTCTCCGTGTCCTCTGTGCCTCCGTGGTTCAATCTCCGCGTTTCAATCCGCACCGCCGATCACTTCCCACGAGCGATCGCATCCAAATCCGCATGCACCATCATCTTCACCAAGTCACGGAACGTCACCCGCGGCGACCAGCCCAGCTTCTCCTTCGCCAGCCCGGCGTCGCCCAGCAATAGATCGACCTCCGTCGGCCGGTAATAGTGCGCGTCGATCTCGATCACCACGTGCCCCTCGGCATTGACGCCTTTCTCATCCTTGCCGCTGCCCCGCCACGAAATTGGTATCTCCGCCTCGGCAAACGCCAGCTCGCAGAACTCGCGCACCGAATGCGTCTCGCCCGTCGCGATCACGTAGTCGTTCGGCTCCGCCACTTGCAGCATCAGCCACATCGCCTCAACATAGTCGCCGGCGAAGCCCCAATCCCGCCGCGCGTCGAGATTGCCCAGATACAACTTCTCCTGCCGCCCCGCCTTGATCCGCGCCACCGCCTGCGTAATCTTCCGCGTCACGAACGTCTCGCCCCGCCGCGGCGACTCGTGGTTGAACAGAATCCCATTCACCGCGAACATCCCATACGCCTCGCGGTAATTCCGCGTGATGTAAAAGGCATACGCCTTCGCCGCCGCATAAGGGCTGCGCGGATAGAACGGCGTCGATTCCCGCTGCGGCGTCTCTAAGACCTTGCCGTACAACTCCGACGACGAAGCCTGATAGAACCGCGCGTCGAGGTCCAGCTCCCGCATCGCTTCGAGCAGCCGCACCGCCCCCACGCCGGTCACTTCCGCCGTGTATTCCGGCACCTCGAACGACACCTTCACGTGCGACTGCGCGCCAAGATTATAAACCTCGTCCGGCCGCACCACCTTCAGCATCTTGTTGACGCTCGAAGCATCGTTCAAGTCGCCGTAATGCAGCCGCAGCCGCACATCTTTTTCGTGAGGGTCTTGATAAATATGGTCGATCCGCGCCGTATTAAACGACGACGACCGCCGAATCATCCCCCACACCTCATAACCCTTGGCCAACAACAGTTCCGCCAAATAAGAACCGTCCTGCCCAGTGATCCCAGTGATCAAAGCCTTCTTACCAATACGTGCCGGAAACGACGTCATTCTGACTCCTATAACTCCATTCCAATCCGCCCACCAACCCCACACCCAAGTAGGTCAGTCCAAGCGGCGATCGATGCACCATGCTCAAAAAACTCAACCCGCGCCGGCCTGACAGGCGCCAACAACAATCCAACAACGGCCCCTGGGCGATCGGCGAGTCGCGGTAAAAAAAAGAACGTCAGCACGCGATGCTTCAACTTTCCCCACAACGATTCCCAGCCGCTCATCGCGGCGCGACTTATTGAACAAACTCCTGGGGGGCCCCAGTACCTGCGCTCAATATTTCCCTCCTTCGGGGAGTTCGTCGTCGAGCCCATGCAGCCGCGCCCATTCCGTCGCGCGCGACCACCGATCCTGCCCCATCCAGCAGCCACCTCATCCAAGGCGGCGACAAGGTACCGGACTCTGCAATTCAATCTGCGAACATCGGCGCAATCTGCGGATAAATGCCCCGCCGACAGCCGCAAACTCAAACGACAAGGCGAAGCAACGCAACAACGCAACGACTCTACCAAATCCCCGCCCCAATCTCCACCGGTTTTCAGCCACCCCCATATCGGGCCGCCGCAGTCCGAAAACAACGCACTGCGCCTATGCCGCCCCGTCAGACCGCTTCAATCCTTCCAGCGCAAGCTCGCAAAGCTGCTGCATGAACCGAACGTAACCCCGCCGCGTCGTGTCTGGCGTGCCCGACCGTTGAACGATATGCAAGATTGCGAACGGCATCGCGGCGGCGGACGCGCCGATCGGCGCGAATAGCCACAAATCCTTCGTCGGGTTCAACGCGCCAGGGCAGGCGCCCCCTTCGCCCGGCGGCGCGATGATCGTCGCACCATGCTCGGCAACGTGCGACAGAAACGGTTCGACGTGGTCCCGCCGCAAAGCGCCGCCCAATTCGGCTTCGAGCTCGCTGCCGCAACCCATCGCGCACCTTAGTTGCGACGGCATACCCTTTACCGGTTCCCAAACCGCGCCGCCATTCGCCGCGAGTGCCTCGACTGCCACATACATCACGTCCCAATAAACCTCGCGTGCCCTCCGGCACCCTTGGCAGCGTGACGCCAAGCCAGAGACCAGATCGTCGAACGGACGTCGATCATCGCGGCGGCGCGGCTCGGATTCGCTGGATTCGTCGTCGTCATTCATTTCCACCAAGCCTAGCGCAGCGGATCATCGGCACCGCCATTCTAAGCCCGCCCCCGCACCGCCGCGATCGCCTCCTCCCGCGTCGCGCCAATCGGCCACAGCGTATCGAACTCAGCCGTCACCAACAACTTCCGCCTTACCGCTCATGATACTTCGATATGTCGACACGAGATCGGCTGCTCTGCGTTCATCGCATCGCATTCCCTTTTTCAGTTATTCGGCGCGACACGGTCGATGAACTCAAAAATGGCTCGGTGGCCTGCTGGCATTTCCCCGTGAACAAAGTAGTTCGCGATGTTCAATGAGTGATCGAGACCTTCGAAGTAATGAAATTCCATCTTGTCGAGTTTGGCGTCCTTCGCCCTCGCCTGTAGTTCTTTTACCGCCGAAACGGGCGTCATCGCATCCATGTCTCCGTGGAAACAAGCGATCGGAATATCCAGGCTCAATAGAAACTTGGCGTTTGCCTCGTGTGCAAAGTGGTCCTTGAACCAGCGTTCGGGAACGGACACGGCCGCAGATTTCGCCGCCCATGCTTGAAGGACTTCGTAGTCGTCACCGTCGATCGCATCCAAATACGTCTGGGTTCCGATCTTCACGTCCTCGACGTTGAATGTGCCATCCCCGTTTTGGTCTGCTTTGGAGAATTCGACTGCTCCTTTGACAATCGCGTCCCACTCCTCCTTCGAGACGTTGTTGTCATTGTCCGAATCCATGCTTTTCCGATATCGAAGAAAAGCACCGTCGCTCATTATGTACCGAAACGTTTCGCGAAGGTTCGTCACCAACACGCCATACAGCACCAGCCCGGCCACCTTATCGGGTTTACGACTGGCCGCTTCGGCCGCGATAAGCGTGCCTTCGCTGGCGCCCAGCAAGAATATCGGCGCGTCGGCAACCGCTGAACGATTGCGAACGGCGTCGATCGCGCTCAAGACATCCTGAACTTTGTTGTCTAGCGTGCTGGTGTTGTAGATTTTCCAATCGATCGTTTCATAACGGGGTGCTTCGTCGCCCATCCGTATCCCCCGACCCTCGTAGCTGAAAAAGCCAATGTTCTTCGCCGCGAGATGTTTCCGATAGAGATCGTAGTAGTTAAACGTCTTGCCGTCGCCAAGCGATCGTCTCATGTCAACGGTCGCGCCTTCCGCGGCTTGGACAGCAATCACAATCGCTCTCGGCGGCGTTGAATCTGGCAGCACAATCCGGCCAAACATATCGACGCCATCGTGGGCTTTGAATTCGATGTCCGTGGTGGAGTAGTTTGGCTTTTCGGTAGATTCCGTCTTCTTATTCGGATTGTCCTGCGCTACCGCGACACTGCTTAGACCTGCAATTACGTGACCAAAGACGAGTGCAATTATTGGTTTAGGTGTCATGTGCCGATCCGCGCGTGTGTAAAGGTATTCGTCCGAGAGGGACAAGTATGAACGACGTACAGTGGCGCGGCAATCGGGGCAGATTCTTTGACGCCATCGTTGCGGAGGCAGCCAAGTGCGCCTGTGACAGCGATCATCGGAAGTAACGACGTCGCGTCAACCACGCCCCCGCACCGCCGCGATCGCCTCCTCCCGCGTCGCACCAATCGGCCACAGCGTGTCGAACTTCACCGTCGCGAGCAACTCCCGCTCGGCCTCGGAAAGATTGCAGACCGCCAAACGCCCGCCCCGGCTGCGAACGTGCCGCCACAGCGTCAGCACGGTTTCCAGCATCGGCGAGCCAAAATGCTCGACTTCGCGGAAGTCGAACACCACATGCCGCGGCTCGGCCGCCGCGAGCATCGAGATCAACGCCGCCACGTCCGCCTGCACGGCGTCCTGATCGACGCCCGTCACGTCGCACAGCGGCACGACGCACAGCACGTCTTCGGCCAGCTCGGCGGTGAAATGGCGCTCGGCGGACAAGGCAGGTTCCCTCGGATTCGCGACCGACCGGAGGAAAATCGGTGAGAAATCCAGCCTAACGCGCCGCACACCGCGGCGACAGTCGCGCGCGCCCGCGGCATCGCCACAAAAAACGCAAAA
>JAJDEG010000636.1 GCA_029259895.1 Planctomycetota bacterium
GGCGGGCGTTGGTGGATGGCCGGGGGGCCTGCTGCGTCTTGCGTGGATTGCCCCGGGTGAATTCGCGGGGGGTGAAGTTGGGAGTTGTTCGGCGCTTATGGGACTTTACGACCGCGACTACTATCGAGAGGAGCAGCCGCGTGGCTTTCAACTGGGGTTGAGCCAGACGGTGGTCGTCAATCTGGTGATCGTCAACGTGGCGATCTATGTGATCGAAGCGTTGTTTCAGATTCCGTTGGCGGACATGCTGGCCCTTCGCGCCGACCTCGTCCAACAGCCCTGGATGTTCTGGCAATTGCTGACCACGGGATTCGTCCACTCGGCGGACCCGTGGCACGTGCTGTTCAATATGCTGGCGTTGTGGTTCTTTGGACGCGACGTCGAGGCGATCTACGGACGCAAGGTGTTTTTCCGCTTGTACTTGTCGCTGATCGTTTGTGCTTCGTTGGCGTGGCTGATCGCGACCAATCTGAAAATCGATCCGGCTTTTTGGTCGAGGTATGCGCTCGTCGGCGCATCGGGTGGCGTGGCGGGCGTTCTGACGATTTTCGTTTTTCATTATCCGACGCGGACGATTCTGCTGAATTTCTTCATTCCGGTGCCGGCTTGGGTGTTGGGTTTGATTTGGCTGGTGACGAACGTGAGCGGCGCGATTGCCGGCGGCGGCGAAGATAACGTTGCGTACACGGCGCACCTCGGCGGCGCGGCATTTGGATTGCTGTTTTACAAGACGCGCTGGTATCTGGCCTCGGTGTTGCCGGACAAGTTGGCGATGCCGTCGATGAAGCGGAAGCCGCCGCTGCGCGTGCATCGGCCGGAGCAGCGGGATACGAAACTGTCCGACGAAGCCGATGCGATTCTGGAAAAGATCGGACGCAGCGGTCAGGACAGCCTCACGCCGCACGAGCGTCGCGTGCTCGAGGAATATAGCCGGAGCATACAGCAGAAGCGGCGCTGAGCGCCGCCGGCAACCTTTTTTCAAAGCCGAATTCGTCGGTATTGCCCGGCCTTATTGAACGATGCGGCGAGCGACCGTTATGCCACACGACCCGCCGCGACTGGATTTGGCGCCGACGCGGCGATTGGCGGCTTCACTTGTCGATATGTGCGGACGCGATCCGCGTCGGCTTGCCGAAGTGCTGGCCGCGGCCGACGCGCGGTTGGGTCGGCACGATAAGTCGTTCGGCGGGCTGAAGAGTCTTTCGGTGGCGCTCTCGGCGTTGGTGCTCGACGCCGCTGCGATCGACGCATTGCGACAAACGGCCGAACGGTTGTTTGGCATCGTCGACCGCGTCGTCGATTGGATCGTTGCGTCGAGCGACCGTCGCGAACGATTCGCCGGCGACTATCGCCGCGTTTTTCCGTATCTTTGCAAGACGCCCGGGGCGCGGTACTGGCAGGCAGTTTCGCGGTACGACGCGGTGGTTTGCGAGGATGGACGGTTTCGCATTATTGAGCTTAATACGGGTTGTCCGGCGGGTTTCATGCATGCCGCGGCGTTTACGAAGACGACAGCCGCGGCGTTCCGTGAATTCGGCGTGAGCGGTTTCGGAGGAAGTGAACTGGGCGCGTCGCAGGCGGCGACTATTCGGCCGCGGGCGCTGGTCGACGGGCTGCTGGAAATTGAGCGGGCCGCCGTCGAGCAAGCGGGCATCGAACCGGGGCGGGTGGCGCTGCTTACGGACGAGAATCGGCTTACGCACGAGCTGGATCTTATGCTCGACGATCTGACGAGCCGCGGCCGCGACGCGCGCGTCATCGCGGCGGAGGAGATCGCGTTCGACGGCGGACGGGCCGTACACGACGGCGAACCGATTTCGCTTGCTTACGACAAGTTTCGCGTCAGCGTGCCGACGAGCGGCAACCATTGCTGGCGCGAAGGCTTCGAGCGGCGCTATGCCGGCTTTCTGGCGGCGCAGGCGTCGGGCGCGATCGTGGCCGTGAACAATCTCGCTGCGCAGACGATCGCCGAGGACAAGTCGCTGCTGGCGACGTTGGCGTCTGCGGAGGCGGCGGAGGTATTGTCCGCGGAGGATCGGCAGTTTGTCGCGGAGAACGTGTTGTGGACGGCGCGGCTCGACGGCGGCCGCGCGTTGCGGCACGGCGTGGAGATCGACGTGCCGGCTTACGTCGCGGAACATCCGGACGAGTTCGTGATCAAGCCGACGAGCGAAGGCCGCGGATACGGCGTGGTGATCGGACGCGAATGTTCGCGCGATGCTTGGCGAGCGCTGTGCGAGGTCGATCCGGCGACGCCGCGAGTGGTGCAAGATTACGTGGAGCCAGCTCGGCTAAGTGTGGTTTGTCAGGGCGAGGACGGTTTGGCCGTTCGCGACATGTACTTAACGCTCGGGCTGGGAACGATCAACGGGCGTTACGAAGGCGTGCTGTCGCGGATTTCGCCGAGTCGGGTGACGAACGTCGCGCGGCAGGGATTCGTGCAGGCCGTGCTGGCGACTTCGTGACGCCGCGATTGGGGATGGCAGCGCGACTTGTGCCGATTTACAATAGATGGCGATGCGTCTCCCTCCTTCGCCCCGACGCCTACCTTGGGCGATGACGCGGCCGTCTTTGACCTTCCTCTACAAGGAGCCTCTCGATGGGCAGTTCCCCGATCAACGATACGAAGACCGGCGTTGCCGCGACGACTAAGGCAGCGAAGTCTCCTTCACGGCGCGATTTTATCAAGCGATCGGCGCTGGTGGCCGGCGGAGTTTCGGCCGCGAACTTGACGATCGCGCGGATGGCCCATGCGGCAGGAGATGAGGTAATTCGGTTCGGTCTGATTGGCTGCGGTGGTCGCGGCGTGGGGGCGGCGGAGAACGCGCTGAACGCCGATCCAAATAACCGGTTGGTGGCGCTGGCCGATTTGTTTCCAGATCAGGTGACGCACGCCCGCGAACGTTTCGCTAAGCGGGATCCGAAGCGCGCGAGCGTGGCGGAGGATCATTGTTTCAGCGGCTTCGAGGCTTACAAGCGGTTGATCGACTTCGACGACATCGACGTGGTATTGATGGCGACGCCGCCGCACTTCCGCCCGGCGCAGTACGAGTATGCCGTGAACGCCGGCAAGCATTGTTTCGTGGAGAAGCCGGTGGCGGTGGACGCGCCGGGCATTCGCCGCGTGATGGCCGCCAACGAGGTCGCGCGGAAGAAGAACCTGACGGTCGTATCGGGACTTTGCTGGCGCTACGACCTGGGCGTTCGCGAGACGATGAAGCGCGTTCAAGACGGCGCGATCGGCGACGTGATTGCGGTGCAGGAGAACTACAACGCTGGATTTTTGTGGCACAAGGCGCGGAAGCCGGAGTGGTCGGACATGGAATATCAGGTCCGCAACTGGCTGTACTACACGTGGCTATCGGGCGACCACAACGTCGAGCAGCACATTCACAGCCTCGACAAGGCGAGTTGGATCATGGGAGACAAGCCGCCGGTTCGCGCGACTGGGCTTGGCGGCCGGCAGGTGCGGACGTCGTCCGAGTTCGGCAACGTTTTCGATCATCACGCCGTGGTGTACGAGTATGAGAATGGTGCCCGCGTGTTTGCGTATTGTCGCCAGCAGGACGGGACGTCGATGGACACGGAGGACTATTTCCTGGGGACGAAAGGTCAGTGCCGGGTGCTGAAGAACGAGATTGTCGCCGGCGGCGACAAATGGCGGTATCGCGGTCCGAAGCCGAACATGTACGACAACGAGCATAAGGAGATGTTTGCCGCCATGCGTAAGGGCGACACGATCGACAACGGCGACTACATGGTGACCAGCAGCATGCTGGCTATTCTGGGCCGGATGTGTACGTATACGGGCCGCACGCTGACGTGGGACGAAGCGATCAACTCGAAGGAAGACCTGTCGCCCGCGAAGTATGAATTCGGGCCGATGGAAACGCCGGCAGTGGCGAAGCCGGGGAAAACGGCGTTCATTTAGGCGAGCGCTGCGGCGGTGGGGCAGGTATCTGTAGGAAACTAGCGGCGGAAATCCGGCGTTGTGATTGCGCCGGTGCATCTTGCGCTGGTTCAGTTGCGTTGCGGCGGCGCGCTAGCAGTGCCTCGCTGGCATTGTTGGGGAGCACGGTGCGATCCCGCGGCCGCCGCCGAAATCGGTGGGCGATCGTCAACGGAATCGCACTCGTCGGCCTAAATTGCCGCGGCGATTGCTTTGCGGCAGAATCCTTCCGCATCGTCACGAACTCCCCTTGCCGCGGTTCGTGGGTTTTTGTATTTCTACGCGGCCATTCAATTCCGCACATCTTGTCCTGCGCCTTTCGATGGTTCTTTAACGATGATTTTTCGCGGTCACACCGCC
>JAJDEG010000637.1 GCA_029259895.1 Planctomycetota bacterium
TTGAACGCCTTCATCTGGGGCCCCGACGGTTGGCTCTACGGCTGCCACGGCGTGTTCACGCACAGCCGCGTCGGCAAGCCCGGCACGCCCAACGAAGACCGCACGCCGATCAACGCCGGCGTCTGGCGCTATCACCCGACGCGGCACGTGTTCGAGGTCTTCGCCCAGGGCACGAGCAACCCCTGGGGCGTCGACTTCGACGACTACGGCAACTGCTTCATCACCGCCTGCGTCATCCCGCACATGTACCACATGATCCAAGGCGCGCGGTACGAACGCCAAGGCGGCCAGCACTTCAATCCCTACACCTACGACGACATCAAAACGATCGCCGACCACCGCCACTACGTCGGCGGCAATCCGCACGGCGGCAACAACCGTAGCGACGAAGCCGGCGGCGGCCACGCCCACGCCGGCGCGATGATCTATCAAGGCGGCACGTGGCCCGACGAATACCGTGGCAAGATATTCATGAACAACATCCACGGCCAGCGGATCAACATGGACGTGCTCAACCCCAAAGGCTCGGGCTTCGTCGCCAGCCACGGGCCGGACTTCTTGCTGTCGAACGACCTCTGGTCGCAGATTCTTTATCTCCGCTACGGGCCGGATGGGAACGTGTACATGATCGACTGGTACGACGCGAATGCCTGTCACCACGGCAACGAAGCCGGGCACGACCGATCGAATGGGCGGATTTTCAAGATCGTCTACGAAGGGGCGGAGAATCCGTATGCCGAGCGCGTCAAAGGGTTGGACCTGAAGAAGCTGAGCGATTTGGAGTTGGCAAAGCTGGTGCTGGAGAAGAACGATTGGTACGCGCGGCACTCGCGGCGGATTTTGATGGAGCGGGCGACCGATCCGGTTGGCAATAAAGTCGACAAGGAGGCGTACGACTTCTTAAATGCGGTGCGCAGGAACAATCCTGATCCGACCAGGCGAATTCGCGCGCTGTGGGCCATTATTACACTTCGCCCCGAAGGTCTTCGTGCGTCGCCCACGGATGCCGATGCGCGAGTTCGGGCGTTTGAATACCGAATTGCTACGGACGATGTCGAGAAATACCGCGAAACGGAAGTGGCGGCGCCAGTATCGATGGTATTCGCTACGGATACGATTATTCAGCTTAAGTCAAAGGATGTAACACCGGTTGAACGTCTCGCAATTGCCTCTGCGCTTCAACGCCTGCCCGTTGGTTCAGTGTTGCTTCCGTACCTTGTCTCGCACGCCGAAGACGCCAACGACCATAACCTCCCGCTCATGTACTGGTACGCCCTCGAACCGATCGCCGCCGCCGATCCGGCCAAGGCCCTCGAAATCGCCGGCAATGGAAAAATTCCGCTCCTCGTCAACTTCACCGTCCGCCGCATCGCCGCGCTCGGCACGCCCGAGTCACTTGCCACGCTCGTCGATTTCCTCGGCAAGCAAGGCACACCGGAGCAGCAACTCGCCGTCCTGGGCGGCATCAACACGGCGCTCAAGGGCCGCCGCAAAGTCGACGCCCCCGAATCGTTCGCCGCCGTCTACGCCAAAGTCGCTCGCACCAAGGACGATCGGGTCCAATCGCAACTCCGCCAACTCGCCGTCACGTTCGGCGACGCCGGTGTGCAAGACGCCATGCGGGCGATGCTCTCCGACAAAACCGTCGACGTCGACATCCGTCGCGACGCCCTCACTTCGCTCATCAAGGCGAAAGACCGATCGCTCCTCGGTGTCCTCATCCACCTGCTCGACGAAGACGCCCTCCGCGCCGACGCCATCCGCGCCATGGCCGGCTACGACGACCCTCGCGTCATCGTCACGCTCACGGCGATCTACAAACGCCTCGGCCCCACCGACAAACGGGCCGCCCTCTCCACGCTTTCCTCGCGCGTCAGCTACGCCCAAGTGCTAATGAGCAGCGTCGCGTCGAAAGAAATCGCGGCCACCGACATCACGGCCGATCTCGCCCGCCAACTGCGCAACTTCGACGATCCGGCGATCAACGAAGCCCTCGATAAACACTGGGGCACGGTCCGCGAGTCCGACGCTGATCGCGCCAAGATCATCGCCGAATACAAGGCGATGCTGGAAACCAAACCCGCTAGCGAACCCAACCTCGCCCACGGCCGCGCCGTGTTCGCCAAAACCTGCGCCCAATGCCACGTCCTCTTCGGCGCAGGCGGCAAGGTCGGCCCGGAACTGACCGGCTCGAATCGCGCGAACCTGGAGTACATCCTCTCCAACGTCCTCGACCCCAGCGCCGTGATGGCCAAGGAATACCTCCCGACGCTGATCCGCACGATCGACGGCCGCCAGATCACCGGCATCATCAGGGCCGAGGACGAAAACTCCCTCACGGTCCAAACCGCCGAAGAGGTCTTGATCCTCCCGCAGGAACACGTCGACGAGCGCAAGCTCGGCGACAAGTCGATGATGCCCGACGACCTGCTCAAGCCGCTCACCGAAGCCGACGTCCGGGCGCTTGTCGCGTACCTCGCCGGCAGCCAGCAAGAGCCGATCCTCGCCAACGCCGAGAACATCAAGGGCATGTTCAACGGCAAAGATCTCACCGGCTGGATCGCCGACGAAAAGCTCTGGAGCGTCGAAGACGGCCAAATCGTCGGCCGCACCTCCGGCATTAAGCACAACGACTGGATCAAAAGCGAATATTTGCTGTCCGACTTCCACTTCACGTGCCAGGTCAAACTGGTCGACAACGCCGGCAATAGCGGCATCCAATTCCGCAGCGAGATCATGGAGAATGGCGAAGTCAAAGGCTATCAGGCCGACATCGGCGTCGGCTGGTGGGGCAAACTGTACGAAGAACACGGCCGCGCGCTCCTCTGGAAAGAGTCCGGCGAAAAGCACGTCAAGCCCGGCCAGTGGAACACCTACGAAATCATCGCCAACGGCAGCCACATCCAAACCAAGATCAACGGCCACGTCTGCGTCGACATGGACGACCCGCCAGGCGCGCGCCAAGGGATCATCGCCTTCCAACTTCACGCCGGCGGGGCGACCGACGTGTACTTCAAAGACATCACGGTAACGCTGCTTAACACGGATGCCCCCGCGAAGGCCAGCGTCGAGGGCAAGAGTGCGACCATCTTCCCGGCGTCCAAGCCGCTCGCCGCCGGTCAGAAGATCACCTGGAAGAAGACCGTCCTCGAAGAAAAATTCCGCAGCGAGGGCGTCTGCGCCGGCGACTTCAATAACGACGGCAAGCTGGACATCGCCGCCGGCAACGTCTGGTTCGCCGCGCCCGACTGGAAGATGCACCCCATCGCAGAAAAGCCCGAGACATTCGATCCCAAAGGCTACAGCCACTCGTTCGTCAACGCGGCGGACGACATCAACGGCGACGGCTGGCTCGATGTCGTGGTCGTCGACTTCCCCGGCACGCCCACCTGGTGGTTCGAGAACCCAAAAAAGACCGGCGAGCCGTGGAAGCAGCACATGATCGCCCCGGTCACCAATAACGAAAGCCCCGACTACCTCGATGTCGACGGCGACGGAAAGCGCGACCTGCTACACGGTTGGCTGCCCGGCAATTTCATGGGCTACACGCGCCGGCCCACCGAACCGGCCGGCCGCTGGCTGCTCACGCCGATCACCGCCGGGAAAGCCCCCAGCACCGACAAGTTTTCGCACGGCCTCGGCCTCGGCGACGTCAACGGCGACGGCCGCAAGGATATCGTCGTCACCGGCGGTTGGTGGGAAGCGCCCGAGGATCGCGCAAAAGCCCCCTGGACGTTCCACGAGGTGAACTTCGGCCCGGCCTGTTCGCAAATGCTCGTCTACGACTACGACGGC
>JAJDEG010000638.1 GCA_029259895.1 Planctomycetota bacterium
AGCAGATTCACCGTCTGCGCGAATCGGCGAAATCTGCGGATCATTTCGCATCGCGTGAATCTTCAAAGTCGCGAGACCGGTCGCAACCGCAGCGTGGCCGCCGAATCGGCGACTGCACACTTTTCGCACGAACCTGTGCGACTCGGCGCGCGAAACCGGGCGATTTCGGCCACCATCAGTGGATAGTGCAGTTCACGTGCCGTAGCGGCAAAGTGAGCGCAGCGGCGTATCGCATCGTTGCCAGCCGCTGATGTGGCCCAAGCGAGCCAAGAATGCCCGCGCCGGCCGGATAAAAAGACGTCGACCGATCGCGCCGGGCGAGGAAGCAAGAAGCCGCCCCGTCTAAGCCCCGTCGACGTCCCGCAGACGCCGGTTGACGAACGAACTAGGGCAGCGTCAACCGTAGAAATTCGGGGGCCGCTGTCGGCCTGTCGGCTCGACGAGAGGTGCTTTGTCGTTACGACAAGCCGCATGCAAACTCGACGCAGCGAACGTCCAACAGCACGCAACCAGCCCGAACTACCGCGAGACCGGCACGGTGCTGGCCCCGCCGCTGTTGGCCGCTTGCGCGTCGATCTTCTTGGCCAAGTCGACTTGCAACTGCGTCAGTTCCGCGGCCAAGCGATTGTTTTCCGTGAACTGCGTTCGCACATCGGCCAAAAGCTGCGTGTGCTGGGCGTTGAGGTCGGCAAGATACTTCTGGATCACGTCCCGGTCGCGAAGCATCTTCGCCTTGTCCTCCATGAGGCCCATTTCCTCTTTCGTAAGCGACGCCATCCGCACCTCGTTGGCGTCCTTTGTGTCCGCTTCGACCACCGCCGTCTGGGCAAGGACTTGCACGCTGCGGTCGGCAAGCTCGAACATTCGCACGTTCAGCATCCGCCGTGTGTTCTCGTAATTCCGCAGCGGGCGGAGATAGATGCCCGTGTCGTCGACGATTTCGGCCCCGTGCTGGCTGACCAACTCCTGAGCTTTGTCGCTGCTTACCAATAGCGTGGAGGGATATTCGTCTGTGCCGCTTTGTAGATCGTGTACCGTTTTCTCGCCCATCGCGTCGGGAATTTCAAGTTTCGTTTCCTTCGTGATCCTGACCGTCTTAAACACGCGATCTTGCGGATCGCCGGGCTTGGCTGGCTGACCGTCGCGAACGTATTCCTCGATCAATGCGTCGTAGCCTGCCGCGTCCAATCCTGTCGCGGCCTGGGGAATCAAATTGGTTAGCTCCTCCTTGGACAACCCTTTGAATGCCACGTGGCTGTCGACCGGCATGATGCTCCGCAAGATCCATTCGCCGTTCTTGCCGCCGAGCGCCTGCAACTGAGCGGGCGAGAGCGTCTCGGTCAGCGAGAGCTTGATCGCGTCGCCGTTGGCCTCGGTCACCTTAAACTCGCCCAAGTACGCCCCGTCTTTTTTTTGCTCGAAAACGTAAACGAGCATGTTGGCGACGATTTGCTCCACGCCAGGCGACGCGATCGTAACGCCGGCATTAGGAAGCGAGAGCGTGCCGACACCGTACCACGTCTTACCGCGGCTTTCTCGGACCGCGGCCAGTTCCTTGCGCATCTTTCGATTGCCCAACTTAAGCAGGTTCGATTCGGCCGCTAGATCGTCGTCGGCAGCGTCGCCCATAGCTTCGGCATCGCCATAGATAAGCTTCTCGTATTCCACTTCGGCTAAGGCTAACTCGTTCTGCTTTTTGATGTACGTGGTCCGCCAAGAATCGTGCGCCTTGAGCGTCATCGCCGCCAGAATGAAATACGTCACGCCGCCGAGAAACAGCCCGACGACGGTCAACACGGTGGGCACACGCCACACCTGAGCGCCGAGGACGCAGAAAACGATCGCGGCGATCACGAACAGGCCCAACAAGGCCTGCCAGATGATGGGACTATCCATGGAATGTTCCGGCGCGAAGAGGGTAGGGAGCTGGCAAACTGCGCAAACTGCCTAAAGATCGATGATAGACAGGCCCGAATGCACTGTCAAGATTTGCCGACCGCTAAACGTGCGTCGTAAGTGCTTTTACAGCAGCGTTTTGCGTACAAACTGGCGGTGCCGAATCCCCACCAAGGGGCCGCCGAATCCGCACAATCGTTCAAGTCCGAATCGTCGCCACCCGAAAATGTTCGCAGCCGAATCGTTCGGCTCCACCAAGACGATTCGCCCCCCTCGCACGAAACTACTTCCGCTGCGTGGCACGGGTGGCTCGTCCACCGGCATGAACGGACGTCGATCGCACCAGGAATCTCGACTTCGGACTTGGCATGAAATTACTTCCCGACTTCGCATTCGGCGATTTCGTAGGGTGGGCCTCACTTCGTTCGACCCACCCTACTCGAAATGTGCCAAGAGTCTGGGAACTTGATCTGGACCAATTCCGTACCGTCCAAGCACCACTGCCACCCGACGCAACAACGATCTCGCGACCACCGACAAAACGCATTCATGGACGCTACACACACCGCCGCCACCCGTCGCAAAGGCTCGCCGACTTCGGCCGCCGCCGGTCGGGTGATCGCGCTGTTCAACTCGTTGGAAGGCTGCTCGCGCGCTTTACGCGATGCCGTGGCCCAACTCGCGGCAAAGCACGAACTGGCCGCCACGCAGCTTTTGGCGCTTTGGGCGTGCGGCGAAACCGACACCGGCGTCGGCCAGTCCGACCTCGCCACTCGAATCGGCGTTTCGCCCGCCCAGGCCAGCGCCCTCGTCGAACAACTACGCAAATACAACCTCATCGAGTCGCATCGCGACGCAACCGATCGACGAAGACAGTTTTGGAAAATCGCCGAAGCGGGCCGCAACGTCCTGCTCGTCGTGGCAGACGAACTAGCAAACTTGGCCGACAAGATCGGCATGACCTTCGCCGACGACCCGTTCGCGCCATTCGAGGCCGGCCTGAACCATCTCGCGGCGGCCGTCACCGATTCGGCCCCGTCGCAGACGAATGCCAGCGGTATTCCACGGCTCCGCGTAGTTTCGCCCCCAGAGGGTGACGCCGATCGCAACGAACCAGACGCGATTCGCTCGTCGCGGGAGGTCGCGAAATGACGTCACATTTGCCAATGCGATTGCTCATCCTCGCGGCCCTGTTCGCCACCGGTTTGTTCGCGCTCGCCGGCTGCTCGCCCGGCCATTACCGGCGTCAGGCCGACGACGAAGTCTACGCGATGCTCCGCAAAGCCGGCCGCGACCCGCGCTGGCGGATCGACAACTTCTCCATCGATCCCGACCCGACGTCGCGGATGTACAATCCCGATTGCCCAGACCATCAGCCGATGCCGCCGGACGATCCCGATTCGCACAAGCTGATGCATTGCGTCGACGACAAAAAGGGCTTTCCTTGCTGGCACTCCGACGGCGACACGCCATTCGTTGAGAACCCACACTGGCTAGATTATTTGCCGCGCGACGAAAACGGCGTCACCGTCCTCGACATGAACGAAAGTCTGCGGATCGCGCTGCTCAACTCACCGGCGTATCAGAACGAGTTGGAGGATCTCTATCTGTCGGCCCTCGACGTCACCTTCGAGCGGTTCCGCTTCGACGTCCAATTCTTCGGCGGCTACTCGGCGACGTACGCCGCCGACGGCCCGCTGCGTTCATCGAGCGGATCGTCGAGCGAATTGGGGCTGGCGACGTTCCCAGCCGGCACCGACATCCAAGCGCGCAAACTGTTCACCACCGGCGGCGAACTCGTCGTCGGCCTCGCGAATTCAATCGTCTGGCAATTCTCCGGACCGGACACGCACGCATACAACTCGCTGCTCGACTTTTCGCTCGTGCAGCCGCTATTGCGCGCCGGCGGACGCGACGTCGTGATGGAGCGGCTCACCATCTCCGAACGCACGCTGCTCGCCAACGTCCGTCAGATGGAACGGTTTCGCCAAGGATTCGCCACCGACATCGTCACCGGACGCAATGCCGGGCCGGGTCCGTCGCGCCGCGGCGGTTTCTTCGGCGGTAGCGGCCTTGAAGGATTCACAGGCACCGGCGGCGGCGGATTTGGCCGCGTCGGCAATTTCGGCGGCACTGGCGGCGGTGGCGACGGCGGAATCGCCGGCGGAGCGGGCGCCGCGCGGGCCGGTGGCTTCCTCGGCTTGCTGCAATCGCAACAAGAAATCAAAAACCTCAAGGACAACGTCTACGCGCTGCGCGACAGCCTCGAAAGGCTCGAATTACAGGGCAAGTCCCCCAAGCCTCGCACGCCCGAAGCCATCCGCGCCCTATTCCAGGTCGAGCTCGCCCGTCAGGCGTTGCACAACGCCAGCAGCCGCCTGCTGACCGCGGAAAGCGACTACCAGGCGCAACTCGACAACTACAAAATCAACCTCGGCATGCCGCCGGATTTACCCGTCGAAGTCAAGGATCCGCTTCTCGATCGCTTCAACTTGATCGACGAGTCGCTCACCAAACTGCAATCGGACGGCGACCGCGTGTCGATCGAACTACAGCCGCCCCCCGCCGAACAACCAACGTATCGCGACGGCGTCGACAAATTCGTCGCCGAATTGGAACGCAGCGCCAAGGCGCTTCGTGAAACGCTCGACCGACATGCCGAGGCCTCGAAGAAGCTCGACGGCGTTCGCGAGGACATGCGCGAGCTAAACGACGCCGCGGACGAACGCCGAAACTGGCTCACGCTGCTGTCGCGGCTGTTCCGCGATCGTTCCGACCTCGTCGACGCCAACGCACTGAGCGTCGAACGATTTGAATCGCAACTTGCCGACCTCCGCGAGCGGTATGCCGACATGGAACAGAGCTTCGCCAGCACGCGCAACCAACTCGTCGCCCACAATCGACAGACCGAGCAAGACTTGGCCGCACGGCGACAGGAATTGGAGTCGCTCGCGCCCGACGCTCCCGGCGACAGCGCACAACTTTTCGCCGACCGCAAGCAGCGATTCGACCGCACGTCCGAGCTGATTCGTCAACTCTCCGACGACATCGCCGAAATGTGGATCGTCGAAGCCAAGGCACGCCTGGAATCGATCGTCCTGCCGCCCGTCGAAATGAAATCCGAAGACGCGCTCGCCGTCGCCAGCAAGCACCGCCAGGATTGGATGAACGCCCGCGCTGCCCTCGTCGACTCGTGGCGGCTGATCCGCTTCAACGCCGACAGCTTGGAAAGTGATCTCGACATCGTATTCAGCGGCGACATGGGCACCGTCGGCAAGAACCCCGCAAAGTTCGACGCGGCTACCGGACGGCTCCGCGCAGGCATCGAGTTCGACGCACCGCTCACGCGACTAGCCGAACGCAACAACTACCGGCAAGCCCTCATCGAATACAACCAGGCTCGCCGCAGCTACTACACATTCGTCGACCGCGTCAATCAAAGTCTTCGCGGCACGCTTCGGACCATCGAGCTGAATCAAGTAAACTTCGAACTACGCCGCAGCGCCGTGCATACGGCCCTTACGCAGGTCGATCTCGCCCGCAAGCAGCTTCTCGCCCCGCTGCGTCCGAATACGGACGGTCCGATCGGCGTGCCGGCGGCGCCGTCTGCCGGTTCGCAGACTGGCGATCTCGGCCGCGACCTGGTAACCGCGCTCGCCGATTTGACGCAGGTGCAAAACGATTTCCTCAGCGTCTGGCTCAACTACCGAGTCCTCCGCATGAGCCTAGATCTCGACCTCGGCACGATGCGCGTAGAACCGGATGGCATGTGGGTCGAGCCGGACGAATACGACCTCGCCGCGCTGCTCGGCGACGGCTATTGCGCGCCGCTCGAACTCCGCCGTCTCGACGAGAACGAAATTGATTTCGACGCGCCGCTCCCACCCGCCCCGGAGCCAGAATTTCTCGACCCAGAATTTCTCGACGCCCCACAACCGAGCGACAACATCGACGAAGAACTGCCGCAACCGCCGCTCCCGACCGAATCGCCCTCGTCCCAATCGAACCCGACCGAATCGACTCCGACAAACGCCGCCCAGCGACGCGACTGGCAAAAGCGAACGCAAAAATCCTAGCGACATCCGCTACATCCTTCTTTCTCAAAGTCTCCACGATCTTCTCCGCGCCCTCTGCACGGCTAAAGACTCGGCACGAAATCACGCCACAAATTCGCGTTCGACGAATTCGCAGGGTGGGTCGAACGAAGTGAGGCCCACCGGATCGCTCAATCCCGGCCAACCCCAAACGCGTCAAATCGTCGGATATTGATCGGATATAGAAAAGTCTCTCGCGGCAGCCAAAGGCCACTCCGCGACCTCCGCGACCTTAGCGTAAAAAAAGTACCAGCCCGTTTCCGGTTGCGGCCAACGGCCGCGCTAACATAAAAAAACAACCAAGCATCGTCCAAGCAATTCACCGCAACCGCATCAGCAAGTCACAAAACCTCGTCAATGGCCCGACGATCCTCGCGGCCAGCGTCATCTCTCGACATCGACTTGCACGGCAAATCGTCCAGGTCCACGTGCAACAAGAACAAACCGTGCGCCGGCGCAGTCGGCCCGGCCGCCGATCGGTCGCAAGCCGCCAGCGCCTTGGCCGGCCAATCGACGCTCTGCTTCCCGCGTCCCACGGCGACCAGCGTCCCCGCGATCGCCCGCACCATGTTGTAGAGAAACCCGTCCCCAGCGACTTCCACCGCGATCAGCGGACCACCGCCGTCCTCGCCCGCCGTCGCTTCGCCAGCCTCGACCGGCGCAGCCAACATCCCGGCGTCGCCCCGCCGCACCGTAAGCTCAAAGATCGTCCGCACGGTCGATTGCCGCTCGGACCCCGCGCTCTGAAAGCTGGCAAAGTCGTGCGTACCGACGAGCGCTTGACCGGCTTCGTGCATCGCCACGGCATCCAGCGGCCGCCGCACGTGCCAAACGTAAAGCTGATCGAACGCACCCCGCCTGTATCCGTCGCGAATCAAATAGCGATACCGCTTCCCGCGTGCGCTACGAATCGCGTCGAAGCCATCCTCGACCACTTCCGCCGACCGCACGACGATGTCGTCGCGCAGTTCGGCGTTGAGAGCACGGCACAACACATCGGCTCGCATGTCCTTGGCGAGCGAAAAACTGACTACTTGCCCAAACGCATGCACGCCAGCATCGGTCCGGCTGCTCCCAAACGTGCGCACGTTTTCGCCCGTGATCTGAGCCAGCACGTCGTCGAACACGTTCTGCACGGCCGTGGCATTCGGCTGCCGCTGCCAACCGGCGTAGCGCGTGCCGTCGTAAGCCAAAACCAGTTTATAGGTCGACACGGCAGCTAGTCCCCGACGGAAACACTGACAGAAACACCGAGGGCAACGGAGATCGCGACCCAGGAAAAAATGCCATCATACCGCCGACCCCGAAGCAGACTCCGAAGCAGACTCACGCCAACTCTCGCGATCGTAGCCAAACTCCTCGAAGTCGGCGCGAGCAATCTCAAACACTCGCTGCGCAAGCGGCTCGTCGTATTGCCCCGCCCAGTCGTTCGCCAAACAACAACCGCGCCGCGGCAACGCAAGCTCCCCCAACTCCGCAATCGAAGCCCCTTGGGCCAACGTCGCCAGCCCACCCGGCAAGTCCTCGTAACGCAGCGTCGCATCCAGCCGAGCGTCCCCCGTAAAGCCGCGCACCGTCGAGCGATACTTCGACCCGCAAGAACCGCCCAGCTCGCCATCGGCCAGCACGTTCAGATACTCGCCGAACGACCGCACCCGCACCCGCCCCGCCCACCACCGTCGCCGCTTCCCCCAGCAGCAGCAATAATGCGAGTACAACCGCTGATAAGGATTGCGTACGCAGCAGAAGGTAAAGTAATCCCGCGCCCGCGGCGGAATCGTCATCCGATGCAACCCGCCCCAAGGCTGACGAGCGCCAGGCAACCGCTTCAACGCCGCATGCATCGCCCGGCTCGCCGTCCGCGGAATGCCCAGAAACACGAATCGCAAGCGGTGAGAAACGATCATCGCGGTCGAGCACTTACTGTTTTAGAAAACGAACTCGCGACACCGCGCCGAATGCGACATCGGCTCACGAACGAAGGAACCAACGGCGGCGAATTATCTAGTCGCCCAAGAATGCCACGCCAAGAAACATTTGACATCCCCCCGCGGCAAAACAAAACAACCCAAACGCCCAAGCCATCCTCGTCACCCGTTCGCCGCCACCGCTTTATTGAACAAACGCCTGGGGGGCCCCAGGGGCGAATGGCACTCGTTTAGTCGCAACTTGTTTTCTCGAAACGACCTAGACAAAAAGGGCCTGTCTTGTGCATGAGGTGGTTTAGAAAGACTCCATCCCATGATAAGGAGGCCCGAGGATGGGACAGTCTAGTGGTTCGTCTTGGCGTCAGGTGGAAGATTTTCGGCGGCAGTTTGCTCAAGGGGATGGGTTGCCGTTTGCCGAGGTGCGGTCGCAGCAGTGCATTCGACAAACTTGGCGGGCCGAGGGGTGTTCGTTTCGCGA
>JAJDEG010000639.1 GCA_029259895.1 Planctomycetota bacterium
CAACGTTAGCGGGCGTGGTCGATCCAGGTCCGCCAGACAATCCTGGACCGCCAGATCACGTTGACTTTAAGATTCCCTTTGGCGTGTTGATGCGCGCCAACGACCGCGTTTGGGAATTGCCGATCGTGTTGATCGAAGGTACGGATCGTCGCAGCTTCGAGTGGGCCTACGAAAGTGACGTCGATGGCGACGGCTTCCGCGCCGTCGTTTCCGGCGTCTTGGACCCCGATCCTTCGATTTCGTACGGCATCGCCGTGACCGACTTCGGTGCGCCCACGACCTTCTCCTTCATTTTCACAACGCCGATCCTTCCGACGTCGGGCGTCGTGACCGGCTCGGTCTCGGCTGGCTTGACGGACACCACGGGCGATGGCGTATCGATTACGCCGGCCGCTGCCTTGGGCGATCCCGACGGCGACACGATCGCCGAGTTGCAGGTCAATGAAGTCGGCGTCGGCGGACCTGCCGTCTTCACGAATATGGGCGTCGACGTCGGCAGCGCGATGTCGTTTGGACCCGGGATTCCCGGCGCGAACCACGTATACGGACCGTTCGCCGAAGGGCCGATTGCTGGCCCGGCTGGCGTCTGGACCTCGCTTCAATCGCGCGTTTCCTTCACGCTCTCCGGCGGCGGCGACATCGCCTCGGTGACCGGCTTCGCCAGCATCGTGCCCGAACCGAGCACCATGGCCCTGGTCGCAATCGGTGCCATGTCGATCCTCGGCCGGCTCGCGCTGCGACGCCGCAAGGCCTGAGGCTCGCGGCCCGTTTGCGGACGGCAAGTGACGCAACGAAGTATTCACATCGGCCGGCGACTATCGCCGGCCGATTTCGTTTCCGCATCGATTGATCGCCGTGCGCGTCCAGCCGTGCGCCTCAAGCCGGCGGCGACTTCTTTAGCGCCTCTAGGACGGTAAGGTAATCGTTCAGTGCGATTCCATCGACGCTCGCCACCTGTCGTCTCGTTACGCCGTCGACCGCGCCCGCCTCGACGAGGCGCTCGATAAGCTCGGTCTGATCTCGACTCGTCCATGCCGCGGTCATATCCCACCTGTCGCGCAGCGCTGCAACGCCCAGCGCCAGCGCGTACGCCCCCCAGTTGCTCACGCCGGCGACGATCGTAAAGTCTGTCGGAACGCGACACGCCGTGCTTGCCGCCGGCCCGACGCGAACTGCCGCTCGCAGCACGGACCAGGGAAACCGGCCCATGCCGATCTCGTTGCCGCCGTCGCCGATGCCGATCGTCGCGACGTTCAGCCCACGCTCGGCGATGCGCTCGAAGATACGATGAGCGGGCGGCGTGAACCGGTCGATCGTATCGCCGCGCATGTTGTGATGAACGTCGCGATGCTCCGCCGGCGTTTCGGCCGCAAATCGCTCGGCGACGGCACTTCCCTCGCGCTCGGTGACGCTCTGCAACGTATGACTCGGACCGGCACGCTCGATCGCCACGACGTGCGTTAGTCCTTTCGCGCACTGGCGGTCGAGTAGTTCGTCGGCCCAGGTGTCGAACGCGCGATCCGGCGCCGAACTCGCGGCCGCACGGCATTCGTCGTCGTCGCGCATCGGCATCTCAACAATCTCGCACGCCGGCGGTATTAGATCCCACTGCGCGAGGCCGGCCTTCAACAGCGGCACTCCATAAGCGTCGCTCACCAGCAAGGCGCTCGAACCCAACGCCGCCAACGCCCTTGCGAGAAACAGCGCTCCGGGCGGCCCGTCGGTTTCGGCCGCCGGTGGATCGGCGTCGGCGATGCAGAATCCAGTGACGATCGCCACGCGTCTGGCGCTTCGCGCCAAGTCGGTCGCAGCACGTTCGAGGTCTCCGTAACCGAGCGGCGCACCGTCGTGTCCGTAACTCGCCACGCCCCGTCCGCCAGGATCGCGGCGTACGATCGATTCCCAAAGTTTCCACGGCGGCGAACATTTTTTGGTGCGGGCGTTCATGTTTCTCCGGTCATTCGTCCGTGTTGCCGCGGCGTCACGGCACGGTTCTTCGATTCGCGAATTTGCGATTCGCCTCGTCCGCGACAAATCCCGCCGCGATGGGATTCGCAGTTATTGCCGAGCGTGCTAGAATCTGCGACTTTACGCGACGTCGCTTCAGGGCATGGGCTTCAATGTGGGGGCGCGTCCAGACATTTGGTTCGTAGCGCAACGCGGGGTGGTTGACAATGCGGGCGAAAGGGCTACAAATGAGAGGTAAGACTTTGTGAAAAAAATCACAAGGTCGCTCTCGGCGGTCGCCTTTTTCCCAATCTTATCGCCACAAGTCGTCATCTAGTAGGGACTTGCGTCCTGGTGGATGCCCGGCTGGCTCGCCGACGAGATGGGCCGTTACGTCGCCGCGATTCGCGTCGCGGCCGGAATTGTTATCCGTACAGAGTGTATTGCGATGGCGGAAAAGAAGAAACTGACGACCGCCGAAATCTTGGCGATGTCTCGCGGTAAAGCCGCCGCGTCGAAGCCGGCCGCCGAAACGCCGCCGGACTCCGCCGAGGCTCCAGCGCCCGAATCGACGTCGCCCCCGCCCGCGAAGCCGGCTGCTAAACCCGCCGCGAGTTCTGGCGGGCGACCGAGCGTCGCCGATATGCTCGCGATGGCCCGCAACAAGGGCGGCGATAAACCGGCAGCTTCGCCCGCGCCCGCTGCAAAGTCGGCGGAGAAAAAGCCGGCCGAAAAGTCGGCGCCTAAGCCCGCTGCGAAGCCGGCCGCCGCATCGGCCAAAACCGGCGGCGCCAAAGACACGGCCAGCGTCCTCGCCGCCGCGCGAAGCGGCGCGAAGCCCGGCCCCATGACCAAGGCCGAAGCGGCTGCGACGGCCAAGCCCGCCGCCAAGACCAAACCGGCCGCCCCGGTGATGCCGGTCAAACCGGACTACGCCAAGCCGAAGGCCAGCCCGAAGGGCAAGGCAGCCGCCGGCGACGAATCGCGCCGCGGGTTTCTCAACGTCATGCTCGGTTCGTTCCTCGGCATCGGCATGACGTCGATCGCCAGCGTGTCGGCGCTGTGGACGCTCGGCCTCGCGCGGTTCATGTTCCCCAACATTCTCACTGAGCCGCCGAGCCGTTTTAAGGCCGGCGCCAAAGAAGGTTTCTCGCCTGGCACGGTCGAGGAAAAGTTTAAAGCGCAATTCGGCGTGTGGGTCGTCAACGCCGACTACAACGGCCAGCAACAGCTCTACGCCCTCAAGACGGTCTGCACGCACCTCGGCTGCACGCCCAACTGGCTCGAAGCCGAGCAGAAGTTCAAATGTCCCTGCCACGGCAGCGGTTTTTATAAGGATGGCATCAACTTCGAGGGCCCCGCCCCCCGTCCGTTGGAACGCTACGCCATTCGCATCGCCGACGACGGGCAAGTAGAGATCGACCGCAGTCAAATTTTCCAGGAAGAACTCGGCCAATGGGCCGACCCGGCGTCGTTCATCCCGGCCACGGCCTAATCTCGCTCGCCGCCAATTCGACCGTCTCGCTACAGCCTCAAGCCTAACGCCTCCCCATGCCCTCCATCGGCGAAATCGTCCGCAATTCACAGATATGGAAGAGCGTCTTCCGCCATCCGGCGCCGCTCGATCGGCGAAACCGGATCGTCGTGATGCTCACCAACTTCTTCCTCCACTTGCACCCGGTGTCGGTCAAGAAGCAAGGCATCGCGCTGAGCTACACCTGGTGCATGGGCGGAGTCACGTTCTTTCTGTTTCTCGTCGAAACCGTTACCGGCGTGTTGCTGATGTTCTACTATCGGCCCACGCTCGAATGGGCGTACGCCGATATTCTCGCACTGCGCGACGTGGCGTCGCTAGGCATCTTGCGCGAGCTCCATCGCTGGGCCGCGCACGCGATGGTCATCACCGTCTGGCTCCACATGTATCGCGTGTTCCTCACCGGCAGCTACAAGCCGCCGCGCGAATTCAACTGGGTCATCGGTGTCGTGCTGCTGCTGCTCACGTTGCTGCTTTCGTTCACCGGCTACCTGTTGCCATGGGATCAGTTGGCCATTTGGGCCATCACCGTCGGATCGAATATGGCCCGCGCGACGCCGCTGTTGGGCTACGAAGGCCCGTTTCAGGCGGTGCTGAACGTTGGCGGCGTCGACATGATTACGCAAGGTTCCGACGCCCGCTTCGGACTGCTCGGCGCGCGATTCGTTGGCGAAGAAACGTTGAACCGCTTTTATGTGTTGCACTGCGTCGCCATTCCGTTGGCGGCCGCGTTATTGATAGCGATCCACTTTTGGCGGGTAAGGAAAGACGGCGGCATCAGCGCTCCGTTGTAGCTTCCAGATTTCGTAGGGTGGGTCGAACGATGTGAGGCCCACCCTTCAGCGAAACATGAGCTGGTGGGCCTCACATCGTTCGTCCCGCCCTACGCGATTTTCACCGCCATTTATCCCGCTCCGGCCCCGATGCCGGAACTAAGAAACCAAATCTCGGCTATGCACTTTCCCGCACTACTGGCCGCCGGCGGTTTGATCGACCAGGCGACGTTTCTCAGCGGCGTCAAGGGATTCTTGACGCTGTACTATCTGAGTCTCGCCCTGATGAACGCCGTGGCGGCGTTCATATTGTGGCATCACTGGCATCGCCCCCGCGCGGCGCTCGTGTGGACGGCGATGGCGATGCTATTCGGCGGCGTGCTTGCTCCGATGGCCGGCAGCGGCGATCCGTATTGGACGCCCCGCATGCCCGTCGTCATTATCGACTTCCTTAACTCCTGGCTCAGCGGACAGGTCGGGGCCATCGTCTACACGGTCGGCTCCGTCGTTTTCTTAGGCACGCTGTACGTTGCGCGCGATTTTTTCGTCCGCCCGATGGTCGCCTGGACCGGCTTCAATCTGTCGCTCCTGGCGATGGGCCTGTCGATGGTCAATCAAAACTTCTGGCAAGTGGTGAGCAAAGGCGACAACATCCCGATCGTCGGCCTGATGTTTCTGCTCGGCTTCTTCACGTGGTTGGCGACCTACCGCGCGGTGATTAACGACAAGCGCATCGCCGAAGGTCTGCCGCCGCTCGAAAAGCTCGACGACGAAAAAGTCCTCGTCTGGCCCGACCTCGTCTACACCGAACTCGTCTGCATGCTCGCCCTGACGGCGTTTCTGCTCGTCTGGGCCATCCTCATTCAGGCCCCGCTCGAACAGCCCGCCAGCCCGGTGAAGACGCCCAATCCGTCGAAGGCCCCTTGGTACTTCCTCGGTCTGCAAGAAATGCTCGTCTACTTCGATCCCTGGATGGCCGGCGTCCTTGCCCCCAGCTTGATCGTCGTCGGCCTGATGGCCATTCCCTATCTCGACTTCAACAAGAAGGGCATGGGCTACTACACGATCAACGAGCGGAAGTTCGCCTACTTGAACTTCCAGTTCGGTTTCCTCGTACTGTGGATCACCTTGATCGTCATGGGCACCGTGCTCCGCGGCCCCAACTGGAACTTCTTCGGACCGTTCGAGCCGTGGGATTCGCACAAGGTCGAGGCCCTCAAGAACGTCGACTTATCCGAGTATTTCTGGATCGGCGCGCTCAACCGCGGCTTGCCGAAAGCGCCGCCCGACAGCGGCTTCTTCACGGAACTCCTCTACATTCTCGTCCGCGAATCGCCCGGCTTCATCCTGATGGGCATTTACTTGGTCGTCATCCCGCCGGCGCTCGCCATTGGCACCAAGTTGTTCCGCGGCATGTACCTCAAGATGGGCTTCCTCCGCTACATGCTCATGACGAACCTG
>JAJDEG010000640.1 GCA_029259895.1 Planctomycetota bacterium
GTCGTCACCTTGGCTTCGCCGTCCCGCAGTTCCTTCCGCGCCCGTCGTCCGTGCCCGAAATGCACCTTGCGTTCGATCGTAATCATGCTGCTTCAACCTCTCGTTGCGTCAGTTCGCTGGCGAGCGTCTTGATGCCCGCCGGGCGGAAGGTGATGGAAATGTTGCCCGCGTTGCCGTCGTAAGCGACGCGCTCGACCAGCAGTTCGACGACGCGGGCCTGTTCGCGCGGCGCGAGGCAATCCCACACGGCGTCGAAGTCGGCCAGCGCCGCCGCGACCTCGGCCTCGTCGACCAAGTCGCCGTCGAGCGCCGCCAGTTCGCTGTCGATCTCGCTCACGCGGCGCTCGGCGTCCCGAATACGATCGTGGGCGTCGGCAAGCCGCGGGTCGCCCGGACGCGTCGTCGCGGCCAACCGCCCGATCTCGGCGTGGTCGTCGCGGAGGCGGCGCACGAGGCCCGCACGTTCCGTCGAGAGGCGTTCGATCTGGTCCTCGGCCTGCCGACGGGCCTGGGCCAACGTCTCTTTGATCACCTGCGGGTCGCGACCGACGGCTTTGATCTGGTCGACGACGAACCGCTCGATCTCGCCCGCGGGGATCGACGGCGACGGACACGTCTGCCAGCCGCGTTTCTGGGCGTGGTTGCACACGTAATATCTGTATTGCCGCGTGCCCTTGGCCGTGTAAGCGTGGCTCATGCCACAGTCACAAGTCGAGCAATGCAGGATTCCCCGGAGCAGCGCGTTGTGCTTGTTCCGCACCGCGCGGCCGCCGCTTCGCCCGTTTCGCGTCAGCAGCGACTGCGTCCGCTCGAACACGCCGGCATCGACGATCGCCTCTTGCTCGCCGTCGTGAACTTCGTCCTTGTACCTGATCTTGCCGACGAGGGCGACGTTCGTCAGCAAATTGTAGAGCGACACCTTGTCGAACACGCGGCCACCGCGGAGTTCGCCCTTCTTCGTTTTCCATTGCTTCGTCCGCCAGCCGCGGGCGTTGAGTTCCTTCACAACGGCGAGAAGCGATTGCTGCTCCAGGTACATCTCGAAGATCTGGCGGACCATTGGCGCTTCGTTCGTATCGACGACGAGCTTCGTGTTCTCGACGCCGTAGCCCAGGATCGGCATGCCACCGGACCATTTGCCCTTTCGGCGGGCGGCGGCAATCTTATCCCGCGTCCGCTCGGAGATCATCTCGCGCTCGAATTGGGCGAATGACAACAGCACGTTCAGCACGAGCCGGCCCATCGACGACGCCGTGTTGAATGCCTGCGTTACGCTGACGAACGATACCTTGTGCTTCTCGAACGTCTCCATCATCCGGGCGAAGTCGAGCAGACTGCGGCTCAGTCGATCAACTTTGTAAACCAGCACCGTGTCGACCTTCCCAGCCTCGATATCCGCCATGAGGCGGCGCAGCGCCGGCCGGTCCATGTTCGCACCGGTGAACCCGCCGTCGTCGTAGCGGTTCGGCGAGCAGACCCAGCCCTCGTGCAACTGGCTCTTGATATACGCTTCGCCGGCGTCGCGCTGGGCGTCGAGCGTGTTGTATTCCTGTTCGAGGCCTTCCTCGGTCGACTTTCGGGTGTAGATCGCGCACCGCACCGTCGGAACGGCCGGCGTCTTGGCTCGCTTGGTCTTCATCGCCGGCCTCCGTTCTTACGCAGGCCGAAGAACAGCCGGCCGTTCCAGTGCTGGCCGGTGACTGCCTTGGCGACGGCGCTCAGGGATTTGTACCGTTCGCCGAGATACTCGAACCCGTCGGCCAGCACAGTCGTCCGAATCGTTTGCCCCTTGTACTCGCGCTTGAGCACCGTGCCCGGTAAAAGGTTTGTCGCGGTGGCGACGGACTTGGTGACCGTGACCGGTTGGACTTCCGCTGCCGGCGCTGACTTCCGCTCCCGTGGCGGCGTCATCCGGATGTCAGCGTCGTTCGCCAGCTCCATCGCCCGGCGGCGTGCCCGCTCGGAAAGGTCACCCTCGGCGTTGGCCTGCATTCGCCACGCGATGCGTTTGACGAGCCACCGCTTGTTTCGTCCGTTCGTCGGCTCGCCGAATACGTCGGCGTACTTCGCCCGCAGTTGGTCGACGGTCATCCGCGACATCGCGGCGACCTCTTTCGCAACGTTCAACATGTCGTTCTCCGTGGTTCGGGACTCTCGAAACCGTGTTAACCCGTGTGGACACTGAGCACGGTTTCGGTCGGAACCTCAAGGCCTCGGGCGGCGGATTCCGGGCAGATTTCTCCCGCCTCCGCTGCGGTTGGTTCGGCGTGGCGACGACGTTTTTGGAGGCGGCGAACACCGCGGGCGAGAATAGTGACCAGTTCCCTGCGGCACTCGTCCGGATATATGCGCGCAGCATCGGCGCAATTGGACATGGCGTTACTCGTGCGAAAGAGAGGGTGTCGCCGCCGGCGGCAGGCGACGCGCGAATGGGTTTTACAATCGGATGTTGTTAACCTACCGGAAGCAAACGCAAGTTGTCGGAAACGCGCCTCTGCCGGTCGACCACGGGAAGGCTCAGCTACCGCGATGGGGCAGATACCCTAACTGTTGTTCACTGGCCGCATTTCTACATATTGTGCCACAACGATCTATGGATACATTATATGGCGTTCGGCGGCTGTTAACCCCGCTGTCACGCCGGCAGCGGCTTTCCCATATCCCTGGCCTGATTGGAGACTGTAATGCCCGCGTATCGGCTGCGACACTTTTCTGACCCGCAAACGCTTCATGGGATTTCGCCTTCTCGGCTGCTCGCGCTGCTCGACCCGTACCGCAGGTATTTCGCGGCCCGCGAGTGCGAGTTGCCGGCAATCGACGACGCCGATCCGGATTTTGACTATGAGCAGCTCGCGGCGGTCTTTATCACTCCGGACACGAGCACCCCGGACGAGTTGGTCCATGCAATTCTCCTGATCGACGAAATGTCGACGCAAGAAGCGACGGACGATCTACTCGACATTGCCCTTGAACGCGGAATCCCGATCGACGACGGCGACGATCACACGTCCGCCGACATCGCGGTTCAGTTGTGGTTGCGGGATCGCGACACGCTCGAACAACGTCATGCTCGCCAATTCCTCTTGCGTGCGAGGTCATTCGAGTATTTTCAAACAGATGGGCCAATGCCTCCGGTTCTGGCCGCCCCGTCGACAGCGACGAGGTCGGCGCTACAAGAAAGCCTGGACGCATGGTTTATCGACCACAAGCGGGGAGGCAACAGCCGCGTGTTCGTGTTTCCGCAGGAGGATCTCATATGGTTCCTCGTGCGGCATGGCGAGACGTTAAAGCGAGAGGAGAGTGTTCACAACGGGGAAACGACGACCATTTGCTATCGGCCGCTCAAATACGACGTGCTGATCTACAAACTGCAAAATGGCGTTTTGAAGATCAACGCGAGACTCAAGGGCGAAAGGCAGCTATACCTCGAACAATTCGCATTGCATCTGTTTCCCGACGGCACGACATTCTCGGCAAAGCCGTTCACGCTTAAGCCGCTCCTCGAGTACGGCGAGGACTCATTGGCATTCGGTGACATTTCGGGTATCGAAGGGATCAAGTTGACCGAACTCGAAATCCGTTGGGGCGGCGGATTTCAGGAAGTCGAAATCCGCAAGGCCGATGATCTATTCGGCTCATTCAAGGCGCGGAAATATAGCCTCTCGGAGAAGGCACCGCTGAAAAAGGCTGTCTTTAAGATTACGTTTTCCGACTCGGAGAAGCCGCGGTCGGTCACGGTGAGATCATCGAATTCTATCCTTTACACTCGCGATACTGACGCACCGGCCGTTGAGCAATGGCTCGAACTCCGCGAGTTTTCAGAGCAAAGCCGTTTTTTGGAACATGAACCTGCTACATGATTTCTGGCATGCGTTGGAGGAAGTGCATGGACATTGCGCTACGCTGTTCGAGTGGCGCAAGCGGGTAGGGTCCGGCTTTGACATCGTCCATGCACTTCGACTTCTACATCCGCTGAACTCATTCGCCGAGAGCATTCCGATCTCCGACGCCGCAGGTGCTGATTGGTACCGGATTCTGCCGCTGGACCATGAGCGTGTTGTGGCCTTTGCCCAAGACGGCGGCCACGAGGTTGTCCTCCCGAAAACTGACTCGCTGATCTACCGCGTCGAGTTTCGTACTCTCTGTCGCCACCTTGCCCAAATGTTCGGGTTCCACGACGAGGTTGACCCCGTTGCGGACGTGCCGAACGTTCACGCCATTGGTGCCTATCGCCCGACCGCAGGTTTTTCGTATTCCGCTTTGCTGGCATGTCCTCGTGACGAGCAGGCGGCTTTGCAGGCGGCAGAAGCAATTTTGTCGCGGATTGAAGGCCCGTTTCTCTTCTTCGCGCCGACAAGACGTTCAATCACTCGTAAAGTCACTGACGCGCTGGAAAAGCGGAACTCCATTTGCGTGAGTCTGATCGAAGCGATCGATACCGATGCGAGCCGCAATTCTGTGGTCACGCCAGTGTTCAACAGCACGTTGAGCGCCTTCTTTGCGGCTCTTGTTCCGCAGGTCGAAAAAGAAGTGCAGGCGGCGTATTTTCCGACGCCTGTCGGCGCTAAATGGAGCGAATTGCACATCAAGTTCATCGACGGGCATACGGTAAGCGTTCGTATTCGTGATGTTTCCCGAGTGCTGAATTTCGCTGACCTGGGATTTGCCCATCGCCGTAACCGCCAACCGACGAAGCAGTGGAACCTCCTCCGTGATTTCGCACTCAGCTATGGCAATCTGCGGTGGGACAGCCCGGGCGCTGGCAGAAAGGTTCAGTCCCGCAAAGATGCGCTTGCTAATGGCCTGAAAGAATTCTTCCGGATAGACGGCGAACCAATCGAGTACATCGCTAGGCCCGATCAGGGCTGGCGAACCGTTTTTTCGATCGATCGCGAGTGATGTCCTTCGTTCCGCTCTCAGCGAATTCTCGCTGAGCAATCTCGCGGAAAACAGGGTTGCATGAGCGGCGCAGGTCGATCGCTCAAGCTGTTGCCGTAAAAGAAGTTACGGCACTCCTAACACGCTTGGTGTCCGCGCCGACTCCGCGCGCCCAGCGAGATTTCGGCAGTCGCGGGCGACAGGCCGGCACCTTGTCGTTCACCGTACACCGCGAGAGCGGTCTCGGCCCCACGGGCATCTATCCATGCCGGACCTGTCGCCCGTGGGGCCTTCTTCGATCTCGTCGAGGAAGGTCCGGCATGTCCACGTCGTTTGACGATTTGGCAGCTCCCTCCATCGCGAGAAGGAGCTGTCGAATCATGTTTCGCCCTGATTTGTCTTGTCTCGATCCCTTTGCGGCGCGATTCATTCGTGCCAAGGTCCGCCAGTTGATCGGCCGGGCCGGATTCACCGAGTCCGACCGCCCCGATCTCCTCCAGGAGTTCGTGGTGAACCTTTTCGAGAGAGCCGAGAAGTTCAATTCCACGATGGCGTCGTGGGAGGGCTTCGTCGTCGTAACGTGCCAGAATCACTTCGTGACGATACTCGAGCGCTGCTCCGCGCAGATGCGGTCGCGCGACCGCGAGTCGGGGTCGCTCAATGCGGCTCCCCGGACCGGAAAACGCGGCGACATCGGCTCGACAATACCCGAGTCACAGCAAGACCGCCGCACGGGCAGTCGCTCGCGATCGCACGAAGAACAATTCGGCGTCGCGCACGATCTTGCTGAGGTGATCTCGACGTTCCCGCCGCGACTGCGCGAGTTGTGTCGCCGAATCATGTCGGGCTCATCGAAGGCCGCCGCCGCGAAAGAACTCGGCATGTCCCAGGCCGAATTGTACGAGGTGCTTGGACGCATTCGATCGCGTTTTGAGAAAGCAGGCCTGCGCGACTATTTGAAATAGTTTCCGACAACTCGGGCGGCGATCCGGTAGGTCATAAGTATCCGCCGGCTCGCCGCCCATTTCATTGGAGAAATCGCCATGAGCGCAGAGTTGTACCGCTACTCGTTCGCGCCGACCGTCTCGTTCGAGGAAGTCGAAGCGTCGCTCGTCTTAGCCGTGATGGCCGCCGAGAGCCTGCATGGCCAAGCCCAAGTGCGGCTCGACGCCGCCCATGCGCTCGACGTTGATAAGCGGCGAATCGTCATCGACGCCGCCACGCCGGTCGGGCGCGACTTGAACCGCTTGTTTCTCGGCTTTGTCAGCCGCGAGTTCGGAGAGGACTCGTTTCAGGTTGACCGTATCCAGGAACGCCACGAACCCCAAGGGGCCGCCGCATGAGCCTCCTGTCCCAAGTCCTACGCGGGCGGGCATCGAAGCCACCTCGCGTCCTTTTGTATGGCGTCGAAGGCATCGGCAAGTCGACCTTCGGGGCACTAGCCCCAAATCCGATCTTCATCCAAACCGAAGACGGCCTCGACGAGATTGACTGCGCCCGATTTCCGCTCGCTCGCTGCTACGAAGACGTCATCACGGCGCTCGCGGAATTGCGAACGGAATCGCACGAGCACGAAACAGTCGTGATCGATTCATTGGATTGGCTCGAACGACTCGTGTGGGACAAGCTCTGCTCGCAGTACAACGTCGCTTCGATTGAAAAAGTCGACGGTGGATATTCGCGAGGTTACTCGCTCGCGTTGTCGTTCTGGCGGGAGATCATCGATCACCTCAACGTGTTGCGGAATCAACGCGACATGGTCGTGTTGTTGATCGCTCACTCGAAGGTCGAACGCTTCGAGGACCCGGAGTCGTCACCGTATGACCGCTATTCGCCTCGCTTGCATAAGCACGCGGCGGCGCTGGTGAGCGAATGGTGCGACGCCGTGCTGTTCGCCACTCGAAAAATGCGGACGCAATCCGAGGACGCCGGCTTCAATCGCAAACGGACCATCGCGCATGCGATCGGCAAGGACGGCGGCGAACGCGTTCTGCGTTGCGTCGGCGGGCCTTCGTGCGTTGCGAAAAACCGCTATGGAATCACCGACGAATTGCCGCTGTCGTGGGCGGCGTTCGTCAACTCGATGACCAACCAACAAACCCAAGGAACCGAAACCAATGGCTGATCTCAACGGATTCGATGCCAACCAAGTTGAACCCGCCGGCGACTTCGAGCCGGTGCCCGCGGGCAAGTACGTCGCCGTGGTTACCGAAAGCGAAATGAAACCCACGAAGGCCGGGACCGGCGCTTACTTGCAGTTGACGCTCCAGGTCATCGAGGGCGAGTTCAAGAACCGACTGTTGTGGGCTCGGCTCAACTTGGACAACCCGAGCGAGCAAGCGCGGAAGATCGCTCAGGGCGAACTCTCCGCGATCTGTCGGGCCGTCGGCGTACTCGCGCCGAAGGACAGCGTCGATTTGCACAACTTGCCGCTGGTCATCAACGTCCGATGCAAGAAGCGGGCCGACACCGGCGAGATCACCAACGAGATCAAGGGTTACGCCAAGAAAGAGTCGAATCCGCCGCCCGCGACGGCCGCGGCGGCGACCAACAGCACGCCTCCCTGGAAACGCTCCTGATGAGCCGCCGATCGCGAGACAAAGGTCAGCGGGGCGAACGCGAAGCGGCGGCGGAAATCCGTCGACTGTTCGGTGTGGAGGCCCGTCGTGGCATGCAATTCCACGGCGGGCCGGACGCGCCCGACATCCGCACGGCAATCGAAGGCGTCCATTTTGAAGTCAAGCGGTGCGAGGCACTGCGTCTTCACGAGGCACTCGCCCAAGCCATCGCCGACGCGAACGACAACATTCCGACCGTGCTTCATCGCGCGAACGGCCGGCCGTGGATCGCGATCGTCCGTTTGAATGACCTGCCGCAGCTAGCGACGCAGTTGTACCTGACCTTATCGGCAAACGCCTGACCATGCTCACGCTTCGGCCCTACCAGGAACAAACCAAGCAGGCGGTCTACGACCACCTGCGGCAGCGCGACGATAATCCCTGCGCGGTTGTACCCACGGCGGGCGGCAAAACGCCGACGATGGCCAGCATCTGCAAGGACGCCGTCGGCACGTGGGGTGGCCGCGTTTTGATCCTCGCGCACGTGAAGGAACTACTCGAGCAGACCGCTGAAAAGCTGAGACTCGTATGCCCGGAGATCGAGTTCGGCGTCTATTCCGCCGGCCTAAAGCGCCGCGACACGGCGCACTCGGTGATCGTCGCCGGCATCCAATCGGTCTACCGCCGGGCCTGCGAACTCGACGCCTTCGACCTCGTCATGGTCGACGAGGCGCATTTGATTCCGGTCGAGGGCGACGGAATGTACAGGCAGTTCTTGGCCGACGCCAAGGTGCTCAACCCGAACGTGCGAATCATTGGATTCACGGCCACACCGTTTCGGATGAAGACGGGGCCGATCTGCACGCCGGATGGCTTTCTAAACCGTATCTGTTTTGAAGTCGGCGTCCGCGAGCTGATCCGCGACGGTTTTCTTTGCCCGTTAGTTACGAAAGCCGGCATCAACAAGGCCGACTTCGACCGGCTCCACGTTCGCGGGGGCGAGTTCGTCGCCGACGAGGTCGAAGACCTGATGGACGACGATTCGCTCGTCGAGGCGGCCTGCGGCGAGACAGTCGGCTACGCGGCAAACCGCAACGCCGTGTTGATCTTCGCCAGCGGCATCAAACACGGCGAGCATATCGTGCGCGTGCTGGCCGAGCAGCACGGCATCGAATGTGGGTTCGTTACGGGGGAAACGCCCACCAAGGATCGCGACGCCATCCTCGGCCGCTTTCGCCGCGGCGAACTGAAATACCTGTGCAACGTCAACGTACTCACTACCGGATTCGACGCGCCGCACATCGACTGCGTGGCACTGGTGCGACCGACGATGTCGCCGGGTCTGTATTACCAGATGGTTGGTCGCGGCTTCCGCCTGCATCCCGGCAAACAGAACTGCCTCGTGCTGGACTTCGGCGGCAACGTCATGCGACACGGTCCCGTCGACAACCTCACCATCAAGTCGGCGACCAACGGCGACGGTGAAGCGCCGATGAAGGAATGCCCCGAGTGCATGGCGATCATCGCCGCGGGCTACGCGCATTGTCCCGAATGCGGTTACGAGTTCCCGCCGCCGAAACGCAAACAGCACGACGCCAAGGCGACCGAGGCCGGGATTCTCTCCGGTCAAATTACGGATACCGAGTACGACGTCCGCGACGTGTCCTACAGCGTCCACACCAAACGCGGTGCGCCCGCCGACGCGCCGAAAACGATGCGTGTGAGCTACTGCGTCGGCTTGAATCATTGGCAAAGCGAGTACATCTGCGTCGAACACAAAGGTTTCGCCCGGCAGAAAGCTGAGTCGTGGTGGCGGCGGCGATCGCCCGACCCGGTGCCGGACACCGCCGAACGGGCCGTCGAGATCGCCGAGGCCGGCGGATTGGCCCACACCGAGCAAATCACCGTCCGCACCGTCGTCGGCGAGAAGTACGACAAGATCACCTCCTACAAACTCGGCCCGCTGCCGGAAGCGATCCCCACTGGTGCATTTGTTGGTTACGAACCTGACGAGATTCCGTTTTGAGCATGATCGACGTCGCTACCAATTACCTGCGCTCCGGCCTGTGCGTGCTGCCCGCGATCCTCGCGGAGAAGCGGCCGGCGCTGGCGGGCTGGAAACAGTATCAGCGCCGGCTGCCGACCGAGCGGCAGGTGGCGGCGTGGTTCGCCGACGGGCCGCCCGTCTGCGTGCTGGCTGGCACGGTGTCGGGGAACTTGGAGATGATCGACTTCGACCACGGCGGCGAGATGTTCGAGCCGTGGCGGCAGTTGGTCGAGAGCGAATTTCCCGGCCTGCTCGATCGCCTCGTCATCGAGCATTCGCAGTCGGGCGGCCGGCACGCGGTCTACCGCTGCGAGGCGTCCGTCCCAGGCAATCGCAAACTTGCCCAGCGAGTGATCGTCGTGCCCAGCGCCGAGTCGGTCGTGATCCACGGCAAGCGATACGTCCCTCGACTCGTCTCCGGGCGGTACGAGGTGACGGTCACGCTGGTCGAGACTCGTGGCGACGGGGGGCTATTCCTTTGCGCGCCGACGCCGGGCTACGGCGTCGAGCAAGGAGCGTTCGACCAGCTTGCCGTCCTCACCGAGGCCGAGCAGGCGATCTTGATCGAAGCGGCCTATGCACTCAACGAGGCGCTGCCGCCGGTCGAACGGCGTCGTGGGTTGCCGGCGGCAAGCGGTCGGCCCGGCGACGACTTTAACGAGCGTGGCGACGTCCGCGCCGTGCTCGAACACAACGATTGGCAGCTGGCTCGCGGCGGCGAGAACGAGTATTGGCGTCGGCCGGGCAAGGACCAGGGCTGGAGCGCGACGCTACGCGACGGCGTGTTCTACGTCTTCTCGTCCAACGCCGCGCCGTTTGAGCCGGACAAGGCTTACGCGCCGTTCACGGTGTTCACGCTCCTCGATCACGCAGGCGACTTTGCGGCCGCAGCCGCCGCGCTGCGCGCCGACGGTTACGGTGATGGAGGCGATGACGGTGACGTCGATCTCTCACACTTTCGCTGCAACGGCACGCAACGCCCGCTCCCTGTTCGGCCTCCGGACCTCCCCGACCCCGGCCCGCTGCCCGTCGAACTTTGCCGCGTCCCCGGCTTCGTCTCCGAGGTCATGGACCATTGCCTGGCCACCGCGCCGTACCCGAATCTGTCGCTGGCGTTTTGCGGTGCATTGTCGCTACAAGCCGTGCTGGCCGGCCGCAAGGTGCGGGACCAGGGCGACAACCGGACGAACCTCTACGTGCTGGCGCTCGCCTACTCGTCGGTCGGCAAAGATTGGCCGCGAAAGGTCAACACGCACATCATGCACCGCATCGGGCTTGTCGGCTCGCTGGGCGAAAAGTTCGCGTCGGGCGAAGGCATCCAGGACTCGCTGTTTCTCAGCCCGGCGCTGCTGTTTCAGACGGACGAAATCGACGGGCTCTTGCAGTCGATCAACAAGGCGCACGACGCCCGCCACGAGAACATCCTCGGCACGCTGCTGACCATGTATTCGGCGGCCAACAGCATCTACCCGATGCGGCGGAAGGCCGGCAAAGAAGCGCCGGGCGTGATCGACCAGCCGTGCCTCGTCGTGTACGGCACGGCGATCCCGACGCATTACTACTCGGCGTTGTCCGAGCGGATGCTCACCAACGGATTTTTCGCCCGCATGCTGATCGTCGAGAGCGGACCACGCAGCGCCGGCCAGGAGCCGGGCATCATCAACCCGCCGCCGCGCGTCATGGAGACGGCGCAATGGTGGGCCGATTTCAGTCCCGGCACCGGCAATCTCGAACGCTTCCACCCACAACCGCTCATCGTCGAAGCCGACGACGAGGCCCGCAGTCTGATCACTGAGGGCCGCGAAGCCGCCGAGGCCGAATATGCAGGTGCCGAATCTCGAGGCGATCCGGTCGGCACGACGGTGTGGGGCCGAGTGCCGGAGCAGATTCGCAAGCTGGCCTTACTGTACGCCGCCAGCGCGAACCACGAGACGCCGCGGATCGACGCCGTCGGCGTGCGGTGGGCCACCGACTTCGTCCTCCACCAGACCAAGCGGATGTTGTTCATGGCCCACAGCCACGTCGCCGAGAACCCGTTCCATGCCGAGTGTCTCAAGCTGCTGCGCAAGCTCCAGGAAGCGCCCGACCAGACGCTGCCGCACAGCGTGCTGCTCAAGCGGATGAAGACCGACTCGAAGAGCTTCGCCGCGCTGATCGACACGCTGTGTCAGCAGGGCGAGTTGGAGATCGTGACGACGCCGCGTGCCGGCTGGCCCGTGCGAGCCTATCGCATGATTCGCGGTGAAAGTTTCACCGGGGGTGAAACATGAGCACCTCCGCGTGTGAATTTGGGTCGTTTAGGGTCGGTCATGTTTCCCATGATTCCCCCAAGGTTCACGGGGTCAGGGTGAAACATGAGAACGTCAAAAACATGCATATATATAGAGTAAATATCTCTCTCTATTCATGTTTACCTACGTTCACCCCCGACCCCGCGCACGCGAACGTACGCGCGAAAATGCGTGTGTGTGTGAGGGGTGGGGGTGAAAAGGTGAAACATGAGCGGTTCCCCCCTGGCGATCTGGGCAAGGTGAGGGACGCGGGAACAGTCGCCAAGTTAGACACAGTTTGCGCTTGTCCGGATTTTCAGATCCGCAGACATGAATATGCATGACGCTAAATCAACAGTGGGAAGCGGGGCTACTCGCGGAACTGACAAGCATGTCAGCCCGGTCGCATGCACGTCTGGCTCTGTCCGACCCGTGGCACCGAGCACTAGCTTGTTGCCTCACGGCCCAGAGGATTCGACAGAAACGCCCTCACAACGCAAAGCCGCGACCGACCGTTCCTTCCACAGACGCGCAGGTGGATTGGGATGCCGCCTGCAAGCAAGCGATACAACGAGGTCGACAGAGAGCGAAGGGGCATCGAATGAGAGGCAGCTGGGACTATTCGTTGAAATTGAAAGTGACTTCGTGGCACACACGTGCCAAATCGAATGGAAGCGACTCCGCGCCTGTGAAGTAGTCCGTCTCCTGAATGCAACGCCGTTGGGACCGATCATCAATGACCGGCAACTCTACAGACACCGCCAACGAGCGCCTTGGATTCAGTGTGATGATGGTCACATCGATCTATTCCGATACGTGGCCTGGCTTGCCACGCATCGACATAGTCACAAGCCCCGTAAACGTCGCGTGCGTGGACGCGAAATACTGACGCTCGAAGAACTGCGGGGAATCTTGCGATGCCAAGACTTTCGCTGTGCCCTTACGGGACAACCGCTCACACCGACCAACTTCGCCCTGGACCACATTGTTCCGATTGTCGACGGAGGCGACTTCACGGTAAGCAATTCGCAGCTTGTTCTCAAAACAGTGAATCGAGCAAAAAACACGATGAGCGAGCATGACTTCATCGAAATGTGCCGGCAAGTAGCTCGGCATCGCGGAGCTGATTCCGCGACCGTCACGGACCTGAATCACACGCAAGGAGCGGAAAAATGAAGATCGAACTTCGTCCCCTGGCCGATATCCGTCCCTACGACAAGAATCCTCGCATCAACGACGCCGCCGTGGACGCGGTCGCGGCGTCGATCAAGGAATTCGGCTTCCGCCAGCCGATCGTCGTCGACGCCGACGGCGTGATCATCTGCGGGCACACGCGGTACAAGGCGGCGCAGAAACTGGGCCTCGAAAAGGTGCCGGTCCATGTCGCCACCGACCTGACGCCAGAGCAGATCAGAGCCTATCGCATCGCCGACAACCAGACGGCGTCGCTGGCAGAATGGAATTACGATTTGTTGCCGATCGAGATCGGCGAGTTGCAAGCAGCGAACTACGACCTCGGATTGTTGGGTTTCGACCAGGACGAGCTCGCCAAGCTGCTCGGCGGGGATTTGCAGGAGGGCTTAACCGACCCGGACGACGTGCCAGCCCCGCCCGACGCAGCGATCACGCAACCGGGCGACCTGTGGATTCTCGGTGACCATCGTCTGCTCTGCGGCGACAGCGCGAACGCGGGCGACGTGGACCGCTTGTTGGACGGCGCAACGATCCATTTGGTTTCGACAGATCCTCCGTACAACGTGAAAGTCGAGCCGCGAAGCAACAACGCCATCGCCGCGGGCAACAGCAGCTTCGCCAACCCAAACAAGCACCACCAGAAGTTCGACCTGGAGAGGCATCCGGGGAAGGCGAAGGGGACGCACAAACAGATGCGGGCGAAGGATCGGCCGCTCGCCAACGACTTCGTGACCGACGAAGCGTTCGACGAACTGCTCGATGCTTGGTTCGGCAACATCGCTCGTGTGCTCGAAGCCGGACGAGCCTTTTATGTGTGGGGCGGTTACGCCAACCTCGGAAATTACCCGCCGTTCTTGAAAAAGCACGATCTGTACTTCAGCCAGGGCATCGTGTGGGACAAGCAGCATCCTGTCCTCACGAGAAAAGATTTCATGGGTGCGTTCGAGATTTGCTTTTACGGCTGGCGGCTCGGTGCAGGGCACAAGTTCTTCGGGCCGAATAATGCCACCGATCTCTGGCACGTGAAGAAGGTCAATCCGCAATCGATGGTTCACCTCACGGAGAAGCCCGTCGAACTCGCGGTGCGGGCGATGCAATACTCGTCGCGCATCGGTGAGAACGTCCTCGACCTATTCGGCGGCAGCGGTTCGACATTGATCGCGTGCGAACAAACGAACCGGAAGGCATTCCTGATGGAACTCGATCCGCCGTATTGCGACGTCATCGTACAGCGATGGGAGAACTTCACCGGGCGGAAGGCAGAGCGGCGGGCGGCCGCGGAGGTGGCCGCGTGAACGCCACGTTTGCACCGTGTTGCGGCGGGCCCGACGAGGCGGCCACCGGTTCCGCCAACGAAGAAACGCCCCGACGTGGCGAACGTGGGGCGTTTGGTTGGAGTACGAGACGAGCGTCACCTCTTGGCGGCAAACTTCCCTCGCTCCGCTTTGACGAACCGGGCGTCGTTCCCCTTCTCATTGATCTCGCGCGCGATCGCGGAATAAAGAGTCGCGTGCGGCGTCTTACCGCCGGGGCTGGTCCACAAACCCTTCGTCGCCATTGTTTCGATCAACTGCTTCGTCGTCATCGGCTCGCTCGAACTGGTAAGCACTTTCGCGGCGGCGTCGAGCGCGCTCATCTTGCCGTCGGACTTGGGCTTTCGGGTCTTGGTCGCCTTTGCCGTCGGGCTGGCCTTGGACGCCTTCGCCTTGGTGGTCGTGGCCTTGCGCGGCTTCGCGGCAGCGGTCTTCGTAGTTTTTTTCGCGGACATGGTTCGTTCTCCTGCGGTTTGGTTTCGCGTCGCGGAAATCGCTTCGCACGACACACACAGAGCCATGCGGGCGGGAGAAGCTCAAGCGCTGTTTGCGCCGCATCGCCGAGATTTCCGAGAATCGTTTCCGAGGCGTTTTAGGGCGACCGAAACTATGTCGAATCCACAGCGATCGCCGTTGAATCCCACGGCTTTGTCCTTAGAAGACGCTGCTCGTGCGCTGTCGCAGGTCGGCGGCGAAGCGGTGACGGAGGATGTGCTTCGCACTGATGTCGCCGCCGGCGCTCCGACGAACCCCGACGGCACATTGAACCTCGTCCACTATGCGGCGTGGCTTGCCAAGCAGATGGGACGCAGCGCGGGAGATGCACATGGCGACTGACCCGCGACAGCTTCGACCAACCGAACTTTGCCGGTTGCTCAACTCGACGCCGCTCGGCGAGGTGATCAATGAGCGGCAACTGCACCGGCATCGCACCCGCGCCGGGCTGCGCATCGGCGATGCTCGGCACGTCGATCTGCTGCGGTACGTCGCGTGGCTCGTTCACGAGCGGCATACGCCACGGCCAGAACCGGAAGGCGATCCCTATGAGCGTCTGAAGGAACGTGCCCGCTCCCGCAACATCGCGCTGGCAATCGCGGGGCGCGACATTGGCGAGTTGCCCGAGGTGGTCAATCCCGAGCGTAAGGCGAAGGCGGCGTCCGACTTTCGGTTCTTTTGCGAATCATACTTCCCGCTCACGTTTCACCTGCCCTGGTCGCCCGACCACTTGAAAGTCATCGCTAAGATCGAGCGCGCGGTTATCCACGGCGGACTGTTCGCAATGGCCATGCCGCGAGGCAGCGGCAAAACCACAATCTGCGAATGCGCGTGCATCTGGTCGGTGCTCTACGGTCACCGCGACTTCGTTGCTTTGATCGGTAGCGACGAAGGGCACGCGATGGACATGTTGGACTCGATCAAGATGGAACTCGACGGCAGCGACTATCTGCTCGACGACTTCCCCGAGGTCGTGTACCCGATTCAAGCTCTGGACGGGATCGCCAACCGGGCGAACGGCCAACTCTTCAAAGGCGAGCGCACGCACATCGGCTGGACGGCCCGCGAGATCGTGCTGCCATCGATGCCTGGCAGCGTTGCCAGTGGCGCGATCATCAAGGTCGCCGGCATCACTGGTCGGATTCGCGGCATGAAATACAAGCGGGCCGACGGCCAGACTGTGCGGCCGGCACTCGTCGTACTCGACGATCCTCAAACGGACGAATCCGCCCGATCGCTTTCGCAGTGTGCAACGCGCGAAGGCATCCTCGCCGGTGCGGTCCTCGGTCTCGGCGGGCCGGGCAAGAAGATCTCCGGAATCATGCCTTGCACGGTAATCCGCCCGACAGACATGGCTGACAACATCCTCAATCGCGATAAGCATCCCGAATGGAACGGCGAAAGAACGAAGATGGTTTACTCGTTTCCAACCGACGAAAAGAAGTGGCAGCGGTACGGCGAACTCCGCGCCGAGAGCCTTCGTGGTCACGGCGACATTCATTTGGCGACCGAGTTCTATGTGGCCGACCAGGAAGCGATGGATGAGGGTGCGATTATCGCCTGGCCAGAGCGTTTCAACCACGACGAAGCCTCGGCGATCCAACACGCGATGAACCTCAAGCTTCAGGACGAAGCCGCGTTCTTCGCCGAGTACCAGAACGAGCCGTTGCCCGTCGACGCCGGCACCGATGACGAACTGACCGCCGATCAGATCGCCGGCAAGGTCAACCGGATGCAGCGTTGCGAAGTGCCGATCGGCTGCAACCACCTGACGATGTTCGTCGACGTGCAGGCGTCGCTCTTGTTCTACGTCGTGGCGGCCTGGGAGGACGATTTCACCGGTTTCGTGATCGACTACGGAACGTTCCCCGACCAGCACCGGCCGTACTTCACGCTCCGCGACGCCCGGCAGACACTCACCATCGCCACTAAGGCGAGCGGCCTCGAAGGCGCGATCTACGCCGGCCTCGAATCGCTGACCGCCGTGTTCCTCAGCCGTGAGTGGCGGCGCGACGACGGTGCGATGCTGCGGATCGAGCGCTGCCTGATCGACGCCAACTGGGGCTCGTCGACGGACGTCGTCTACCAGTTCTGCCGTCAGTCCGCCCATGCTGGGATCGTGATGCCCAGCCACGGCCGGTTTGTCGGCGCATCGAGCCAACCGTTCTCGGAGTACAAGCGGAAGCCCGGCGACCGCATCGGCCACAACTGGCGGATGCCCAACGTCAACGGCAAGCGCGCGGTGCGGCATGTCGTCTACGACACGAACTTCTGGAAGTCGTTCACGCACGCCCGGCTGGCCGTGCCGATGGGCGACCGCGGCTGTTTGTCCCTCTTCGGCGACGGTCCCGACCAACATCGCCTCCTCGCGGAGCATCTTACCGCCGAGTATCGCATCAAAACGGAGGGCCGCGGGCGCACGGTAGACGAGTGGAAAATACGCCCCGAGCGGAGCGACAATCACTGGCTGGACTGCCTCGTCGGCAGCGCCGTTTCGGCATCGGTTCAAGGTGCCATCCTGGCCGGTTCCGGAGGTAGCGTTGCGCCGGTCAAGCGTGAGCGGGTCAGCTTTGCCGAACTCCAACGGCGGAGGCGAGCATGACGCATGACACGAAGCGCGCGACAGACGACGACCGTGGACTACAATGCAGGGGCTGCGGTTGTCGGCATTTTCGCGTCCTCTATACGCGGCCTGCGAGGGACCGCCGGCTCGTTCGGCGGCGAGAATGCCGACACTGCGGTTTGCGAATCACCACGTTTGAAAGTTCACAAAGCTAGTTGTTCTACGACGACCATGCCACGCATTCCTGAAAAAAATCCGCGATATCGTACCAAACAGCAAATCGCCGAAGACGTTGCGTTCGTCCTCAAGTCGCCACTCTCGTATGGGACGAAATTCGCCGTTCTCAAGGATGCTTGCTGGGTGTGGACGGAATTCGACGGGAAGTACGAGGGCTGCCGCTATTGGACCAAAATGGCGATGTTAGCGCGAGCGGCCGACAAGAAAGCTAAGCTCATTCACGAGCACGTCGTTCCCAAGAAGGTCGTGATCAATATCCTCATGGATCTGCGGGAGCCGACGAGCGAGGAGGTCTATTCCATTTTGGACCGGTTTTTGACTGGAGTCGTCGTAACGCCGGAGGAAGACGGTTTGCTGAATTGTGACCACCGTGCTTCGATGCCGCCGGAATTCTTCGACCCCGACAGCCCCCAATATCAGGACGCATGGCTGCGGTATGCGCCGTTCAAGGAACACGGCATCGAGATCGTTTGCCGAGCCGACAGCTGATCGCGGACGTCGCCGTACATGCGGGCGACCGCTCGCTGCCGGCATTCCTTTGGGCGCGGAGAACGCTCGTTCGCTTCTAGATGCGTAACGAATTCTCTTTTTGTCGGCAAGTGTCCGACAATCTTCCGCCGCTTCCGGTAGGTCAACAGTATGCCGCGGCATTTCGCGCCGCGCTGCTGGAGCAATGCGTGATGGTCGAACTCGACGACACGATCCGCGAAAACGCCCAAGGGCCGGCGAAGGCGTCGGGCGACACCGGTTCGGTCGAGCAGCACAAGCTGCCCGACCAGATCGCGGCGGATCGGTATCTGGCGTCGAAGGACGCGGCCAAATCCAAATCGCGTGGCCTCGTGCTCAACAAATTCGTACCGCCGGGAACATCGTAGTGCTCAGGTGGATCGCCAATTCGTTTCGTCGCTCTAAGCCGCTGGCCGCGCCGCCGACGCGGGACGTGCGGATCGTTCGCGCCCGCTACGACGCGGCGTCGACCAACGACGACAACCGCCGCCACTGGGCGAACGCCGACGGGTTGTCCGCCAACGCGGCGAACAGCCCGGAAGTGCGTCGGTTGCTGCGGAACCGTGCCCGCTACGAGGTCGCCAACAACAGCTATGCCCGCGGGATCGTGCTGACGCTCGCCAACGATGTCGTCGGCACCGGTCCCCGCCTCCAAATGCTCACCGAGGACGCCGAGGCCAACCGGCGGATCGAGTTGGCGTTCATGGCGTGGGCCAAGACGATCGGCTTGGCCGAGAAACTTCGCACGATGCGGATGGCCCGCGCCTCGGACGGCGAGGCGTTCGGCGTGCTGGTCAACAACCGGGCGCTGCCGACCGCCGTGCAACTCGACCTGCGGCTGATCGAGGCCGATCAGGTTTGCACGCCCGACATCAACATGTTCGCACGGAATGCCGTCGACGGGATTGGCTTCGACGCCTTCGGCAACGCGGTCGAGTACCACGTGCTGCGAGCGCATCCCGGCGACACGGCGGCGCTGGTGTACCGCGAGTACGACCGAGTCCCGGCCGGTGCCGTCGTCCACTGGTATCGCGCCGACCGACCGGGCCAAGCCCGCGGCATTCCGGACATCATGCCGGCGCTGCCGCTGTTCGCCCAGCTTCGGCGGTTCACGCTGGCCGTCCTCGCCGCCGCCGAAACGGCCGCCGACTTCGCGGGCATTCTCTACACCGACGCGCCGGCCAACGGCGAAGCCGACGCGGCCGAGCCGTTCGAGCCGATCGAACTCGAAAAACGTGCTCTCGTGACCATGCCCGGCGGCTGGAAGATGAGCCAGATGGAGGCCGAACAACCGTCGACCTCGTATGCCGAATTCAAGCACGAATTGCTCAACGAAGTGGCCCGCTGCCTCAACGTGCCGTTCAATGTCGCGGCCGGGAATAGCAGTGGGTACAACTACGCCTCCGGTCGGCTCGACCACCAGACGTATTTCAAATCGCTGCGCGTCGAGCAGGCCCATCTCGAATGCGTCGTGCTCGACCACATTCTGGCGGCTTGGTTCGACGAGGCCGTTTTGATCCCCGGCCTTCTGCCCGCGGGGATCGGCTTCATCGCCGATTGGCCACACCAGTGGTTCTGGGATGGGCACGAGCACGTCGATCCCGCCAAAGAAGCCTCGGCGCAGACCATGCGCTTAGCGAATCACACGACCACGCTCGCCGACGAATACGCACGCCGTGGTCTCGATTGGGAAACCCAGCTTCGCCAGCGGGCGAAGGAAGCCGCGCTGATGACCGAACTCGGCCTGACGAACGCCCAGGCGATCGCCATGCCGGCGGCACCTGCGCCGGAAGACGACGACGAAGAGGACGAGGATGTCGAAGAAGAAACCACAACCCGAAAAGCCGCCTGAGCCGCGCGAGTTGAACCTGCTTGCGTCGGCCGTCGAGCTTGAAGCGGCCGCGCCGGAAGGCGAGCCAAACAAGCTGCGGCGGTTCTCGATGACCGCGTACACCGGCGGGCCGATGCAACTGGCCGGCTGGCGATACCCGGTCGTCGTCGATCTGCAAGGGCTGCAAGTCGGCCGCCAAAAGCGACCGATCCTGCTCGACCACACACGGGACGTGGACTTCGTGATGGGCCAAACCGACAGCGTGGCCGTGATGAACGGCCAACTCGTCGTCGCTGGCCACGTGATGGGCGAGTCGGCGAAAGCCAAGCAGGTCATCGCCCTGAACGATAAAGGTTTCTCGTGGCAGTCGTCGATCGGCGCTCGGGCCGACCAGGTTGAGTTCGTCCCCGAAGGTAAATCCTCCCAAGCCAACGGCCGCGAGTTCGCCGGCCCCGTGAACGTCGCTCGGCGGGCCACGCTCGGCGAGATCAGTTTCGTGGTGCTCGGCGCGGACGACAACACGTCCGCTCAAATCGCCGCCTCCGCTCAACCATCGAAGGAGCTTGATATGGAATTCGCAGCCTGGATCGAAGCCCAAGGGTTCACGCCCGACGCCT
>JAJDEG010000065.1 GCA_029259895.1 Planctomycetota bacterium
CGCGACCACTCGCGGATCATCCTGGAGCGAATCACGAAACGCCCGCCAGTCACGAAGCTGTTCTTGTCGCCGCGTGTCCGCCATTTGACTGAGCAACGTCGGCGTGACGAAGTCTGCGTCCCGGACCGCAATCGATTTCGAACGTCCGTCGCGATCGACCGTCATTGCGTCTCCAGCATTCAACTTGCGCCGTGTCGCCAGACTGCGGTTGGATTCCACGTCGTAGAGTTCGACTCTACCGTCAAATACATGAACTTCCGACGCACCATCTTCCGCGACATTCAGGCCGAATTCCGTGCCGAGGTCAACCAGTTCAAATGAAGGAGCTAGCACAGCGAACCCGCGTGCCAGTTCCGGAACATGCGCCCGGAGTCGCCCCAATCGACAGACGACGCGCGATTCATCAAGGATTTCAATCTCCGCCGGACCTTCAACAACGACCGTGGCTCCGCAATAAAACTCCAACTGCAGGAGACCCGCATCCCACGCCATCGATCCTGGTGGGACGGTTTCGCCGACTCGCCAATCCGTCATCGCCGTCCTCTGCAAACCTACGATCCGCGTCAGCACGGCAACACCACTGTCGTTGACGTCTGCTGGATCCGCGACGTCCTCACTGGTCATCTGTAGTGAATTCGCATCTCGACCGCCGTCGATCACCTGACTAACTAGCATGCCGACAAGCAGCAACAGCGCAACGGCCACCGTCACCCATCCGGCCAGTCCGCGAAAACGCTGCCAGCCCCAATCTTGTTTCTGCGCATGTTGCGACGGACCTTGACCGCGATGCCCCGCATTCTCGTCCTTAATCGATGCCATGACCTGGCTCACGAAGTCGTCAGAGCCTTCGGCCGCATGCGCTCGAACCTGCAGAGCCGACAGAAACCGTTGCTCGTCACGCATCTCATCTTCGTACTGCGACAGACGATCACTGAGCAACAGGTGTTCGCGAAGCCGCCGCAGCTTGAGCGGATCTGCGGCCACGATATCAACCAGCTCATCAAGCTGGTCGGCTAGCATGTCGTCGTCGAGCAACAGGCCAATCAGTTCTTCAAAGCGATCTTGTGTCACGGCCCAACCTCCGCCAGTCGGAGTTCGATGCACTGCTTCAGTTGCTCTCGAATCCGCATGAGTGCCTGCCGCACAGCCGCCGCTGTCATGCCCAGATGATCGGCCAGGTCTGGGGCCTTCCAGCCATCGCCGTAGCGCCCGGCGACAATCTGCCGGCTCTTCGGAGCGAGTTGCTCGACACAGTCCCGCAACGCGGACATCCGACACTGCTCCCAAACCGGGGCTTCTGTTTCGCTCTCCAGCGGGCGAATAAGTAACTCAGACAAACCTTCATGCAGAATCCGCTGTCGCCGCTGGTCTTTACGAAGTTCATTCCTGACAAGGTTTCGAGCAATCCCCCGCAGCCACTTGCCGATATCCCGCTGAGAGTCAAACGCAACCCTTTCTCGCCAGGCGACCAGAAACACTTCCTGAGCCAAATCGTCGACCCAGTCAGGGGCAACTCCTAGCGTTCGCACGAACGAACGCAACTGCTGGTGCTGCTGAGCAACCAATTGCGTAAATTCGGGGGAAGCTGCGCGATCGTGACTAGCCATATCCTTACCTTGTCGCGAGACACCCAAAGTGTGACACCCGATTTCACATTTTCCGCACGCATCGCTGTTTTGGCAAAGAGGCGAGATGAGGGCAGGATCGCATTTCGTGTTTTCGTAACGCCGTCATTGATTCCCGTCCATACGGCTCTGACGGAATCGACGAGGAATCGCCGGCCGAGTGGCGTGGGCAAGACCAGCGAATGCTGGACGTGGATGGGGCGACCGAGACCATGTCCGACACGCCCGCCCATTAAACCGAATACTCACAACCGGCGAGCCAGCGGCACGGCTACCGACCCGCAACGTCTCCATCGGTTCCGGTCGCTCGGCCGGCTGCGCATTGCAGCTTTTGACGGAGACGGAATCCGGCCTTCAACGCGAGATCGATTATGCCCGCAAACATGGCGTTGTCGCGCCAAGTACGAAGCGGTTCACGCGGCGGAATCCCTATCGCTTTGCCCCCGAAGACTACTTTGGTTTACTGGCGTTCAGTGTGTTCGCTTCGAGGAGGTTTCTGACACCACGTTTTCCAGGAGTCGTTTACATGGCAAGCATCTACAAGAAGCCCGTGTTCGTCCGCGACCCGGCGACGGGCGAGCGGGTCAAAGGTAAGAGCAGGAAATGGTGGGGACGGTTCCGCGACGTCGATGACCGCGAAAAGCGCGTGCCGCTGGCCGTCGATCGCGCCGCGTCGCAGGCGATGTTGGCGGAATTCGTGCGTCGCGTCGAACGCGAACGCGTCGGCCTGATCGAGGCGACCGACGGGCATCGCAAGAAGGCGATCGCCCAGCACGTCGCCGACTACGAGAAGCACTTGAAGGCAAAGGCGAACGCGCCGCGGTATATTGATCTGGCCGTTGGCCGCTTGAAAGCGCTGTTGGCCGGGTGCAAGTTCAAGACGATCAGCCAGATCACGCCGTCGGGCGTAGCCAACTGGCTCCGGAGCCGCCGCGAGGCGAATGCCTTTGGCAAGGCGACCAGCAACGACTACCTGGTCGCCGCGAAGGCGTTCTGCAACTGGCTGGTTCGCGAGCGGCGGTTCGGGCACAATCCGCTGTCGCACCTGCAGCGGCTGAACACCGAGACCGACGTGCGGCGGAAGCGGCGTGTGCTGACGATGGACGAGTTGTATCGCTTGATCGCCGCCGCGGAAAAGAGCAAGGGGAGGCTCGGCCGCATGGGCGGTGCCGACCGGGCGATCGTGTACCGCTTGGCCGCGTTCACCGGCCTGCGGGCGCAGGAAATCGCCAGCCTGACGCCACGGTCGTTCCACTTGGACGCCGACCCGCCGACGGTGACCGTCGACGCCTGCTATTCCAAGCACCGCCGCAAGGACGTGTTGCCGCTGGCGGAAGACTTGTGCCGGCGGTTGCGAACCTATCTGGCCCAACGTGAGAAAGAGCGCCGTGGCGGCGACGACCGCCTGTGGCCCGGCAAATGGTATCGCAAGGCTGGCGAGATTCTCCAGCGCGACTTGGCGGCGGCACGGGAGGCGTGGGTGAAGAACGCCACGAAGCCCGCCGAGCGGAGGCGGCGCGAACGGACTGACTACCTCCGCGCCGTCGACGGCGCCGGCCAGGTCGTCGATTTCCATTCGCTTCGCCACGGTTTCATCACGCACCTAGTCATGGCCAACGTGCCGCCCAAAGTCGCCCAGGCGCTGGCCCGGCATTCGACAATCACGTTGACGATGGATCGGTACACGCACCTGGGGATGGGCGATTTGGTCGAGGCGGTGGGGAGGTTGGCGGAAACGGGTGCACGATCAGCGTCACGCAACAATACGCTTTGGACGCAGATTCGCGAGTGTTGCAATTAGCAACGTTCCGCACAGCAGCAACGCGAAAGTTGATGGCTCCGGAACGGGCGATGCCGACGAAGGCGGCCCCGACGCGTCCAAGCTTCGCTGCAACCTGGCGAGATCGGCCAGATCGACCGCGCCGTCGCCCGTGCAGTCGCCTTGGGCGAGGGTCGCGCCGGATGTCATTCCGAAGCTTTGAGCCAGAATCGCCGCATCGCCGCGGTCGATCATGCCGTCGAAGTTTGGGTCGCAGGCCAACGAGATCAGGCCCGAAGTGTTCATGAAAAACGCGGACTCGCCAGGTGCCGCGGTCAACGTGTACCTCAAGAACGTGATGACTACTTCGTCTTCAACTTCGGGCAGCATGACATTACTATTACGCAATTGGCCCGCCACCTCCGCGGGCGTCCCCGATATCGAGTGCATGTAGCCCAATTCATCGGGATCCATGTTATCCGTGACAATTCCCAACTCAACGAGCAGCATCCCCTCGTTCGACCCGTTAACGTCGCTGTCCCAAGCGAAGATGATACGATCAAAATCGAAATAACCTCCGACAACGTTAGCCGGAATGTACGTGATCTCGCCGCGCACCGTTTCGTTGCCCAGCCCCGCAACTAGCGATAGGCTTTCCCATGCTGAGACGTTGATGCTGCTCGCGGGTGCATCAAGAGCCGTTGCGGCTGCTTGGCCCAATTGTTGTGCCGCGGGCGTGTTTGCATCGTTCGACGCGAAAACGTAAGCATTCGGTGCGACGGCTCCAATGAGGGATGGGTTCCCGGTGCTCGCCTGGCCCGCGAAAACGCGCAGCTTTGTTCTCAGTATGAGATCGTTTCCATCTTGATAACCGATATCGGTCTCGCCCGATGATTCAAGGACGTGAGTATCGCCCTTGGAGGACTTGTGGGCTGCGCGCGTGCCGCCGGGCACGTCGCTGACGACCAGCGCGTCGATGCTCTCCGACGCGGGCGTCGAGCCGTCGATACCGAGTGACTCGCGCAGACGCGCAAGCATCGCGGGGTTTACGCTAGCGATCAACGCATCGGCAGTCGCGGCGTCGAACACATCGCCCGACGGCGGATTAGACACGACAACCGTGCGGGCGATTTCGCTGCCAGCGCTGCGGACATCGCCGCCCAACGTTCCGTTGGCGATCACGGCCGCCCGCTGGCCGGCGGTCGTGTATGTATTTTCCGAGTGCATGTCGCCATTGAGCCGCAGCACGGCGTCCTTGGCGGCGGTCACGTCGATGCGGTCCATTCCCGGCGGCGCGACGAAACTCGCATCGATCGTGACGGCGGAGTTGCCTTTGAGGCTGACGTAGGATGTTGGAGTGTCGGCCGGAGCCGATGCGTCGAGTTGGACGGCGAAATCGTCGAATCCGATGACACGGCTTGCCGCTTGTCCAAGTTGCCCCGAATACAGAAAGTCAGCCCTCTCGGTAAAAAAGCTCATAAGCAAATCGGCTAGTTTTGCTTCGGCAATTGCACCGCGCACGCCAGCGGGAACTTGCTGCTCGGCCACCAATTGCAGCGAATCGCCGTCGAATTCGTAAAGACTAATCGAATTTCCTTGTTGAATTGAAATCACGGGCTGTCCCGCGGCATTACTGCTCGCGCGGAGCATGTCGGGATCGAACGGTGTGCCGTTCGCGTCAATCACGCCAAGCGTGACTGGGCTGAGCGGACCCGGTTGCGACAGGTCGCCCAAGTCGTACATCGTCGTGGTATCTTGGGAAGTGAGCGTGGCGGTAGCACGACAGGGAGTGCCATCGGCTAAAAAACGACAAACGCTCCTCATGCTTGTGTTTGGATCAAGCAGGCCAAGCACGGTGACACGTGGCTCGTCAATCGTGGTCTGCGATCCGTCCGCTCCGCGTTGCCAATCGAGCAACTCCATTTGGCCGTTACGTTCGACGAGGTACGCACCACGTTCGACGGGCGCGGCGGTTGGCTCCGGCCATGCACTGAAGGAAAGCGGTATCGCGTCGCCCAAGTCCACGGTGATCTCGGATACTGCATCCGGCCCGGTCGTGTCGCACGATACCGCCGAGAATTGCACCGCCGAAGTCAATCCTGTGCAGAAGCACCGACCGTTTTGGCAGCTACTTTCAGCGAAGTAAGTTGTCGAAAGCGTGTATGGGTTATCTGCCGGCCGCGAAACGACGGCAAATCCGTCCGGCGTCGGTTCAACGCGGGAGTACACGACCTGGTCTTTCGGGTCGAGCGCGAAGCTTCTTAGCAACTCGCCAGGCCGGACGATGGTCATACCCGGCCCGTCGGGATGCACGTACGTTATATAAAGTGCCCCGTCGGCAACGTCAAAGTATTTAATAGCGGGCGTCGGCGCGAGCGACACGCCAAGGTCGATCGACGACGCGCTGGAACCGTTGGACTGGGCGTGGCCGAAGACGCGCGCCTCGAGCAAATAGGTTTCGCCGGGCAGCAAAGCGTATTCGAATGGAAACGTTTGCTGCCCGCTGTGAAAACGGTTTTCGTTCCCCTGCTTGAATAACACGCGGCCAAAATCGTCGGACCCCGGTGCGGGATTGCCCGTCACCGTGCCATCAAGCGTGATCGTGGTGGGTGTGTTGACCGCGAATGTGACGTCGAAGCTGCTCGACACGGTTGCCCCGGGCGAGCCGAAGTCGGTCGTCGTTGCCGCCGTTTGCGCCATGTTCGTGGAAAAGCCCAGCAGCCCCAGCGACGTCTGCTGCCAAACGTCCCACGTGCCGGAATTCATGGCGCCGTTAGGCTGAACGAAGGAGGTGCTGTCGACGATGCTCGCGTTAAGAAACGGGTCGGGAAACTGTGGATCCCCTACGGACGAGTAAACAGCCAGGATTTCCTCCGCCGGTCCCGTGCCCAGAGCGGTTCCTTGAAACCGGACGCTTGACGTCATCGATTCGACTTGCCACGTGGGGGCCCAAATGTCGCTAAACACTTGGGCCTGCGCCAGAGTCCCGATGCCAAACAAGAGAGCAAATGACGTACAAAACAAGAGCGGACGGTTCATGGTGTCATCCTAATCAGCGAAACGCCGGGCTTGATGGATTGCCACGCTTTGCCGATTCTATTTGCGCATTCCGATGACGGGAACCCAGAAAACCGTGGACAACACCGGCCGTCTTGCACGAGAAGCTCTAGTAACCGTGTTCAATTATGAACGGTCGACTCAACGGCAGCGCGATGTGGCGGTCAGTCTGATGCTCGCTTGTCCGGGCAGGTCGTCGACTTTCATTCGCTACGCCACGGGTTCATCACGCACCTGGTGATGGCGAACGTGCCGCCGAAAGTCGCCCAGGCCCTGGCTCGGCATTCGACGATCACGCTAACGATGGATCGGTACACGCACTTGGGCATGGACGATTTGGTGGAGGCTCTTGAGCGACTTGCACCGCAGGAAACCGCCCAATAATATCCGCTTGCTGCGTCAGTCGCCCACCGAATTTCGATACTTTAGAGCTAATTGACGCGGCCGCATCCGCCGCGTCGGAATGCAAATAAGCCACCATCGCGACGGAACCGCTCTATGAGGCGTGACGCATCGAACAAATGCACGAGAATCCCCTAAGTGCGACAAATGGAGTCACCAGCGATGTAAATCGCAGGCGTTGGGAAGCACTGACTCGATTGCGGTGTCGCGACGGCGTCGGTTCGTTCCCATGCCGCCTCATTTCATTGCAACTTTGAGAGCGACTCATCTCGGAATGGCTTGCGTTGCTCGAAGAGTTCCAACCGGGTACGGATCAGCTCAGCAAGCTCGCCGTTCTTGTCGTTCCCGCCCGTAGAGGTCAACACCAACGCCCGTCGGCCGACGTCGATCGCCTCGTCGAATTCGCCGTTTTCGGCTAGAGCTACGGCCAGCGTGTTCAAATAATTTGGAATTTTCTCGCCCGTCGCCTGGCAAGCCGCGCGGGCCAGCGCCACCGCCTCTTTGCCATTGCGTACGCGGTCCGCCGGATGCGTTGCCAATACCCATGCCAAATCGTTCGCTGCGGGCGGAAAACTGGGCTGAATCTTAAGCGCTGCACGATACTGCTCGACGGCCTTCGCCAGCATGCTTTGCGAAAGATACACCGCTGCGAATCGATAGCGAGTTTGCACGTCATCGCGAACGTTCAACGCCTCCTCGAACAACGCGATCGCCTCCGCGGGTTGCTTCATTTGCAGCCGAATGCCGGCAAGCGTCAACAAATTGTCCGGATCGTCACGACGCGCATCCAACAAGGCTTCGACGTGTCGGGTCGCCTGCTCAAGCTGGTTTAGTGCTAAATGAGCCCGAACGATCTCGCCGCGAACGGCTCGCGCTTGAGGGTCGGCATTCAACACTTGCTCGAATCTTGCGATGGCCTCATGCATCTTGCCGGCGTCGAACGCCATTCGACCCAACAGGTCGTAACACTTGATCGCGTCGGATTTCAGATCGCGCCATTCCTGGGAATCCTGATCGACCATCGTCAGCTTCGGTTCCACGTAAGCAAGAATATGCCGCACGTATCTGTTCGTCGACTCCAGGTCGCCGCTCGATAGCAGCTTCGACGCGACGGCAAAAAGCCCCATGCCTTTCGGCTCATCGATCCATCGTCCGCCATAGCTCGGGATGGAGGCGGCCACTCGCTCACCCGTGCCGGCACCGTATAGCCACGCATCGCGCACGAGTTGCTCCGGCTCGATCGGCCCCTTGTAGATCGCGGACACCATGCCGTCTGGATCGATCAAAAAGCTCGACGGAATCGGCAGCGGGCTTTGCCGCACGTAATACGTCAGCTGAAAGACTTCCAGCATGTCGATCAAGTCGTCGGCCGGCACGCCGATCGCGAACGGAAGCTTGAGAACTTCGGCAGACTTCGCATGCTTCGCGGCGTCGGCGGCCGGATTGTTCGATGGCTCGTCGACGCATATCGCCAAGACGTCGATCCGCGCCGCGTCCAGTTCGGCTTGCGACCTTCTCCACGCCGCCAACTCCGTCAGACATGGCTTGCACCACGGTGCCCAGAGGTTCACCAAAAGCGAGCGCCCGTCGCGCGGCACGACGGCCCGCCGAGCGCCCTCGGCGTCGACGTACTCGATCGGCGGCAATAACGCAGGGCGCAGCAGCACCGCTCGGGCGACTTCCGTCGACTTTTGCGGGACGAAAGGAGCTTCAGCCAACTCAGTCGCCCGTATCGTCGGCGATTGCCATTGTTTGGCGCGCCCACTGCCCTCGACCAGCAAATAACGACCGTTCGCATTTGTGCCAGCGAACGTTTCGGCCTCGCCGCCCGGCCAGCGGACCACGATCTTGTCGATCCCGTTGGCATCGCCCAGCCCAAAGTGCAGCCACTTGCTCGATTGCGACAAGAAACCGTCGCCGGCATGCCGCGTTCGCAACAGCGGAGTTGCCTCGTCGCGAAGATAAACTTCCACCCGCCCGCCGATCGCATCCCGATTAACGCGAACGCCTTGCAACAACAACGACAAGTGCCCCTGCCGCCCTGGATGATCGTTGCGCATCAAACGCACGGGCGGACCGGTCCGATTTGTCGTCCATATATCTAAGTCGCCGTCGAAATCCCAGTCGCAACTAGCCATCCCACGGCCGTCGTCGGCGAAGTCCAGGTTCCACGTCGCCGACAAACTCGCGAACCGCCCGCCGCGCGTATTTAGAAACGCGCAGCTACGTTCGTTGCCGCTGAACGCCCGGCCGGCGCGCAGCATCTGGTTGAGCGCCGTCCAGGCGCGATCGTACAGCAACATCTCTCTGGTCGAGGCGGAAGGCTGAGGTGAACGCGACACGACCTGTCGCCAAAAGAAACTTCACAAGTCGCCCGTATCTTCGCTCGAATAGAAACCGTTCACTACGTAAATATCTTCCCAGCCGTCGTTATTCAAATCCATGAACTTCGACGCCCAAGCCCAGCGCCCCATCGTCACGTCCGCCTCCACGCTCACGTCGTCGAACTCGTCGCCGCCCAGCGATCGAAACAGCGAGTTCCCTCGGGCGTGGCGTTGCAACGTGCCCACCGTTTCTTCGTCGGCTCCGGGCTTGAAGTTCGGACGAAACGCGATTCGATTTCCCGCCGACGAGAACATATTCGCGACGTACAAGTCCATCCGTCCGTCCCGGTCGTAGTCGCCCCAACTCACCGACATGCCGGAACCCGGATCGTCGACCTTGGCCGCGCGGGTGATGTCGACGAACGTCCCGCCATCGTTGCGAAATAACACGTTTCGTCCGAAATCGTTGACGACGTACAAATCCTGGTCGCCGTCGTTGTCGTAATCCTCGAAACCAGCCGTTAGCGTGAACTTCGTATTCCTCACGTTCAGCCCGATGCGCTCGGTAACATCGTTGAACGCCCAGTCTCCGTCGTTACGAAGCATGAAGTTCGGCGCGCCGTTCGTGGCGTCCTCGTACGGGACCGGGTTCGAGAACACGTCTCCCTTGCCGAGCATCGTGATCGGATCGTAACCGCACACGTACACGTCCACGTCGCCATCGTTGTCGTAGTCGGCCGCTGCCATGGACGACAGCCGCGACGGTGTGTCGATGATCGCCTTCTGAAAGAACTTCGCGGTACCGTCGTTTTCAAACACGACCACGGAGTGCGACACGGCAATGATCGCGTCTTGATCGCCGTCGTTATCTAGGTCGAGCAATAGCACGCTACGCGTGACGTCGAGCAGGTTCAACCCGGCCTCCGCTGCGACCTCTTTCGCCGTGCCATCGATCTGGTGAATGAATAGCAGATTCGGCAGACCCGGCGGTTGAGGCACGTAGACGTCGTCCAATCCGTCGCCGTTTACGTCGGCCACGGCGATTCCGTGGTTCGCCTGCTGCACGCCCAGCGATGCCTCGAATTGTCCGGTCCAATGGTTGTCGTCGAAAGTCAATTGCCGCTGCCAGGCATCGCTGCCACCCATCACCGATTCCGTCACCTCGACGAAAAATCGCCCACCGCTCTTGTCGGGCAGAATCTCCTCGTAACGTTCAACCTTGATAGACGCGAGTTTCGGCGGCGCGTCCGCCGCACCGCGCTGCCATTGCAAGTGCCAGGTGGCGTTTTGTTGTACGACGAAGCCTTGTCGCGTCGTGCCGTTGGCTTCAAAGTACGCCGTCGTGTCGACCCGGCCGTTTTCCAGGGGCTCGACGCGAATCGTCTTGAAGAACCAGCGAATGTCCTTGCCGTCGCGATAGGGCTCCGTCAGGTCGGCCAACGCCGCCGCGAATCCCGGCGCGCCTCGACGCCGCTCTCCGATCGATTCGATGCCAGCACGCCGAACGATGAGCGCACCGTCGCCGTATGCGTCGTCACAATCGGGCCGCAACGCACCGCACTCAAACTCGTCGAGGATGAACGGGGCAACCTTCTCCGCCGTCAATTCGGCCGGATGCGCGAAGACCTTGCCGAGCAACTTGAGTTGCCCGCTCGTCGCATCGTAGAAGACCTCGGTATCCCAAGTGGCGTCGTTCGCGGCGTCCGTCTTCGAGGTCAGATCCTTGATATGGGCCTGAAAGTCCCGCGGCTTTAAACCAGCGATGGTGCCCAATTCGACCGCCCCAGCCGGAGCTTCGCTTGTCCCCGCCCCTGGCTTCGGCTCGAACGGAACTGCCGCCGCTGGCCCCGGCGTCGGCGGCGTCGCGTCTTTCGAATCCGCTGAACAGCCTGACAGCGAGCAAGACGCCGCCAACGAACACGTCAATATCGTCATCGTCGCCCCCACCACGGCCACCGGCGAGCGAACAAGACAATTTCGAGGCCGATGCATGGAATCGTTAGGTCTACCGGGGAAGGTTGCGTGTCATTCTCCATTCGTATTTTAGCACGACCGCGACATATTCTAATCGATTTCGTGCCAGAACGACTCGACGTCGTGCAAGTTCCCGCTCGCGCGAGTAACCACGCCTTTCAAACGCCGAAATACTGTAGGTCGATGAGAAACACCTCCGCCCGACGCCGGCCAGCTCCTGACGAATTTCCGCCGGACGTCGCAAGCCCGCGCGACGGCCAAGGGGGCTGAGATTCGGCAGATGCAATTGATCTTTAACGTGCCAGAGCAATGTGCCAGAGCGACGAGTCCGAACGGGCCAATAGGGTGGCAGTGTACGTCGGTAATTCGAGCCAGCGATCTTGATCTCCCGCAACGTCCCAAAATCGAGAAAGCAAAAACGCGACCCCCTCCAATGAAAATCACACGTTCTTCGCGACGGCTCGCGGAATATTCCTCAACGGGTGAGGGCGACCACTCGAATCGAACTCAAATAAATCGCCCTTTTGCTTGACCGCGGGTTCCGACCGACTAGACTAGACGCTGTCGACGTTTAGGTAGTTTGGGCGACCATTTCGGTATGCTCGCAATTGCCGGCGTTGTGGATGGACCGCCGCAAGCGGTTCGACCAATTCGTCAATTGCTTTGTGGCTATTTGTTTTTTTGCTTAATCGACGCGAAACCGCAGTACGCATTTTCAGGAGGTTGCATCTAATGACGGCGAACATCTTGTCGCAAGCCACGCGGGCCGTGTGTTGCTGTGGCGCTTTAGCAGTGATCTTATCCGCGTCGGCCGCGCGAGCCGATCTAACGGTCTTACAAGATTTGACGGGTGTTGTACCGCCCGCCGACAACGTCTACGGTGCCAATTCTGGCACGGCTAGCCCAGTCTTAGAGCCGGGCACGGACGCATCGATGGGCAAATACGTCGTATCGTCTCTTGGCCAGGATTTGTGGAGTCGTGCTGACGCCGGCGCGTTCGTTTACGACGCGAATCCGGTCACCGGTGATTTTTCAGCGGTCGTGCGCGTCTCGTCGATGGTAAATCCCGCCGGTGGTACGCCCGCCCAATGGGGTCGCGCCGGCCTAATGGTCCGCACCGACCCAACCGCCGACCATTCGTCGAACTTTGCGGTCCTCCGCCGCACCTCCGACGGAGGAGGCGGAGACTTCCTCGAATCTACGGTGACCCAGAATCGCAATACGTTCGGTGTCGATTCTGGTGAACCGTTCAATTTCGGCGATCCGTCGCAGGGCGCGGGCGGATTTTCGAACACCACGCCCCAATGGCTGGCCATCGGACGTACCGCCGGAAACTTTTTCGCGTCTATCGCGCCAGACGTCGGCGATGCTCCCGGTACTTGGACCGCTGCAAGCGCCTTCGGTGTTGTTCCGGACCTTTCCGGCGACATCTACCTGGGCCTTGCCACACAAGGCCGCAAGGACCAGGGCAAGCGCCAACTCGCCACCTATGAGCAGTTTACGCGTGTCGACGAGTTCCTTGGAGAGATTCTCAACCCGTCGCGCGGCCCGGCGTTGTTACCGGCAGGCGTGCTGCCGGGTCCGGGACCGCAAAACATGGCCTGGGGCATTCGCGAAGTCCGTGATCTCGGTGGTGTAGCCAACGCTGGTGAAGCGGGAACTAAACTTGCCTCCGGCGCGGGAACGATCTTCGACGGCGTTCATCAGTACATCAATCACACCGATCCGGAAACGAACGCTTCGGCCGGTAAATTCGGTGGCGACGCGCCGTTCCTTTCCAACACCGGGGCGGACGACAACGACATCCAAATGGTTGGCCACGCAAGGATCCGCGTAACGCCGGACCAGGCGGGTGCGTGGAGCTTCGGCGTTCACTCCGACGACGGTTTTGCGATGCGGATTCGCGACGCCGGCGGAAACCTCATGCCGTGGAACGTCGCCGGCGGTGCCGGCGGAATTTACGGCGACGACCGCTCGGAACTGGCCTTCCCCGATCCCACGGGTGATAGCAACACCCGCGGTGCGTTGAATCTGGCGGCCGGATTGTACGACGTCGAATATGTAGCCTACGAGAACGGCGGGGGTGCGAATTGGGAACTTTACCACGCCAGGGGAACCGTACTCGACGACGCCAACGCGAGTTGGCGTCTTCTCGGCGCAAAGCCTGATGTGCCCAAGCACTTCTTCAAGCCAACCATGGTCATGCTGGACGAATTGGGCAATCATTTCGACATTCAAGTCGTCGACGGAACGCCCGAAACGACGCCGGCCCATTCGGTCGCGCAGGCGCGAAATTTGCTCGATAACCCGGGTAACAATCCCGTTTTCTTTGGCTTGGCTCCGGTGATCAACCACAAGGACCCAGAGGCCGGCGTGTGCTGTGGAGGACTCGATAACGGCGACTTGCCCTGGCCGGGCTTGGATAACGGTATCGCCGACGACGACTATGCCACGCGTTCGCTCGGCTTGCTCGACATGCCGGAAGATGGATTCGTCCGCTTCCACATTCAGAGCGACGACGGGTTTGGTCTCCACATCGACAATGCCACATTCTCGATCGTATCCGTGGCTGGCGGCCCGACCACGACGGCCGATGGCGGTTCCACCGTCAACGCCGAATTTGGCACCGGAAACACGAATGCCGTCCTCGAAGCCTTCATTCCGGCTGGTCAGCATCCCTTCGAGTTCATTCACTGGGATGGCGGTGGCGGATCCTACGCTGAGGTTTACGTCGGCGGTCTCGCCGGCCAGGACGGCATGTTGCTCGGTTCGTTCATCGAGCCGATGGACTTGGGCGTTCAATTCGGCCCAGACGTACTCGCCTTGGTGCCAGAGCCCTCGAGCTACGTGCTCGCGATGCTCGGCATGGCGGGCGTATTGATCGTTCGACGCCGTCGGAAATAGTCGGTTTTTGACGCATTCATTCGGCGTAAGCGAGCGTCGGAGCGACATCCGAAGATTCTGAAGGGTCGCCTCGGGGATTTATCTCCGGCGGCCCGTTTTTTTTGTGAAGCGGATGTCCTTTTTGGGTGTTGAAGGTACTGGAACCGGCCGCGACCGCGGCAGGCCATGATCCTCACGCAATACGCTCACTCGAAAATGGAGACCTTGAGATGGCCGCAATTTCGACGGCCGCCACCACACTTGGAACGATCGGCGCGTCGAGTCGCACCCCGGCGTTCTTCGTGTTCCGCGGCCGCGAGCGCGATGCCCCGTGATCGCCGTGCACACGTGCCGCACCACCGCCACCCGCCCCGCCATTCGCACGCGGTTTGCTGACACCTGCGGGCCGTTGTTGGCCGAGTTGCCGCGCACGAGTGTTGAACCGATGGCGTTGGCGGCCGGCGCGCGAATTTCCGAATGCCGGGCCGGCTCGCGGGAACCGTCAGAGACTCGCACCAAAGGGTGCCGCCTATGGTGCCGACCTTCTCGAAAAGGTGCCCACAATGGTGCCATCGAACTCGCCGCCCAGCGGCACAGATTGCACCAAATTGCACGGCCGAACCCCCACCACCAAACGCAACGGGGCCGCCGTAACTGGCGACCCCGTTTGACGTTAGATAGGCTGTGGCAAGGACTTACAGAAGCGGAGGGCACGAGATTCGAACTCGCAACCCCTTACGGGGCACCACATTTCCAGTGTGTAGCGCGAACGGCGTAAACGTTTGCGGCGTTTGGCGTTGCGGCGTGGCCGAAATCGCTGGGTGCCGATATTGGTGCCGGCGAGTTTGCAGCGATTTGCACGCCTTTGCTCCAAATTGCATCGATGCCACTGTTGCGGAATCACGGCCGGGACAATGAGTTGCCCGTTCGCCGCGGCTACCGATGCAAGACGCTTGATGAACCATCATCTGTACCGCTCTCCTCGATCGCCTGCAACCAGTGCCTCGGCGGCTTGTTGAAGCACTACTATCGCAAGGCCGCGAAATCGATATTCGCTCGCGCGAAACGCCGTGATCGCTCTGCGCCGCGGCCGTGATCGCTCTGCGCCGCGACCGTGAGTTCGTAACTTATTGCGAGCTTTTCACTCATTTGTCCCATCGCACGATGGATCATCATCCGCGAATCGTTTTAAGTCCGCCGGCGAAAAATGGCGTCCAAGGAACCGTGTCTTGCTCGACCTATTCTTTCACCTGACGTTCGTCGGTTCGATAGCAAACAGAGCGACGCAGGCCGAACACTCCTGGCTAACTCCGCGTCGAACGCAAGGAGCGCGACCGCCGGGCTGTGAGGACACGCAATTCCTCGATGCTCTCGGCAATTGATCGATCGATTTCGGTAGGCAGGGCCAGGGAGATGTCGACGCTATTCTCGCGACTTCGTCGACTGGCGCGAAGAATACGCGAACTACCCCGCGCCCGATCGATTTCGCGATCGCCGTTCCTCGCGACAAGCGCTGACGCCGAAGACTGCGGTGCTGCTAGGTATGGACGGCCAAAGTTGCCCGCCACGATCGCTACGTCGGCACGGTTGACCGCCCCGTCGCCGTTGACGTCACCTTGCGCTCGCGAAGCCCCGCTCGCCAAACCGAGCGAACGTTGCAGAATCGCCAAATCGACGAGATCGACGCGCAGATTGCCGTCCACGTCTCCGGCCATCCGATCGACGCTCCCCGGCGATCCGCCGATTTCATAACTCGGCCGCCACGCCGCGCCATCGTTCCAACTCGCCACCGCCCCTTGCTCGTCGACGATCGTCAGCGAATAGCCGTCGCCGTCGGTCGTCGGATGCCAGCTCACTCCCGTATCGTCGTAGGTAAAATCGAGAATCGTCGCGCCGCGACTGTCGGCCAGCAACACGTGCTCGCCCGCGTTGTTGAGTCGACCGCTGTATTGGCCAGCGACGGGAATTGACGTTCCGTAGCGGTGGGCGAACGCCGCCGAATCGACGGCCAACACGATTCGACCCAGCGGTGCAAGCGTCGTCGCACCGAAGGTAAACGACACCGCGTCGAGCATCGCCACGCCGGCCAGATCGAGCGTCTCCGTCGCGCTCACATTCACGAACTCAATGAATTCGAACTCGTCTGAGTCGACGAATCCGGCCGCCAGTTCTTCCGCCGACGGATCGGCCGGATGGTACATCAACTCACTAATCCGCAGGAACTCGACGACCGGCGTCGTTGCCGTGCTCGTTACGTTGATCGTGTCGCTCGCCACGACCGTGCCTTGAAAATCAACGGCCTCGAACGTCAGCGGGTTCGCCCCCTGCGACAGCGGAATCGTAACCTGCCAGCTATCGACATCGAGCCACCGCACCACCAGCGGCGAAGCGTTACCACTAATTCGAATCTCGCGCACGTTGATCCAGCCGTTGCCTTCGATCGTCACTGTCGGCTCATCGACCGTAAAGTCCGCGCCGCCGTTGGTCGTGATGACAAACGCCACTTGGGCCGGCAACTGCGACTGCACGTGCGCGGCCCGTTGTCCGATATAGCTCAGCGCGCCGCTGAAGTTGCGTCCGGCCACCTGCCCATAATGGTTCGTCCAGTACGACATGTATGTCGTGTTGAACGATCGCGACATAATGTCTTGCAAATGCCCGTAAAACAGCCGCAGATTCTGCGGGCGGTTGATGATCTTCCCCAGGTTCGCCCCACCAAACAGCGGCCCGGTCGGCGCGTTGAACAGATTGTCCCAGTCC